>JALQVB010000005.1:605-26854 GCA_023260495.1 Aquiluna sp.
CTAACCAGGCCGCTTCCTGCGGACTACGCAAACGTCGATGAGCGCACCGGCGAGGTTGTGCCACCTGCAGAGCTAACCGTGGTGGGAGACTCGGACCAGTCCATCTATGCCTTCCGCGGCGCCGACATCCGGAACATCACCGAGTTTGAACGGGACTTTCCAGGCGCGGAGACCATCCTCTTGGAGCAGAACTACCGCAGCACGCAGAACATCCTGTCGGCTGCCAACGCGGTTATATCTCAGAACCCCTACCGACCACCAAAGAACCTTTGGACCGATAGCGGAGCTGGCGAAAAGATCACCCTGTTCACGGCCTACGACGAGCGCAATGAGGCAGCCTTTGTGGTAGACCAGATTAAGCGGCTGCATGAGAGCGGCGTCAACTACCGTGACATGGCGGTGCTCTATCGCACCAATGCGCTCACACTGTCGCTAGAAAATGAGCTGAAAGTCCAGCGCATTCCCTATGTTGTGATTGGTGGCCTGAAGTTCTTTGAGCGTAAAGAAATCAAGGATGCCCTTGCCTATTTGGCGGCGATTGCTAACGACCGAGACGATGAGGCCATCAGGCGCATCATCAATGTTCCGGCTCGTGGCATCGGAGATAAGACCGAGGCCAAAATTGCCCAACTGGCGCGCAGCAATGACCTCTCGCTGCGCCAGGCCATGGGGCAGGCCAGTGAGCTCGGCCTAGGGCCGAAGCTCAGTGCCTCAATCGAGCAGTTTGCCCAGCTGATGAATGAGTTGGATGCCATGAGCCAGACGGACGGCCCGGCAGATGTTTTGAAACAGGCGCTAATCAAATCCGGCTACCGCGGTGAGCTTGAAATCAGCCGAGACCCTCAGGATGAGGCAAGGCTGGAGAACCTGGATGCTCTTACAGGTCAGATTTATGAGTGGCAAGCGCAGTACCCCGAGGGCACGGTTGCCGATTACCTCGCCGAGGTCACTTTGGCGGCTGCGGCCGATGAGATTGATGACGAGTCTGGAAACCTTTCCCTGATGACGCTGCACACCGCCAAGGGTCTCGAGTTCGATCAGGTCTTCATGATTGGACTGGAACAGGGAACACTGCCGCACGTGCGTGCCTTCGACGAACCTGGCGGATTGCAGGAAGAGCGCCGGCTGATGTATGTGGGCATGACCAGGGCTCGAAAGCAGCTGGTGCTATCGCACGCGCTACAGCGCACCCTGTTTGGCAACACCGCGAGCTTCACGCCTTCGGCGTTCCTGGCAGATATTCCGCAGGAGCTAATTGAGACCGTCGGCACCGAGCGCTCAATTGCCGCAACTGCACCCAGAACTCATTGGCAGGGAGCGATCACCGCGCAAACAATCAGGGACAATAAAGACCTCGAGCTGGCGGTGGGGGATCGAATCGAACATGATGCATTTGGTCAGGGCACAGTTTTCAGCGTTCAAGGTGCACCACCGCGCCAAACTGCCGAGGTTCGCTTTGATTCTGGCCCCACCAAGAAGCTTCTGGTGAAAATGGCACCAATTACCAAGCTGTAGCGCGGTCTTTAGCTTTTTCACTTCGCTAGACTTAGTGCCGTTGTCCGCTTTCTCAAGGAAACGAATTCATCGTGGATCTATTTGAATATCAAGCACGCGACCTGTTTGAAGCCTACGGGGTTCCAGTTTTGCAGGGACGTATCGCCGACACCCCAGCCGAGGCCGAAGCGGCCGCAGCCGCCATTGGCGGCACCGTTGTGGTCAAGGCCCAGGTTAAGACCGGTGGCCGAGGCAAGGCCGGAGGCGTAAAGGTCGCCCACTCGCCGAGCGAGGCTAAGGAAAAGGCCGAGCAGATTCTCGGCCTAGACATCAAGGGCCACGTGGTCAAGCGCGTGATGATCGCCCAGGGTGCTCAGATTGATAAAGAGTTTTATTTCTCGGTTCTGCTGGACCGCTCCAACCGCACCTTCCTCTCGCTTTGCAGCGTTGAGGGTGGAATGGAGATTGAGCAGCTAGCCGTTGAGCGACCAGAGGCCTTGGCCAAGGTCGAGGTGTCTGCTGTTTCGGGCATCGACAAGGCAAAGGCCGTTGAGATTGCCAAGGCTGCCAACTTCCCAAGTGAACTCGTTGAGCAAGTGTCGGACGTATTCGTCAAGCTCTACGACGTGTTCGTGAAGGAAGACGCCACCCTGGTTGAGGTAAATCCACTGGTCCTCACCACTGACGGTCAGATTCTTGCCCTGGACGGCAAGGTGTCGCTGGATGACAACGCAGAGTTCCGCCATGAGCGCGAGGAGATGGAGCGCGATCAGCTTGACCCACTCGAGGCTAAGGCCAAGGAGATGGATCTCAACTACGTCAAGCTCGATGGCGAGGTTGGCATTATCGGAAACGGTGCCGGACTGGTTATGTCCACCCTGGACGTCGTTGCTTACGCCGGCGAGCGTCACGGTGGGGTCAAGCCCGCTAACTTCCTAGACATCGGTGGTGGCGCCTCGGCTGAGGTCATGGCCGCTGGTCTAGATGTGATTCTGAATGACCCGCAGGTAAAGAGCGTGTTCGTAAACGTCTTCGGTGGTATCACTGCGTGTGACGCGGTGGCCAACGGAATCGTGGGAGCGCTGAACACCCTTGGTGACAGGGCAAGCAAGCCACTTGTGGTTCGTCTTGATGGCAACAACGTTGACGAGGGACGCAGGATCCTCAATGAATTCAACCACCCGCTGGTATCGCTGGCGGAAACCATGGACGGTGGCGCCGACAAGGCAGCCGAGCTGGCTAGCAAGTAGGGGTTTGAGAGATGGCAATTTACCTAGATAGCAATTCCAAGATCATCGTTCAGGGCATGACCGGTGCCGAGGGCATGAAGCACACCAGGCGCATGCTCGCCGGTGGCAGCAACATCGTCGGCGGCGTGAACCCACGCAAGGCCGGAGAGACTGTCGACGTTGACGGCAAGGCGCTTCCAGTCTTTGGAACCGTTGCCGAGGCAATGGCTCAGACCGGAGCCAACGTGAGCGTCATCTTTGTTCCACCTGCATTTGCCAAGGCGGCAATCGTGGAAGCCATTGACGCAGAGATTCCTCTGGCCGTGGCAATCACTGAGGGCATTCCCGTGCACGACTCGGCTGCAGCCTGGGCCTACAACGTGGAGAAGGGCAAGAAGACCCGCCTGATTGGACCGAACTGCCCAGGCATCATCTCTCCGGAGCAGTCAAACGCTGGAATTACCCCATGGAACATCACCGGAAAGGGCCCAATCGGCCTGGTTTCCAAGAGCGGAACCCTGACCTACCAGATGATGTTTGAGCTGAGGGACATTGGTTTCTCCACCGGCATCGGAATCGGTGGTGACCCAGTAATTGGCACCACCCACATCGATGCGCTCGAGGCCTTTGAGAACGACCCAGAGACCAAGGCCATCGTGCTGATTGGTGAGATTGGTGGTGACTCGGAGGAGAAGGCTGCCGCCTACATCGCCGAGCACGTTACCAAGCCAGTGGTTGCCTACGTTGCAGGCTTCACCGCTCCAGAGGGTAAGACCATGGGCCACGCAGGAGCGATTGTTTCCGGCAGCGCCGGCACCGCCCAGGCCAAGAAGGAAGCCTTCGAGGCCGTTGGCGTGAAGGTTGGTAAGACTCCATCCGAGACCGCAGCTTTGATGCGGGAAATCATCAACAGCCTCTAGGAAAGATGTGAATCGGGGGCTCAGCTTCGCGATAGCCGCGCTGCAGGCTCTGATTATCATCGCCTCGATGGTGGGGCTGATTGTTGCCCCGCTCACCCTTGCCTGGTTTATCGAAGGTGACGGTAGCGTCCCCTGGATCACCACGTTGCAGGTTGCCGGTTTTGCCTTCCTTATGGCAACTGGCGTACCGCTGCAGGTGCAGAGCGGTGAGCTTGTCGGCGTAGTTTTCGATTCCTTCACGATGTCTTATTTGCCACTGGGCATGACTTTGGTGATGGCGCTTTTGGCAATTCGAATCGGCTACCGCCTAAGCGCAGCTTCGTCACTGTGGCCAGCCTGGATCGGTGGTGCGGCGGCATTTGGTGGCGCTTCCTACGGTCTTTCCCTACTGATCGCTAATGATGCGGTTTTTGTTGGTGAGTGGGAGCCGCTATTCATTCCGGCAGTCTTTTTTGGCAGCTTCCTATTCGTCTCTTCGCTATGGGGGGATCGCTTCGAGCTATTCCCGGGAGCAAATGGCGACGAGGCTAAGGAGCGAATCGCATTGCGTGCCGGGCTGACGAAGCTCCATCAATCACTGCACTGGAGCATTCGAACCGTGCTTGGTCCAGCCACTCGCATTGGCGTCTCAGTGATTGTCATGCTGGTCTTCGCTTCCGCAATTCTCATGGCGCTGGCGCTCTCATTTGGCTGGCTTGAGGTATTGCGGCTCTACCAGGGTCTGGGTCTTAGCCTGCTGGGTGGAATCATGGTGACTATCGGCCAGCTGGCGCTACTGCCCAACTTGATTGTCTACGGCGCGAGTTGGATCTCCGGTGTTGGCTTTGCCATCGGCACCGGATCTTATGTTTCCCCGTTGGCAAGCCAACTGGGTCCATTGCCGGCGCTGCCAATCTTCGCGGCGCTACCGACCGGGGGCTTTGACCGCGGCATTCTCTTTGCCTTAGTTCCTGTGGTGACAGCTTTTGTCGCCACGATTCTGGTGCGCAAGTTCACCGATCAGCTGCGCTGGGAATATGCCACCAGGTTCTCGGCCGCGCTGGCGCTCTCTTTTGTTTCTGCAACCATCGCGGCTTTGCTCGCCCTTGCCCTCGGCCTTGTTGCCAGCGGCAGCATTGGGCCAGGGCGGTTTGAGTTCCTTGGAGTCGATGCCCTGATGTTTGCAGCGGTTATTTTCATAGAGGTGCTGATCCCAGCCTTTGTGGCCTCGCTGGTTGTGGTGAGTCCCTATCAGTCTTCTCAAGAGCGAAAGTAGACTTTGCTGGTGCTGTCCCTCGTTGTTCTCATCTCTGGATCTGGTTCCAATCTCCGTGCACTTTTGGACGCATGCCAAAACCCGATGTTTCCGGTGCGGGTATTGGCGGTTGGTAGCGACAAGCCTGCTTCGGGTCTAGAGCATGCGGAACTCTTCGGTATCCCTACCTTTGTTGTGGAACCGGGGCAGTTCTCCAGCCGCGAGGAGTGGGCTCAGGCGCTTGCGGAGCAGGTAAAGTTCATGAACCCCGACCTGGTTTTGCTGGCAGGTTTCATGAAGGTACTGCCCGAAAGCTTTGTAGCGGAGTTCTACCCTCGAATTATTAACATGCACCCATCGCTGCTTCCTAATTTTCCTGGTGCACACGCAGTTAGGGACGCTTTGGCCGCCGGGGCATCAACCACTGGCGCCACCATCCACATCGTCGACGCTGGCGTTGACACTGGACCGGTGGTCTCCCAGCGCGAAATTCCAGTCCGTCCCGGCATCTCCGAGTCGGAGCTGCAGGAGGAGATCAAGAGCATTGAGCGCGAGCAGCTAGTTTCGGTGATCGAAAAGATTGCTAAAGCTGAAATCAAATTGGAGGAAATAGCACGGTGACAAAGGTTGCAATTCGCAGGGCACTGATTTCGGTATCGGACAAGACGGGTCTGATTGAACTTGCCACCGAGCTTTCCAAGGCCGGCGTCCAACTGGTTTCCACTGGATCGACGGCAAAGCAGATTGCAGCTGCCGGCATAGAGGTTGCCGAGGTTAGCTCCGTCACCGGATTCCCAGAGTCACTCGATGGCCGAGTAAAGACGCTGCACCCTGCAATCCATGGCGGCATCCTGGCCGACATGAGGCTGGAGAGCCACCGCGAGCAGTTGGACCAGCTGGGTATTTTGCCCTTTGAGCTTGCGGTTGTGAACCTCTATCCATTCGTCCAAACCGTTGCCGCTGGTGCTTCCTATGAGGAATCTGTGGAGCAAATCGATATTGGTGGTCCGGCAATGGTTCGTGCCAGCGCTAAGAACCATGCCAACGTCGCAATAGTGGTCAGCCCAGCTCGCTACGGTGAGGTCATTGCCGCGGTTCAGGATGGCGGCACAGATTTGGAGCTGCGTAAGCAGCTTGCACTGGAGGCCTTCAGTCACACCGCCAGTTACGACGCCGCCGTTTCCAGCTGGCTAGCTGGTCAGCTAGGTGGTGAGCGATTGGCGATGAGCTTTGAGAAGGTTGGCGATCTGCGTTACGGCGAGAATTCGCATCAGGCGGCCTCGCTATTTGCCGACGGGTCTGGCACCGGCATTGCCGCCGCGGAGCAGCTCTCCGGCAAAGAGATGTCATACAACAACTACGTTGACGTTGACGCCGCGCTGCGCAGCGCATACGACTTCACTGAGCCTGCCGTGGCAATCATCAAGCATGCCAACCCCTGCGGTATTGCGGTGGCTGAAGACATTGCTGCAGCCCATGCCGCTGCTCACGAAACCGATCCGGTCAGCGCCTTCGGAGGCGTGATTGCTGCGAACAGAACCGTGACTGCCCAGATGGCTAAGCAGGTGGCGGAGGTCTTCACCGAGGTCATTGCCGCTCCGGACTACGAGCCCGAAGCCGTCGAGATTCTCAAGGCTAAAAAGAACCTAAGAATCCTCAGGCTGCCAGGCGGCTATGCGTTGCCAGAACGCGAGATTCGCCAGGTCTCTGGCGGGCTGCTCGCGCAGCAACCAGATGGTTTTGCCGAGTTTTCTTCGGCTAGCTGGCAGCTGGTTGCCGGTGAGGCGGCAGACCCAGCCACACTGGCTGACTTGGAGTTTGCCTGGCGGGCGTGCCGGGCGGTGAAGTCCAACGCTATTTTGCTCGCCAAGGATGGCGCCGCGGTTGGTATCGGCATGGGCCAGGTAAACCGAGTCGACTCCTGTCGATTGGCCGTTAGCCGCGCCGGTGATCGAGTCACGGGCTCTGTTGCCGCCTCTGACGCGTTTTTCCCATTTGCCGATGGTCTGCAGGTATTGCTGGATGCTGGCGTCAAGGCTGTCGTGCAGCCTGGTGGCAGTGTGCGGGATGAGGAAGTTGTTGCCGCGGCGCTCGCCGCCGGGGTAACCATGTACTTCACCGGAGAGCGCCACTTCTTCCACTAGATTCCATCCCTTGGCAGTGTTAGTCTGTAGGGCTGCCTAACTCAGGCAGCGAAAGCGATAAATGTCTACCTCAAACGCCGGAACCATCAAGACCCTGCTGCGCCTTCTCCCTTACGCGCGCAAGGCGTTGCCGCGCCTGATTTTGGGTATTTTTGCTGCCATTGGAGCACACATGTTTGCTCTGGCAATCCCGCAGATGCTACAGGATTTAGTCAATTCACTGGTCGCCGGCGGCATCTCGGCGCTCTACCCGGCCGTTGGTTTGATTTTGCTCTTGGGAACTCTAGAGGCCGGATTTGTGCTGCTTCGTCGCTGGTTGGTGCTGACCCCAGGAACTTTTGTTGAGGCGTCTATGCGCAACTCGCTATACGAGAAGCTGCAGGATCTGCCAGTTGCTTTTCATGACCGCTGGCCCAGCGGACAGCTGCTCTCAAGGGCTGTTTCCGACCTTGGACTGTTGCGCCGTTGGCTCAGCTTCGGCCTGGTTCTCTTCACCGGAAATCTGATCACGATCATTGTTGGCCTCGTGATTCTCTTCACCTTCAACTTCTGGTTGGGTCTGATCTTTTTTGTGGCGACCATTCCGATATGGATTGCCGGCTTCTTATTTGAAGGAAAGTACAAGACCGTTGCCCGATTGAGTCAGGACCAGTCTGGCGATTTGGCTACCAGAGTCGAAGAGGCCGTGCACGGTGTTCGGGTGCTAAAGAGCTTTGGTCGTGGCAGCTTCGCCGCGGCTCAGTTCTCCGATGATGCCTCGGAGCTGCGCTCCACCGAGATGCGAAAGGCCAGGACGGTCGCCAACATCTGGCTCTACCTGATTCTGATTCCAGAGGTTGCCGTGGGTCTTTCGATGCTGGCTGGGGTTTGGTTGGTGGCGCAGGGAGAAGTGAGCGTGGGAACGCTGGTTGCTTTTTTTGCAACTGCCATGGTGCTGCGCTGGCCGACCGAATCCCTTGGGTTCTTGCTCTCCTTCACGCTCGAGGCTAAGACCGCCACGGAGCGCTTCTTCGAGGTGATGGATTCGGTGAATGAAATAAATGACCCGGCAGATCCAAAGCAAGTGGCAGAGCCGCGCGGTCTGCTGGAATTCGAAAATGTTGAGTTTCGCTATCCCGACGCGGCGCCGGATGCCCCGGCGCTACTTCGCGGCGTGAATCTCAGGATTGAACCCGGTGAATCTGTCGCCCTTATCGGGCTCACTGGCTGCGGCAAGAGCACCATGACGGCGCTCACCACCAGGCTGCATGAGGTAACTAGCGGCTCAATCAAGATTGATGGGGTAGACATTCGCGACCTCACCAGAGGAGAGCTGCGCACGCTAATTGCCATGGCCTTCGAGGATGCAACGCTGTTTTCCTCTTCGGTCCGTGATAACGTGCTGCTGGGAAATCCCAATGGCACTGATGCCGACCTAACGCAGGCACTCGAGATAGCACAGGCCCAATTTGCCTATGAGTTGCCACAGGGGCTTGACACTGCGATTGGCGAAGAGGGCCTGTCGCTATCAGGCGGCCAGCGCCAGCGCCTAGCCCTGGCACGGGCGGTTGCAGCCAAGCCGAAGATCTTGGTCCTGGATGATCCGTTATCGGCACTCGATGTTGACACCGAGGCACTGGTGGAAGACGCGCTGCGCCATGTGTTGAAAGAGACCACAGCGCTTATCGTTGCGCACAGGCCATCCACCGTAATGCTGGCCGACAAGGTTGCACTTCTGGAGGACGGCAGAATAACCGCGTTTGGCACGCACCAGGAGCTACTGAAAACTTCTGCCCACTACCGCTATGTCATCACCTCGCTCGATGAGGAGCAACGTGAGCGGGAGGTGAATATATGAGTCTCTACGGAACAAACGATGAGGAGCGCACCGACCTCACCAAAGAGGAGTCCCGATTTGTAAGGGCGCGCTCGCGGCGCCTGCTCGGTTCGCTACTAAATCCGCTCAAGGCCCGTTTGGTTTTGGCGGTGTTCCTTGGCATCGTCTCGACTGCTATCAGGGTTGCGGGTCCCGCGCTGATTGCCTTGGGCATCGACTGGGCCCTGCCACGAGCAGTGCTGGGACAGTACGACTACCTCTGGGTTGTGGTTATTGCGTACCTGTCGGCTGCCGTGGCTACATCGCTGCTCACCTACTACTTCCTAATGCTTTCCGCCAGGCTGGCGCAGACCATGCTGTTCGACTTACGCAACCGGATGTTTGTGCACACCCAGAAGCTATCGGTGGAGTTCCATGAGCGCTACACCGCAGGTCGGGTCATTGCTCGCCAAACCTCGGATCTTGAGTCAATTGCCGAGCTGCTAGCTGGCGGATTGAACGAGCTCGTCATCGGTGGACTGTTCATGATCCTCACCGCTGCCGCGCTCCTTCTGTTGGATCCAATCTCTTTCCTAGTGCTGTTGGGGGCTTTGATTCCGCTCGCGATTCTCACCCGTTGGTTCCAGATCAAGACCAATCGCGGATATCGCAAGCAGCGTGTGGCATCGGCAAGGCTAATTCAATACTTCGTCGAGACCATGACCGGTATTCGCGCTGTGAAAGCTTTCCGCAAGGAAAAGCAAAACGAGAAGCACTTCGGAGGTTTAGTCGAGGACTACCGCAAGCACAACGCGCACCTGATTCAGCTCTTTGGAATTTATGATCCGGGTCTGATCATGATTGGAAACTTGACGGTTGCAGCCGTTTTGCTCGTCGGTGGTTTCCGTGTTCTTGATGGCTCACTTGGAATTGGTGTGCTGACCGCCGCGATACTTTATGCCAAGCGATTTTTCGATCCGATGGAAGAAATTGCGATCTTCTACAACTCCTACCAGTCGGCCTCCTCGGCATTGGAGAAAATTTCGGGCGTGCTGGAAGAGGAGCCGAGCGTGCCAGAGGCTGAGAACCCAACCTCGGTCTCACAGGCACAGGGCAATGTTCGTTTTGACGGTGTGGAGTTCAAGTATCAATCTGGTCCTGTTGTGCTCAAGAAGTTTGATCTTGAAATTCCTGCCGGGCAAACCATTGCTTTGGTTGGGACCACAGGTGCTGGAAAGTCCACACTTGCCAAGCTAATCTCACGTTTTTATGACCCAAGTTCCGGGTCTGTCTCACTCGATGGGATTGACCTGCGCGATATTTCTAACACAGACCTGCGCCGCGAGGTGGTGATGGTGACCCAGGAGGCCTATCTGTTCTCCGGCACGGTAGCTGAAAACATCCAGCTGGGACGCCCGGGCGCATCGATGGAAGATGTGGTTGCGGCGGCCAAGGCAGTGGGTGCCCATGAGTTCATCTCCGCGCTTCCGGAAGGCTATGACACCGATGTCAACAAGCGCGGTGGAAGGGTTTCCGCTGGCCAACGGCAGCTGATCTCTTTCGCTCGCTCATTCCTGGCAAATCCGGCGGTGCTAATCCTGGACGAGGCCACCTCTTCGCTCGATATCCCGTCGGAGCGCATGGTGCAACGAGGTTTGAAGACGCTGCTGGCCGGCCGCACCGCGGTCATCATCGCCCACCGACTCTCAACCGTGGCGATCGCCGATCGCGTGCTTGTCATGGAGCACGGTGAGATCATCGAGGATGGCTCTCCGCTTCGGCTGGCCGAGGGAGATGGCAAGTTTGCCAGGCTCTATCGGGCCTGGCGCGACTCCCTGGTCTAGTCCACCACCAGCGCGATGGCGCTCATTGCTGGCAACACAGCGGTGAGCATGCCTCCCACAATCTGGTGCGTCTCACCATCAATCAGGTTCACATACTCGCCATCGGGGAGGGTTGTGGCAACGCTCACGCTCATCTCTTTGTTGTCGAAAACATTAGTGATGAAATATCCTCTGCCCTCCCGAGCAAATCCGTAGATCCCACGCTCACGGTATTTCTCAACCACGGGAGCATCGGCCACGATGTCGCGGAAGCGGATCATGTTGATGGTGGATTGCCAACGGTGCTGGCAGATCCACTCCAGGTCTCGGTATTCATCCTTAGGGGCGGCAACACCCTCGCAACTGACGGGGCTAATACCGCTGGCGCTCTGCGCTGGACCTGCGTCGTAGTCCTCGAAGGCGTATGAGGAATAGAGCATTGGTTGGCCATAGTCCTCTGCCAACATCATGGCGGTGGCGAGCTCAAAGTAGCGAGCATCTTTGTAGTTCAGGGTCTGCCCGTTTCGCTCGGTGTCGTGGTTGGAGACGAAGGAAACGGTTTGGTCGCTTGGGGTGAAATCGCGGAATCTGATTGCGCTGGCTGCCGGTGTGATTACCTCGCCCTTGAAGTAGCTCTTCATGTTGCGCGCGTAATCAAACTCCCAGACATCACCCGAGCTGAGGTATTGCTCTGGCTGCACCGGCTCACCGCCGCCTCGGATTACCTCGTGAATGATTCTGGTGCCCTCCGGCAGCTGATCGACAATTGCCTTGAGGTCCAAAGCCCAAATGTGTTTTGCGGCATCGATGCGGAATCCCGCTACGCCAAGCGATAGCAGGTCATTCAGATAGCTGAGAATCTGCTGCTGGACTCGTTCGCTCTTCTGATCTAGGTCGGAAAGACCCAATAGCTCGCAGGTTTGCACCTGTGCCAGGTCTTTGTAGTTTGCGATCTGGTCATCTGGGGTGAGGTTGCAGTTGTGGAAATCCTCGCGAGTGTAGAGGCCAGGGTATTCATACTTTGTGAACTCGGTTCCGGCAACGCCTGTGCCTCCCGAAGAGCCGCTCATGTGGTTGATGACAGCGTCGGCAATAACGGCCACATTGTTCTCGGCACAGGTCTGCACCATGGCAGCAAATTGTTCGCGGGTGCCAAACCGTGACTCGATCTGGTAGCTGACCGGCTGATAGACAGTCCACCACTGCGGTCCTTGAATGTGCTCCTGAGGAGGCGATGTCAAAACCCAGTCCACGCCACTGTTTCCGAGAAATTCGCACTCGGCAGCAATCGAATCCCACGGCCACATAAACAGCTGCAAGCCGACTTGGGATTCAAATCGAGGAGGAGCTGCCGGCTCGGTTTCTTCGATTACAGGCGAGGTAGCGCAGCCTGACAGGACCAGCACTGTGGAGAAAAGAAGTGGAACGAGCTTGCCAAAACGCATAGTCAGAATGCTAGTTGATGGTCCGCTCAGCGAAGCTGTGGATAACTCCCTGCAAGAAAAGGTTGTCAGTTTTAGCGTCTTCGGCATGAAAAAACGAATTGCTTTAGTCCTGGTAGCACTGCTACTCGGCAACGTACCCGCTCTGCCTTCCCACGCTGAGGTGTGTGAGGGCAACTACTGTTCAGTCACCTTCGATTTCACCGGTGAAATCGTTCAGTTCAATGTTCCCGTTGGAGTGTCCAGCATCGACTTTGAGGTCCTTGGCGCCTCGGGGGGAAGAGGCGGTCTTGGTGGCAAAGTAACCGGAACGCTGACGAACCTGCCTGAGAAGCTATTCATCGTGGTCGGTAGCTTTGGCTCTGTTGGATCTCAGGCTGCCGGAGGCTACAACGGCGGCGGCCAAGCCGGTGGCTATCGGACCAACGAGGGATCGGGCGGTGGCGCCACGGATATTCGACTCGACCTCGGGCTCGATTCTCGCATTGTCGTAGCTGGTGGCGGCGGTGGTGCCGGTGGCTTCTCTGGTGCGCCTGGAGGCGCAGGTGGAGGTCTGGTAGCAGCCAGCGGGCAAAGTGGCCAAGGATCTGGCGGCGGCGGTGGAACGCAGTCGGCGGGTGGAGCTGCTGGAGTATCAAATGGTGGAACGTCTGCTAGCGCCGGAAGCTTTGGTGCCGGTGGCACTGGAGGAAACAGCACCAACGCCGGCGGCGGCGGAGGCGGTGGCGGTTGGTACGGCGGCGGTGGTGGCGGAGCCGACGATGACAACTGCTGCTCCGATGGTGGCGGTGGTGGAGGTGGCTCTTCCTACACCGATGCAAACTACGTTTTGAACGAGGTGCACGAAAGCGGTGTGCAGCTCGGCAACGGCCAGGTGGTTTTCAACTACGTGAAGTCATTGGTAATTACCGACTTCACAGGAGTTCAGCTCGACTCGGCAACTGCGCAATTCAACCTCGGCCTGTCGCTGAACACATCTGTGGAGCTAAGTCAATTTGATCTATCAGGCCTCAGCTGTGCATCGACGTCGCTAGAGCCCCAGGGCACTAACTACGTCCTTACAGCAACCGACTGCCTAGACGGCACTCAAACTCTGCGGGTTGCGCCCGGCGCCATTGATGGGCTGCAGCCGCTCGGGGAGATAGTGGCAGACGTTGAATTTGATGCCACCGCTCCGCAGTTTGATTGGCAGCCGGCTGTTGTTGACCACCTCGCGGCAACCGCCACAATCGACTTCTCGATAGTAGAAGCACAGCTGAGTGCCCAGGCTTTGGTTGTTACGGGGTGTGATTTGGTTGAGCTGGTGGCTGGACAGATTTTGCTGACCCAGTGCACCCAGGAAACGGCTACTGTAACTCTCCCAGCTCTGACGCTCTCAGACTCTTGGGGGAATGCCTCACCGGACCAAGATGCTGTGCAGCAAATTTCCTTTGACTTTACGATCCCTACAGTCAGTTTCTCGAACATCACAACCGACGAGATAACGGCCCAGCACAGCTTTGAGCTGATGTTTTCCGAACCGAGCAGCTTCGATGTCACCCGGATTTCGGCTAGTGCGGCCACCTATTGTGATTTCACGGTGGAGGCAGGACCTGCTTCGGCGCTGGTAGCCGGGAATTGCGGTTACGGTGAAATCAGCTACACCGTCTTGGCGGGTGCACTGACTGATGATGTGGGCAACATTGGCCCGCAGTCAGACCTGGTGATCTCCTTCACAGTCAGTGAGCCTGCGGTCGTGATCCCACCGGTCGTCACTCCTGAGCCGGAGGTTCAGCCCAGTCAGCCTGAACCGGAGGTTCTTGAGGTTCCAATTCCACCGGTTAGCAATCCGCCAACAAGCGAACCACCAAGTCAGGTAAGCCAGCCAGAAACTCCAGTTCAGCCAGTCCCTGCCGAAGAGATACTGCCGACACCTGAAATAGAGGCCGAGCAGCCCGCTGCCGAGGAAGAAGGCGAGGCTTTGCCGCAGCCAGCAGAAGAATCTATCGATCCAACTCAGGCCGACCCAGAATCGCCTGCCGAGCCAGCATTGACCTCAGAGCAGGTTGAGGAAATCGAAAGCGAACCGGAAATCTCGGACGTTCCAGCTGAGTCGGCTGAGTCAGCGCAGCCCCAGCTGCTCAATGCTGAGCCTGCTGCGCAGGTCACCCAGCAGCCTCGGTTGGACAAGCAGGCCCTTCCACTCGATTCTGGGCAACTCAGCCTTTGGTTGATAACGGCAGGTGGAGCGGTGGCAGTTGGTGCCACCGGATACCTAGTGCTGCGTTTTATCGGAAAATGATGGTTCTGTGACCATCTAGCAGGACGCGGTGTTGAGCGAACCATCTGACCGCCTGGGTCAGGGTCATCGACTCCGCGTCCTGTCCGATTCGGACCAGCTCTTGCTTCGAGTGACTGTGATCCACACGGGTCACGTTTTGCTCAATGATCGGTCCCTCATCTAGGTCTTCAGTAACAAAGTGCGCGGTGGCGCCGATTAGCTTTACACCGCGAGCGTGAGCTTGGGCGTAGGGGTTGGCGCCCTTGAAGGACGGCAGGAAGGAGTGGTGGATGTTGATAATCTTGCCGGCGAATTCCTCGCAGAACTCCGGCGAGAGAATCTGCATGTAGCGGGCAAGCACGATCAGCTCAACGTCATTTTCGATGATGAACTCACGCAGCCGCTTTTCGAAAAGCGCCTTGTCCACACCGTTCTTGATTTCATGCGACTCAAATGGAATGCCGTAGAAACCGGCAAGCTCGGCAAGATCGTTGTGGTTACCAAAAACCATTGGAATCTCAATTGGCAGCTGACCCGAGCGTTGGCGGAAGAGCATGTCGTTGAGGCAGTGGCCAGCTTTAGAGACCAACACCACGGTCTTCATCGGCCGCTCAACAAAGTCAAGAACGTATTCAAGTTGGTAATCACCGATGATTTTTTCAATCTGGCGCTCAAAATCTGCTTTTGCGATGGCTGCTTCAATCTGCAATCGCATAAAGAAGCGGTCGGTGTCCACTGAGGTGTACTGCTGACTTTCGGTGATGTTGCCACCGGCCTCGACGACTGCTCCGGAGATGGCATGCACGATGCCGGGCCGGTCAGGGCAAACGAAGGTCAGAACCCAGTGCTCTCTATTAGTCATCTGCACAATCCTATTGAGCGTGCAAGCGGCTTGGGGCCTGGTGGGCTAGTAAACTTTGCATCATGCCGAAAAATCCTCTTCACAATGCCCCCCTTTCCGAGGTAGATCCTGAGATTGCAGCCGTGTTGCAGCAGGAGCTAGACCGTCAGCGCGGAACCCTAGAAATGATTGCCAGCGAGAACTTTGTCTCGCGTGCCATCTTGGAAACTCAAGGCTCGGTGCTGACCAATAAGTACGCCGAGGGCTACCCGGGGAAGCGCTACTACGGTGGCTGTGAAGTTGTGGATGTTGCCGAGAATCTGGCCCGAGACCGCGCCAAGGAACTGTTTGGTGCAGAGCACGCCAACGTCCAGCCGCACTCTGGTGCAACCGCAAATGCCGCTGTGATGATGGCGCTGTCAAACCCGGGAGATCGCATTCTCGGTCTTTCACTGGCCCACGGCGGCCACCTCACTCACGGAATGAAGCTGAACTTCTCCGGACGCATGTATGAGGCTCACGCCTATGAGCTAAATCCAGAGACCTATCTGGTTGACATGGACATGGTTCGCGAGCAAGCGCTGGCAACCAACCCGGCCGTTCTGATTGCCGGCTGGTCGGCCTACTCTAGGCACCTAGACTTTGCGGCCTTCCGCTCGATTGCCGATGAGGTTGGAGCGAAGCTCTGGGTGGACATGGCTCACTTCGCCGGTCTCGTGGCAGCTGGATTGCATCCATCTCCAGTTCCATACGCAGATGTGGTGTCTTCTACCGTGCACAAGACTTTGGCCGGCCCTCGCTCTGGAGTAATTCTGGCCAAGTCGGAATGGGCCAAGAAGATTGACTCTTCGGTGTTCCCAGGTCAGCAGGGCGGACCTCTCATGCATGTCATTGCCGGCAAGGCTGTGGCCTTCAAGGCTGCAATGTCGGAAGAATTCAAAGAACAGCAGCAGCGCACCCTGGAGGGCGCAAAAATCATCGCAGATCGTCTGGTGCAGCAGGATGCCAAGGATGCTGGAGTGAGCGTGCTCACCGGCGGCACCGACGTGCACCTGGTGCTGGTAGACCTGCGCAACTCCGAGATTGATGGCCAGACTGCAGAGAACCTGTTGCACGAGGCCGGTGTTACCGTGAACAAGAACTCGGTGCCAAATGACCCTCGGCCACCAATGGTCACCTCGGGTATTCGCATCGGCACCGCCGCGCTAGCAACCAGAGGATTTGGAGCCGAAGAGTTCACCGAGGTTGCCGATATCATCGCCCAGGCTCTCAAGCCGGGTGCCCAGCTGGAGTCGCTGCGCGCCAGAGTCACCAAGCTAACCGACGGCTTCCCGCTTTATGAGGGCCTAGAGAACTGGTAAGCGCTTGACCGCTCAAATTCTCGACGGACTGGCCACCGCTAAGGCAATCAAGCAAGAGCTTGCTGCCAAGGTCACTGAGCTGAAGGCGGCAGGAAAGTCGCTAGGCTTGGGCACCCTGCTGGTCGGAGACGACCCGGGATCCCATTCTTATGTGGCGGGCAAGCACCGTGATTGTGCACAGATTGGGATTGAGTCGATTCGAATCGACCTGCCAGCCTCCGCCTCCGAGCAGGACGTTAGGTCCGCAATTCGGGACCTCAATGACTCACCAGAGGTGACTGGCTACATTGTTCAGCTGCCACTTCCGGCCGGCATGGATTCCAATGCCATGTTGGAGCTGATTGATCCCAGTAAAGACGCCGACGGGCTGCACCCAACAAATCTCGGCAAGCTGGTCATGCACCAGGGTGGTCCGTTTTTGGCGCCGCTGCCCTGCACTCCAAACGGCATCATCGAACTGCTTCGTCGGTATCAGGTTCCGCTGCGTGGAGCGAAGATGGCGATCATCGGTCGTGGGCTAACCGTGGGTCGCCCTCTTGGCTTGTTGGCCAGCGCCAAGGGAATCGACATGACTCCCACCCTGCTGCACAGCGCCAGCGCTAATCTCGAGGACGAGGTCCGCCAAGCAGATGTTGTAATCGCTGCGCTAGGCAAGGCCCATTTTGTGCAACCTGATTGGATCAAGCCGGGGGCTGCCGTTCTGGATGTTGGAATCAGTCGCGTTGACGGAGAGCTGCTAGGCGATGTTGACCCAGCCGTTTCAGAAGTTGCCGGCTACATCTCTCCGAATCCCGGCGGAGTTGGACCAATGACCCGTGCCATGTTGGTTTCCAACGTGGTCACAATGGCGGCTGACTAGTCCTTACCGAAGTCCTTCAATGCGCTAAAGCGCGGATCAACCGGCGCCTCATGCGCATGCTCTTCACCCGGAGCCAGCTTCTCACCACAGCCCGAGCACAGCCCAGCGCAGTCCTCGGAGCACAGCGGTTTGAGCGGCAGGTTTGGAACCACGGCATCTACAAGGGCCTGCTCCAGATCGACTACATCCTGACCCACGACAAAGTCGTCCTCATCGGCTGAGTTGTAGTGAAACAGCTCCTGGAAATCGATGTCGATTGGAATAGTCACCGGATCTAGGCAGCGGGCGCACTCGGCTTGAGCATCAACCTCGCCGGTGGCGGTGACCAAAATACCCTCGTGCACTGATTCCAGACGCACGTCTAGGGTTAGCTGCGAGCCCTTTGGGGCATAGACCAAATCGGTTCCGAAGTTTGCGGTGAGCTCGTGATCAAGCTCAATTTCTCGCATGTGTCCGGGTTTGTGCATTAGGTCCCGCACTGCAATAACCAAAGTCATTTCTTTACCTCTTTTAGTGCCTTTGCCACGCAGGAAGTCACGTGCGACGAGACATCCCCACCAAGCAGAGCTACTTCACGAAGCAGCGACGAGGATGTTGCTGAATACTTCGGCTCGGTAGCAAGAAAGACAGTCTCGATGCCGCTTAGTTCGCGGTTCATGTTCACAAATTGCAGCTCGTAATCCAAATCAGCCGAGGTCCTTAGCCCCTTCACAATGACCTCTGCCCCCAGTTTCTTGGCGGCATCGGCCAGCAGACCACTAGGCAGTGCCTCGACTCGAACATTGGCTATTCCAAGCTCTTCAAGCGACTGATTCCAAAGTGCGATGCGCTCTTCCGGAGAAAACAGTGAGTGCTTGTTTGGGTTGTGGGAGACCAATACCACTAGCTCATCGCAGATGGCCGCGGCGCGAGATGCGACCGACAGGTGGCCGAGAGTCACCGGATCAAAAGATCCGGGGTAGACAGCGATTTTGCTCACGAGAAAAGGTTAGTCGCAAACCAGGAACTAGAACTTACTTCTAATCTGCCAAAGGTCAGGGAAGACGGGGTTGAACAGGGTAGAGGCTAGGTAGCCGACACCGGATGAGCCACCCGTGCCCATCTTGTGGCCAATTGTGCGCTCCACCATCTTGACGTGTCGATAGCGCCACTCCTGCAAGCCTTCATCCAGATCAACCATCGCCTCGGCAACCATCGCGGCCTCGGGATCGTTACGATGCAGCTCGATGAGTACCGCTTGCACCTCTTCACTTGGTTCCCACTGCACAGTCACATCCCGCTGCAGGGCTGCATCGGGCATAGCAGCCCGCGAGTGGAAGTAGTGCAGTGCCGAGTCCCACAGCGACTTTCTTGCCATCGCCGCCTCGACCCTAGCCCTGGCCGGTGAGCCTTCAGTGAGGTGCTCGGCCATTCCCATGCCAGTTTTCTTGTCGGCATCCTCTCCGGCTTGGTCGCGACGACCTAGAACTGCCTCGAACTCGCGGAACTGAGCCGATTGAAATCCTGAGGAAGAGCTAAGCCTGGCGCGGAACGAATTGAACTGCAGCGGGGTCATCGTCTCCAGAATGTCGAGCTGTGACACGCAGGTCTTCATGATTGTGCGCATGCGCCCCAAAAGCGCGAGCGCGCGATGTGAGTTGCCTGCCTCAAGAGCTTTTTGCAGAGCCGCTGCCTCGTGTAGCAGCTGCTTAAACCAAAGCTCGTAAACCTGATGGATGGTGATAAACAGTAGCTCGTCGTGCTCGGGACCATCGCTCAGCGGCTGCTGGAGTTCGAGCAGCTCGTCCACCTTCAGATAGGTGATGTATGTGACGTGTTTGTTTGATTCCATAATTTCTTCCTAGGTGACCCGGTTGCCGTCCTGGCTTAGGTTGCGATAATCACCGGATTCGGTGAGCTCCTTAAGACGCTTGAATCCCTCGTAGACCTCTTGGTAGCTGGTGGCCAGTGGGCTGATTGCCAATCGAATGGCGCCGGGCTCACGGTAGTCGGGAATCACGTTCTTTAGCTTGCGCAGCGCATAGGCAATTTGCTTCGCCTCTGGATGGACCAGGATGATGTGACCGCCACGCTCGTGGGCTTGCTCTGGTGTACCAAGCTGGTAGCCGAGTGGCTGCAGCCACTGGCGGTAGAGGTCGATCATTAGCTTGGTGCCAATGCCCGCCTTACGCTGGATGTTTTCTATGCCGGCTCGCTCGATCATCTCGAAGGCCACCTCCACCCCGCGGATGCCCATGATTGATGGGCTGGCGATTTGGAAACGCCTCATCTCATCGGTGGGCTCAAAGAACGGCCCCATTTCAAACTGCTTGTCCTGAGCAAACCACCCCTGAATCGGCACCCTGAGCTCCTGCTGAATCTCTTTTCTCACATACAGCCAGGCTGGAGATCCAGGTCCGGAGTTTCCATACTTGTAGGTGCAGCCAACCGCTAGGTCGACTCCGTTTGCTTCAAAGTCAAGGCTGATTGAGCCAACCGCGTGACTGCAATCCCAGACCACCAAGATGCCCTTTTCCCGTGCCAGCTCAGTTATCTGTTTCAGATTCTGCCTTGCTCCAGAGCGGTAGTTGATTGCCTGCAAAGTAAGCAGCGCGACGTCTTCGTCGAGGTGAGGTCGAAGCGCATCGGGGGTAATCAGCTCATTTTCTGCGTCAATCTCCACCGCGCCGGGGCCGCCAGAACCATCGGTGTTCAAGGTGACCAGCTGCAGTCCGAACTGCTCGGCGATTCCGGCTGCGATGTAACGGTCGGTGGGGAAGTTTGCCGAGTCAATGATCAGCTTGCTGCGGCCTGGCCGAGCTTTTACTGCCGCTACGCACAGCTGATAGAAGTTCACGCTGGTGGTGTCGCAGACCAAGGTTTGCCCGGGTCCTGCTCCAAGGGCGGCTCGGGCCAGAAGATCGCCGGCAGACTGCGCCTGGTCAATCCAGTGCGCCCAACCATCGACCAGCTGCGATCCCCATTCATCGGTGAGAAAACTATTCACAGCCTCGACGGTGCGCTTCGGGAGCCTGCCCAGTGAGTTTCCGTCTAGGTAGCAGAGGTCAGGGTCGGTGATGTGAAATTCTGATTTGAAGCCTGCTAGCGGATCTTGTGCGTCTAGTTCCAGAACATCGTCGAGTGATACTTGGGCGTCATTGCTCATGAAGCCACTCTAGCTACACAAGCAGCTGATGTTTTGCTAGTTCGGCATACAGCGGTGTTGACTTCACCAATTCGCTGTGGGTGCCAATGCCAACAATCTGGCCTCGCTCCAGCACGATGATTTGATCGGAATCCACCACGGTGGACAGTCGGTGGGCAATCACCAGCAGGGTTCGATTCTGGGCCACCGCATCAATGGCCTCTCTCATGCGCTGTTCATTCGGTCCGTCCAGAGCACTGGTGGACTCGTCGAGCAGCAGAATTGCTGGCTGAGCCAGCAGCGCCCGTGCGATAGCTAGTCGCTGGCGCTCGCCACCGGAGAGCATGATGCCATCTTCACCTACTTCGGCACCAAGACCCTTGGGGTCGCGCTGCAAGACCTCGGTCAGGTTCACCTGGTCCAAAACTGCAACCAACTCATCGTCACTCGCCTCGGCCCGACCTAAGAGCAGGTTCTCGCGAATTGAGCCGGCCAGCACCGGAGCATCCTGCTCGACATAGCCGAGCTCACCTCGCAGCAGGCTGCGCGAGAACTGGGTGACCGGTTGGCCGTCGAGCAAAATCTCGCCAGATGTTGGCTCATAGAAGCGCTCGATTAGAGCGAAGATTGTCGACTTTCCCGCACCAGATGGGCCAACGAGAGCCACACGCGAGCCACGCTCAACCGCAAAGCTCACCTCTTGCAGGATCGGCTTAGGCTCCTCGCCCTCCTCTGGTCGGTAGTTGAAGCTGACCGAGCGGAACTCGAGAGCCGTTTTGCTGGTTCCACTGCGCTGCTGACTGCCGGGTTCAGGCTCCTCCTCCTCCAGAACCATGATCTCTTGGATGCGCGCCAGCGCACCCAGTGCCCCCATCACGGATGTGTAGGCACCAAAGGCTGAGATCAGTGGCCCAATCATGAAAAACAGCAGGATTACGAAGGTGACCAGGGATGAGATTGTGGTCGCGCCGGTTGCTACCCGCAGCCCACCCAGGCCGAGCACCACAATGAAGGCCGTGTTGAATGCCACCTGCGCAATCGGCGAGACCGCTGCCGATAGCCGTGCGATGGAGAGCCCCTGATCGTAGGCAGCCTCAGCGTCTTTGTAAATCGCTTCGCTTTCCCGCTGCTCGGCCCGAGAGGCGCGAATCGTGCGAATGGCACTTAGTGCCCGCTCTACCGCCGCCGACATCTGCCCGACCTTCTGCTGCGCCTTGGTGGTCGCACTGCGAATTCGGCGACCGGTGAAGGCGATGGCTCCGACGGCGACTAAAACCACCAGCAGAGTCGAGCCGAGCAGGAGAGGGTCGATAAAGGCCATCACGATGATGGCTCCAAAGAACTGAATCATTCCGCCAAGTGCGTCGACCAGTCCTTGGGTAAGCACTGCCTTTAGAAGCGTCGAGTCGGAACCGACCCTTGAAACTAGATCACCAATTCGCCGGCGATCGTATTGCCAGATTGGAAGCCTAAGCAGCCTGGCTACCAGAGCCTTGCGGGTGGATAGAACCACGCCCTCGCCGGTTTTGTAGAGCAGGTAGTACTGGAAGGCATTGACCAGAGCTGAGGTGATGATTAGCGCAACCAGAGCGATGGCTAGCGTCTGAACCTCAAGGCTTTGCTCAACTGCCGAAATTAGCTGACCTATCAAGAGCGGCTGGCCAAGTGCCAGAAGAGAGCCCAAGACAGAGAGCCCGATGGCAATCGCCAGCACCTTGCGGTAGGGGCGCAGGTAGGGCAGCAGGTCCTTGAGCGAGGCCCGCGGCCCTTTGTACTCGCGAGACTTCGGGTTCTGCGTCGGGTCCTGGTAGTAGTCGCTCACTTAGCCATCCTTTTGTGCCAGACCATCGCCAAGTATCTGTTCATTGAGCAGGTAGTTGAGCTCGGTGAATGCCAGCGCCTCAGTGTAGGCGGTGTTCTTTGTAAAACGCTGATAATCCAGCTCTGCGAGCAGCTCGCCGGCTCTCGGGTCTTGGATTTTCAGAAACATCAGGGTGGTGTTGGGAACCTTGGGAAAATCCCACAGCACGCTGCCGCAGCCAAACCCAAATACCCGAATCGCGACGTCCGCTTCAGCAGGCGAGGTCTTGGCCACAAAACCGTTGTCGGGGATCAAGATCGGCGCTCGCAAACCAGCGCTCTTTTTCCAAATCTGGAAGCAGGTGCGGAGCTCGTTCTTGGCAGTTAGGGGATTGCCTAGCTCATCTTCGTAGGAGACAAAAACATCTCGGTCAAAAATCAGCTCAAAGCGCCTATCGAGCCGGTTTTGCACGCTCCACTTGCGCCAGGATCGCGGCACTAAAAAGCCGATGAAGTCGCTGTGGTTTGCGGCATGGTTAAAGAACGGAATCGAGAGGGCATTGTTCCGACCAAAGGGGGGATTGCTCAGTGTGATTAGCCCGGTCGCATCAGGCACAAAGTCCAGGTAGTCACGCTCAAGAACATCAGGATGTTTCGGAAACTTGTCGATTGCGATGATATCTCTGGCGCCCAAGAGCCTCATGGCTTGCAAAAAGGAGCCGGTGCCAGCCGCCGGCTCTAGGAAATTTCGCTCTTGCCAACCTGGAATCTGAGCGAGTGCCTCACCGGTCAGCTCTAGTGCGAGATTGGCCGGGGTGTAGAACTGCTCATCACCGCTAACCCTGCGGTTTCCCAGTTTCTCGGCCACCCGAAAACCATATCAAGAATTACCACCGAGACTGTCGGTGGGAGAGTAATCTGAAGGGCTGGCTCAAAAGGCCATTGATTGGAGTGACCGGATTGTTTGCGACTGCAAAAGAAATAGTGATTTCCGCGCGAAGCCTCACAAAAAAGTACAAGGACTTCGTTGCGGTTGACGGCATCGATTTTGAGGTGAGGCGCGGCGAGGCGTTCGGACTGCTTGGTCCAAATGGTGCGGGTAAGTCGACCACCATGAAGATGATCGCATCGGTTTCTCAGCGCACATCCGGAGATTTGTCCATTCTGGGTAAGGAGCCAAACACCCAGGGCCCAGAGATTAGGGCCCATTTGGGGGTTGTACCACAGAAGGATCTGCTAGATCGCGAGCTAAAAGTTTGGGAAAACCTTTTCACCTACGGTCGCTACTTTGGCCTGAGTCGAAAGTTCTTGAAGGATAAGGTCGAGGAGCTGCTGGAGTTCGCCCAGCTCACCGAAAAGCGGATGTCCAAGGCTGATGATCTCTCCGGTGGCATGCAGCGACGATTGGCTATCGCCAGAGGTCTGGTGAACGAGCCAGAAATCTTGATGCTGGATGAGCCAACAACTGGTCTTGACCCGCAGGCCAGGCACATCCTCTGGGACAGACTTTTTAGGCTCAAGGAACAAGGCGTCACCCTGGTGATTACCACCCACTACATGGATGAGGCGGAACAGTTGTGCGATCGCCTTATCGTCATGGACAAGGGAAAGATCATGGCTGAGGGTTCTCCGGCCGAGCTAATCAAGAAATACAGCTCCAAAGAGGTGCTCGAGCTTCGCTTTGGAACTGACAAGAACGAGGCCGCTGCCGAGCAGCTGAAGGACCTGGCGGAGCGCATCGAGGTTTTGCCAGACCGAATTCTGCTTTACACCCAAAAGGGCGAAGACCTGCTTACTCAAATCGTTGATGCCGGCCTGAACCCCATCACATCTCTTGTTCGCCGCAGCTCGCTGGAAGATGTCTTCCTCCGGCTAACCGGTCGGAGTCTGGTCGAATAATGACCGATCTCAAGTTCTCACCGGGCAAAGCGGTAGATCCGCAGCGAGCCATTCGCTGGGGCGCATTCCGCGTTGCCGAATATCGCATTCGGGTGCTAAGCAAGTGGCTCTGGTCGGTGGTGGCGTTCGGCCTTGGAAACCCTATTCTGTTTCTGTTGTCGGTCGGCCTGGGTGTTGGCGCTCTGGTGGATGCCAACAGCGGCGGTCAGGGACTTGGTGGTGTCAGCTACCTGCAATTTGTGGCCCCGGCGCTACTTGCATCGGCTGCCATTCAGGGGGTCATGGACGAGGTAACCTTCCCCACCATGGATGGCTTTGTTTGGGACAAGGTTTTCTTCGCGATCGGTGCCACCTCAATCTCACCGCGTCAGATAGCTGATGGCGTAATGCTGGTGGCGCTGCTGCGCGGACTAGCCACCACTCTGATGTATTTGGCAATCCTGCTACTTTTCGGGGCCATCCCACTTTCCAGCTTTGCCCCGCTGCTACTTACCTCGATGCTTGCCGGCTGGGGCTGGGCGGCCATCATGATGGCGATTACCGCTCGACTGAAAGAGGACGACGGCTTCTTTGCCATCATCAGCCGGTTTGTGATTGCTCCAATGTTTTTGTTCTCCGGAACCTTCTACCCGCTGGAGCAAATGCCCATTTACCTGCAACCAATCGGTTGGGTCTCGCCGCTGTGGCACGCTACCGAGCTTGGTAGGACACTCAGCTATGGCGCTGCCATGGAACTGGGAATGCTGCTACTGCACCTCGGCTACCTGGCGCTCCTGGGACTCGTTGGCATGTCGCTGACCTATCCAAAATTTAGGGAGCGACTGAACTCATGATCACTCAAGCTCTCGTCTCGCAGGCCGTTGCCATCCAGGAGCGCCGCTCCGGGAAGCCCGGTCAGGCTGTGTACTCCGGCCGTTCCAGGACAATCCTGGAGCGCGGCTTCTATGCGTTCAAAAGCTCCAGTTGGCTGATTGTGATTTCCGGTTTCGTCGAGCCGGTTTTCTACCTGTTGGCCTTCGGCTTTGGCATTGGGCAGCTGATTGGTGACCTGGAGGATGGGGCAGGCAATTTGGTGAGCTATGCGGCGTTCATCGCACCGGCTCTGCTCGCCACATCCGCCATGAATGGTGCGATCTATGACGCCACCTGGAACGTATTCTTCAAGATGCATTTCGGCAAGGTCTATCAGGTGATGCTGCAGTCCTCGCTCGGTCCGCTCGATGTTGCCTTAGGTGAGATCTCCTGGGCACTGCTGCGCGGCCTGAGCTACTCGCTCGGCTTCATGGCGATTGTCACACCGATTGGTCTGGTTACAAACCTCTGGGGCCTGCTGGCGATACCGGCGGCGACCCTGATTGCCTTCGGATTTGCCTCAATCGGCATGGCGATTACCAGCTACCTGAAGAGCTTCCAGCAGATGAACTGGATTACCTTCTTCTTGCTGCCGATGTTTTTGTTCTCGGGAACCTTCTTCCCGGTGAGTGTTTACCCAGAGTGGATCCAGACCATTGTTCAGGCCCTGCCGCTTTGGCAGGGGGTTGAGCTCGTGAGGTCGCTGATGCTCGGGATAATTCACCCAGGGCTTCTGGGTCACGTTCTCTACTTCCTGGTGATGATCGCCGGAGGGCTCTGGTTCACCACCGTGAGGCTAAAAGCGCTCTTTATGCGCTAATCACCAAAAGACGGCGAGCACGATGTTGCCGAGCGTAAGGGCGCCGATTGCGCCAAACGCTCCAGCCTTCACGCTCTCCTTCTTCCTCTGGCTGTAGATCAGTGTCATGATGACCAGCACAACAAGCGACTTGATGCCGATCTTTATGTGGTTGATCTCGAAGTCTGCACCCATCGCCACTCGGTATTCAGCCAGTCCAACAAGCAAAAGTCCGGTTGCAAGTGCCGTCCAAACACCATGCATCATGGCTGGAACGATCTTTGCTGTGCCCTGGCCCATGGCGCGCATCTGTGTTAGGAAGCCGCCCAGTAGGGAGGCGAGACCAACGAAGTGAAGAACAATCAGAGTATTT
>JALQVB010000060.1 GCA_023260495.1 Aquiluna sp.
AAGACCTGCTTGACGCCCTTTTTGTCGATGACATCGCGGATGCCGACCTTCTCGACATTTCCCTGGGGAACCTGAATGATGAGCTCCTGAGATGGGCGACCCTCCGAAGGGGTGCTGCCGGACTCCAGCTTGGATCCCTGAACTACAACGCGAAGGGTGAGATAGGTCTGCTTCTCGCCACGAATCTTCTTTTCCGAAATCTCAATGATTTCTGCAGCACCGTGGTGGGGATATACGACAGTCTCGCCAACTTCAAATTTCATAGATTGCTTTCAGCTCCAAAACCCCGATTTTACCACAGATTGAGCCCTTTTCCTAGGCTAAACTTAGAGGGCTCATGCCCCGTGGAGGATCGTTGAAAGCCAAGAAACTAATCGCTCTGTTCGCCGCTGTTGCCGTAGCCGTCAGCCTTGCCGGCTGCTCGCTATCCCGTGAGGTGGCCTCGCTCGATCCTTATGCTCCAAGCGATGGTGTTCAGCTCGATGCCGGCGACCTGAAGCTGCGTAACCTGCTTTTCGTAGTCGATGAGGATGGCAATGCGGTTCTGATTGGTTCGCTGGTAAACGGTTCAGACAGCGAAATCAGCGGCTCCCTGGAAACCATGGATTCCAACGGTGAGGTAGTTGTAACTGAGTTTTCAGTCGCCGCCGGCACAAAGTATGACCTTGGATACAACGGAACGGAAGGCAAAGAGCTGTTCCTGACCGAGATGCCTGGTTCCCTGCACCCGGTTTACGTTCGCACCGCCGGATCTGACCCGGTTGAGCTTCCTGCTCCAGTGATGGATGGCAGCCTCGCCGAGTACCGCGACTTTATCGACTAGACCTCGAACTTGTAGCCAAGTCCGCGCACCGTAATCAGGTGACGCGGCCGAGATGGATCTTCTTCAATCTTGGAGCGCACTCGCTTCACGTGAACATCCAGGGTCTTGGTGTCGCCGAAGTAGTTGCTCCCCCAGACGCGATCTATGATCTGACCGCGAGTCAGAACCCGGTTTACGTTTTCCATCAGTAGCTCAAGTAGCTCAAATTCCTTTAGTGGCATGGCCACCTTCTCGCCGGCAACGGTGACGATGTGTCGCTCCAGGTCCATTTCCACTGGCCCCGCCTTCAGAACGCTGGCCTCTGCCTGCTGGGCTGGCTCAACGCCGCGACGTAGCACGGCCTTCATGCGGGCCAGTAGCTCCCTGGTGGAGTAGGGCTTGGTGACGTAGTCATCGGCGCCAATCTCGAGGCCGACAACCTTGTCGATCTCGGTGTCTTTAGCGGTGAGCATGATGATGGGAACCTGAGACTCCGCCCGAATCGAGCGGCAAACCTCGTTGCCAGAGAGCCCCGGGAGCATCAGATCCAAGAGGATCAAATCGGCGCCGTAGTTATTGAAGTTATCCAGCGCAGCGTTGCCATCCTCGGCTTCAATTACGTCGTAGCCCTCCTTTTGCAGCAGGTAAACCAGCGGCTCACGAAGGTTGCGCTCGTCCTCGACGACTAGCACTCGGGTCATCTGTTCTCCTCGTTCCCATTTAGCGGAAGTCTGATGGTGAAAGTTGAGCCGACGCCTAGCTTGGAAAACAGCTTCACTTCGCCACGGTGGTTGTGAGCTGCGTGCTTCACAATCGACAGGCCAAGGCCGGTGCCACCGGTCTCGCGCGAGCGAGATGGGTCTACGCGATAGAAGCGCTCAAAGATGCGCTGCTGCTCAGATTCCGGGATTCCTATACCCGAGTCGGTAACCGCGAGCTCGGCGACCTGCCCGATTACTTTTAGGCCGACTCCAACTTGACCACCGGGCTCAGAGTAAACGATCGCATTTTCAATTAGGTTTCGCACCGCACTGGTAAGCATTTCGTAGTCTCCGAATAGCTTCACCGAACCGGTGGCGTTCGAAGCCAGGCGGATTTGGTGCTGCTCCGCCAAGACGACGGATCTATCTACCGCATCGGCAATCACGGTGACCAGGTCAATTTCTTCCGCGGTGTCGGCAAGCTTGGCGCCTTGCACGCGCGAAAGTTCAATCAGTTCCTGAACTATCGTGGCCAGTCGCTGCGATTCCTTCTGCATCGATTCGGCAAACTTCTGAACCGTTTGAGGATCATCGGTAGCACCGGAAATCGCCTCGGCCAGAAGGCTGATCGCGCCAATTGGCGTCTTCAGCTCGTGAGACACGTTGGCGACGAAGTCGCGTCTGGTTTCCTCCAACTTTCGCGATTCGGTTCTGTCATCCACCAGCAACATCACGTAACGGTCACCAAACTTGGCGGCCCTGGCGTGAACAAAGACGCTGTCTCGCCTAAGACCCATTTCCAATTCAATGTCCTTGGAAATGGCTCCGGAATTGTTCCACGCTTGCTCTGCTAGTTGGACTAGGGAGCTGTGTATGAGGCGGCGGTTTTGCACAAGCCCGAACTGAATAGCACCCGGGGAGGCTCGCAAAACAGTGTTGTACTTGTCCAGAACAATCCCGGCTGTAGCTATCACATCAACCACCTGCGCGGCGACCACTTCAAACGCATCGACTGCAGGCTCGGCGGCCTGATCAGCCCGCCTGGAGGCCAAAAATCCCATTTGCACTCCGATGCGTTCACTAGGTTAACAAGTTCTGCTACCAAGGTTAGGAGTAAATTGGGGATAGCACGACTCAGTTTTCCGCTGGTTTTGATGGAATTAAGCCAAAGTTTGATTTCAACTGCTTGGCTAGCGGACACCAAAAGGTTAGGACAGCATGCGCGCAGTTTTCCAACAGGAGCTATCAGAGGTTCAGTCGAGGCTAGTGGAACTGGCCTCGGGTGCCGAAAAGATCATGAAGAAAGCCTCGGGGGCCTTTCTCAACTCCGACGTCTCCCTCGCCGATGAGGCACTGGCGCTAGCCGACAAGAACGAAGAGAAGGCACTGGATCTAGACGAGTTGGTCATCAAGATCCTGGCCACCCAGTCTCCTGTTGCTCGGGACCTGAGAATTCTCGTCTCGGCACTGCGCATGAGCGCATCTCTCGAGCGTATGGGATCACTCGCTTCCCATATCGCTGCGATTGCTCGCTACCGCTATCCAGGTACCGCAATCCCGGACGGTCTGCGTTCGACCTTTGAAGACATGGCGAAGATTGACATTGAGCTAGCAGGCAAGGCTGTCGCCCTGCTCGAGCACACCGACGTGGACCTAGCTCGGGAGATTCAGGCTCGCGACGAGGCGGTCGACCTGCTGCACCGTCGAGTGTTTGACGTTGTACTGAGCTCGGATTGGTCCGAGAATGCGATGTTCACCGTGGATGTCACGCTGGCGTCTCGCTACTTCGAGCGCTTCGCCGACCACGTGGTCGACATCTCCTCAAAGGTCAGCTTCCTGCAGACCGGTGAGTGGTAAGAACTACTTCTTACCCTGATTCGCAACTGCTGCTGCGCCAGCGGCCGCGGCCTCTGGATCTAGGTACTCGCCGCCTGAAACCTCTGGCTTGAGATTCTCATCGAGCTTGTAGTGCAGTGGGATGCCAGTTGGAATGTTCAGCTCCGCAATCTCGTCATCGCTGATCCCGTCAAGGTGCTTCACCAGGGCTCGCAGCGAGTTTCCATGGGCGGTAACTAGGACAGTTTTTCCTGACTTAAGCTGCGGAACAATTTCCTGCTCCCAGTAAGGCAGCATGCGAACCAGAACGTCCTTCAGGCACTCGGTGCGAGGCAGGTCTGAACCCAGTCCGGCATAGCGCTCGTCGTGCGCCTGCGAGTACTTGTTGTCATCAGCAATCTCTGGTGGTGGGGTGTCGTAACTGCGGCGCCAAATCTGGAACTGCTCCGGTCCGTACTTCTCTAGGGTCTCAGCCTTGTCTAGACCCTGCAGCGATCCATAGTGGCGCTCGTTGAGCCTCCAGGACCGGATTGTCGGAATCCAGTTGCGGTCTATCTGGTCGAGTGCGATGTGAGCGGTGTTGATGGCCCGCTTCAAAACTGAGGTGAACAGCACATCAGGCTTCAGGCCCGATTCACCAAGCAGCTCTCCAGCCCGCTTGGCCTCCTCGCGGCCCTGATCACTTAGGTCGACATCAACCCATCCGGTGAAGAGGTTCTTTTGGTTCCAAACGGAATTGCCGTGGCGAAGCAGAATCAGGTTATAAGTCATGCGGCATAGCTTAGCTAAAGCTACTTTTTGCCGCTGAGCTTGAAGGCGCTTGGCCTTGGTAGGTTCGCGGCCTTGCCAGCATCTGCCGGAACTAATACTTCCTGTGAAGCCCGAAGGATTGAATCGCCTGAGTGGACGCTCAGCTCGAGGTATGGGGTGGCCCTGGAAAGTAGCGCCAGTGCAATTGAACCGAGCTCGAAATGCAATGCCCCAGCCAAGATCTTTCCCGCTGGTTTATCAAGGTAAAAGACCTCATCGCCCTTATTCACCAGCTGATCTCCAGAGTCGAAGTGCAAGAGCGCCAGCCGCCGTGGCGGATGGCCAAGGTTGTGCACCTTGGCAACCGCTTCTTGGCCGCGGTAGCAGCCCTTGGTTAGGTGCACCGCTGAGTTCAGCCAATCAAACTCATGTGGGAGCGATCGCTCGTCCACATCAGAGATCTCTGGTCGGCCAGCTGCGATGCGTAGCGCCTGGTAGGCAAGTTTGCCCACCTCCTCCAAAGCTGGCTTGGAGTCCGAAATTAGCTCCCGGTAGCCGAAGCTAATCTCGTCCTTGCGATAGCGAGCCGACTTTGGGTTTTGAGTTGCGAAGTTGTCGTGCCAGATGATGCCATCGATATCGGCAAAAGTTCCGAATACCCGAAGATCAGTAGTTGCGATATCAACCTGGCTGCGGAACTTCATCTTGCCAAGCCAGTCCATCGATGCCTCCGCCCTATCGGCGTTGACAATCACCAGCAGGTCTGAATCCGAGGCCACGATCTTCAGCTGCTGCTCGATGTGACCTTGCGGAGTGAGCAACAGGGCCTCGGTGGAATCTCCCTCTTGGAGATTGAGAACATCTTGACTCAGAAGCGAATGCAACCACTTCTTGGCATCGGAGCCAGAAATCCGAATGACCCGCTGGTCATCCCGCTCAACATAGCCCTGCCCCTCGGCCAGCTTGCGCTGCTCACCAAGCGGGTTGCCCACATGATCAGGCATCAACTCGCTCCAGTCGAGCGCTGGCATGCGACTTCAGCGGCGAGCCTAGTGCGGCCATGTCCCATGCCCAAAGCAGAGCGCCCTCCACCAATCCCCACATCCGCTGCGCGGAGGAGTACTCCTTGGCATTGGGCGAGCGCAGGACGGCATCAGTTGCGATGTCAATGCGAGCGCCTTTGATCTGACCGAAATACAACTCCGCAACACCTGCGGGGTGAATGATTAGCGCCTCAATGTCAAAACCGCCATTTTGATTGCGCCACAGCTCGAGGTCCTCACGAACCGTGATGGCGCTCTCGCCGCTGCCCGGAAGCAGTCCCGGTCCGGCATCCGAATCGTTACTGGGCCTAGAAATCATCCAGTAGCCGCGCTCAGAAGATATCTCTTTGCCGCCCAGGTCGGTCACAGTGCTGTTGTATTCGAGCTTGCCGGTGGAAAGCGGCAGAAAGCTCATGCTCTGGAGAAACTCAATTTCGGTCGGCTCTTCACCGGCCTTTGGATAGGAGACAACTCCCGACCCCTTCCAAGAGCCCATCAGAAAGGCAAATGGAGTCAGTTCAATTGGTAGGTCATCCGGCAGGACGAACAAGACTAACGCTGCCCCTTGAATAGGCGGTAGAGAACCAGTGCCGAGATTCCAGCAATGGCAACCGAGGCGAGCACAAGAAGTCCTGTGAATACAAGTTCAATGGCAAGAAGCATGGGGAAAGTCTAACTTGCCAGACTCAC
>JALQVB010000061.1 GCA_023260495.1 Aquiluna sp.
GACGCGATGGACGACGGCGACGACGGCGCGGCCTTCGACAAGGGCGCCTTCGGCGAGGAAGGCGGAGATCTCTACGAGCAGGCCGTAGCAGTCGTGCTGCGCGACAAGGATTCCGTTGGGCCCGGAGGCATCTCAATCCTGCTCTTAGCAATGCTCCTGCCGAACATCCTTATGGCCCCCTTATCCGGACAGATCGCCGACCGCTTCCCGTCTAGGCGGGTAATGCCGCTGGCCCTGGTGGCAATGTCAATCAGCTCGCTGAGCATCGCGCTCATACCCGAGAGCTGGTGGGCACCCTTCGCACTCTTCATAACCGCAACGTTCGGCACGATGGTTGGCGCAGCCTCCTCTGCCACCGTTGGCTATGTTTCTAACCCCGGCGACATGACACGCGTTGCTGGCATCCAAACCACCTATGTCTCGCTTGGTTCGCTCCTTGGTCCCGCGGCCGGCGGTCTACTGGTTGGCACCACCGGCTTCTTCTGGCCCTTCGTGATTGACAGCGCATCGTTTGTGATTCTGGCTTTTGTCTTTTTGGCAACTGGGCTAAACCGCCCCGCCATGGAACACGAGGCAGGTCAGAAGCCCAGGGCCCTGGACGGGTTCCGCTTCATCTTCAAACACCGCCTGCTGCGCTCGATCATGGTGATCCTGATCGTGATGATCTTGGCCCTCGGTGCTATCAGCGTGGGTGAAGTGTTCCTGGTGGTGGACGAGCTAGGTGCTGACGCCATCACCTACGGCATCATCGGCGCGCTGTTTGCCGGCGGTTCGCTAATTGGGGCGATATTGCTGCAGGCCCTGAAGGTAAAAGAGAAACACCAGGTGCCGGGACTGTTGATAGCGATGTCGTTGGCCGTGACTTCCTTTGCCCTGCTTGGACTTTCGCAATCGATTGTGATGGTGGCAGCCGTTTACTTCCTCGCCGGGGTGGGAAACGCGGGCATCAACGTATTCGCAATAGGTCAGATTCAGCGCAATGCAACCGAGGCGGCCCGCGGAAGGATAATGGCCGCGGTGCAGGGCAGTCTGACTGCCGGCAACGTCACCTCCCTGGGTCTCGGTGGAATCTTGATTGGCATCTTTGGGGTTCGCGAGGTTTTCGTTAGCGCCGGAGTTATCGCCCTGGTAGCACTGACGATTCTTGGTCCGCAAATGCTAAAGGCCGCCAGAGAGCAATGAACCTGAGCTCCATTGAGGCGAAACTTCTGGCGCTTGCCGCCGCTGGGTTTGGTCGAACGCTAAGAAGTTTTGATGAGGTCTTGAGGGCGACAAGCGTTATCCAGCTGGATTCTGTCAATGTCTTTCAAAGAGCACACCTCATGCCAGCTTTCTCGAGACTCGGGGCCTATGACGAAACCGAATTTGAATCCTGGGCCTTTGGCCCTGCAGGAACCAGGAAAGTCCAGGAATACTGGGCCCACTGCGCCACGCTGATTGCCCCAGAAGACTGGCACCTGTTCCAATTCCGACGCGATGAAAATCGTGGTCGGCCGAAATTTATTGAGCGGCTGCAGCAACACAAGAAGCTCGCCAACTGGCTCAAGGCAGAGCTCGCAAGCTCTGGACCGCAACTGGTTTCGGATTTTGAGCACGAACAGAACAAACGCAAGGGTGACTGGTGGGGCTGGTCGGATGTCAAGACAGTGCTCGAGCTGCTGTGGTTCCAGGGTGATCTTGTATCAGATGGCAGGACCAACTTCTCGCGTCGCTACGCGCTGCCGGAACAGGTTGGTGACCTACCCAGCTCGAACCTGACCCGAGATGAGCAGAGGCGGGAACTTGTGCTCAGGTCGGTTAGAAACCTAGGGGTTGGCACCATCGACGACATTGCCGATTACTTCCGGTTCTACCCATCGGAGATCAAGCACCTGCTGGCAGAGCTGGTTGCCGATGGCAGCGTGCTCGAAACAAAAGTAGAGGGCTGGAGGAGACCCGGCTACGTGGTGGCCGGCGTGGAGGTGCCGGGCGAGGTTTCACTGGGCGAGCGAAACGTGAGGCTGCTCAGTCCCTTTGATCCTTTGGTGTGGCGCAGGGAGCGCACCAGCAGAATCTTTGGCTTTGACTACCTGATCGAGATTTATGTGCCCGAGGCGAAGCGGCAGTTCGGCTACTACACCCTGCCGATTCTGGCTGGTAACGATCTGGTTGGCCGGGTCGATCTCAAGCACGAGCGCAAACAAGGCGTACTGGACGTGAAGAGCTTGTGGAAAGAGGCCGGCATTGAAAAGGCTGAGCTGGCTGGTATTACTGCGGGCCTGAAAACCGAGCTGAAGCTAGCTGCCGGTTGGATAGGTGCACAAAAAGTAAATCCGCCCCAGAAGGGCAACTGGGCCCTGGGGCGGATCTAGCTAAAAGCTGCTTACCAAGAAGACTTGGTGATGCCTGGTAGCTCACCCTTGTGAGCCATCTGGCGGAAGCGCACACGGCTAACTCCAAACTTGGAGAGAACACCACGTGGGCGGCCGTCGATCAGGTCGCGGCTACGGACGCGAACTGGGCTGGCGTTGCGAGGCAGCTTCTGCAGGCCGATACGGGCCTCTTCGCGCTGCTCAGCGGTCGAGTTTGGGTCAACCAAAGCCTTCTTGAATGCGGCACGCTTCTCGGCGTAGCGCTCAACGATGACCTTACGCTCTTCGTTCTTTGCGATCTTGCTCTTCTTCGCCATTTTTCTTAGCGCTCCTCGCGGAATTCAACGTGCTTGCGCACTACTGGGTCGTACTTCTTCAAAGTGATGCGGTCTGGGTCGTTGCGGCGGTTCTTCTTGGTCACGTAGGTGAATCCAGTGCCGGCAGTGGACTTCAGCTTGATGATTGGACGAACGTCCTTATCCTTGGCCATTTGTCTCCCTAGAACTTCTCGCCGCGAGCCGAAAGCTCTGCGATTACGGAATCGATGCCGCGGGCGTCAATCACCTTGATACCGCGAGCCGAAAGGTTCAGAGTCACCTTGCGTCCCAGGGATGGAACGAAGTAGGTCTTCTTCTGAATGTTCGGGTCGAAACGACGCTTGGTCTTGTTCTGAGCGTGCGAAACGTTGTGACCGAACTGCGGTCCAGTCTGCGTCACCTGGCAGTAAGCTGCCATTTTCTCCTCCTAAGGGCGCGTTTACCCGAAGCAATAATTTTGGGATTGTTCGGGCCTTCGCCCGTGCAACCCCCCAAGTTTAGACAAGTTGGCCGCTCAAAAGCAAGTCCTAATTTGCGCAATCTGAGCAGATGCCAATTAGTTCGAGCTCGTGAGATACCGCGGTGAAACCATTTGCCTTGGCGATTTGTTGAGCTTGGGACTCAAACCCGGGCAAATCAAACTCAACCGCCTTGCCACATTCACCGCAAATCAGGTGGTGATGGTGCTCTGGGGTGCAGATGCGATAGCGCATCTCGCCATCACCTAGAACCAGGGTGTCTGCCTGACCTTGCTCGACCAGATCGGTCAGCGCACGGTAAACGGTGGTGAGTCCGAGCTTCTTGCCTCCGGCGGTGAGCTGCATAAAGAGCTCTTGGGCCGACACGAAACCATCGGACTGGGCGAGCCGCTCGGTCACCGCTTGCTTCTGCCAGGTATTGCGCTTCTGAGTCAATTTCTCACCACCTTTGCTCGGCTGTATTGAATCAGCCTTGCCACCAAATAGATCAGGAACGAAATCGTGGTCACATACGGGCTAATCGGCAGCGTGCCGCCAAGGGCCAGCAGAGTTCCGCCCAGCATTGAGACCAGCGCGAACATTACGCTCAATGCGGGCACCCAGAACTGGCTCGAGCTCAACCTGAGCGCAGCTGCAGCCGGAGTTACCAAGAGCGCCAAGACCAGCAGTGCGCCAACTATCTGAACCGCCGCCGCTACCGCTAGGCCCAGCAGCATGACAAAGCCGATGCCGAGCAGGCGCGTGTTCACGCCTCGGGCGGCCGCAACCTCGGCGTCCAACGATGCAAAAGTGAGTGGGCGCCACAGCACTACCAGCGCCGCAACAACGATGACCGCAGTGATAACCATGGTCGTCAGCTTGGGGTCATCCACAGCGACAATCTGTCCGGTGAGCAGGCCGAACTTATTGGCGGCCCGGCCGGGATAGAGCGATAGCGCCATGATGCCGATGCCGAGCCCAAAGGGCATCAAGACAGCAACTATCGAATTTCGGTCCCTGGCCTTATCGCCCAGGAAGGCGATGATGGCGGCGGCCAGCAACGAACCAAAGACCGAGCCCAACACCACATCGAGGCCAATCAGCAAGAAGATTGCCGCACCCGCAAAGGAGAGCTCCGAGATTCCGTGCACGGCGAAGGAGAGCTCGCGATGCATCACGAACACGCCAACTAGCCCGCCGATAAGCGCCAGCAAAGCACCGGCCCAAAGCGAATTGGCCACCAGTGGAATTAGCTGGTCGTAGTTTGAGAAATTGAAGATGTCGGAGATGTCAATCATGTCCACTCCTCATCCTCGTGATGCTCGTGGTCATGGGCCCCCAACACCACGATGCGGCCCTGGTTGCGCACCACATCAATCTCGGTGCCATAAAGATTGGAGAGCACCTCGGATTGCATCACCTCGTCGGTGGTTCCGATTGAGTGTCGGCCCTGAGCCAAGTAGATGACCCGATCTACGTAGTCGATGATGGGATTTAGATCGTGAGTCACAAAGATCACGGCAGAGCCTAGACGCTCTCGCTGCTCGTTGATCAACTCGCTCACCCGCTGCTGATGCTTTAGGTCCAGCGCACTGAGCGGCTCATCGGCCAAAATCAGCTTGGGTTCGCTCATGATGGCCTGCGCCACCCGCACCCGCTGCATCTCTCCACCGGAAAGCTTGCCAACCGGTTCATTCGCCAGGTGCTCGGCGTCCACTCGGCGGAGCGCCTGCAGCGACTTCTCCCGGGCGGCCCGGCCTGCAAATGTGGGACCGAATTTGTGGCCATCGAGTCCGAAACGAACCGCATCAATCACGCGCAGCGGCAGGCCGGCATCGGCGGTGCGGTGCTGCGGCACGTAGCCGATGAGGTGATTCTGGGTACCCGCTGGCTTGCCGGCAAAGCTAATGCTGCCCCCGCTCAGCTGCTGGGTGCCAAGAATGGTTTTCAGCAGCATGGACTTGCCAGAGCCGTTGGCGCCAATCAGCGCGATAAATTCCCCTGGCTCAACACTCAGGTTCAGATCGCTCCAAAGCACCCGCTCGTCAAAGCCGAGCGAGGCACCGGAAATTTCTAGCAGGCTCAACTAGTACACGGCCTCTTGAAGCTGGTCCAGAATGCTGGCCATCCAGTCCAGGTAGTCCATATCGCTCGCCGGAATAAGCTCACTGGCCTCAAACACCGGAACGCCAACTGCCTCAGCGACGGTCTTTAGCTCCTCGGTCGCCACGTCAGAAACCTGTGCGTTGACAACCAAAAGGCCCGCAACATCGCCCTCGATCAGGTCAGTGGCCTGCTTCAGAGCTGCCGGCGGAACTTCACGCTCCTCCTCAATGGCATCCGCTAGGGCCTCCGGGGTGACGTTCTCAAACCCGGCTTCATCGAGCATCAGGTTTGCCACGCCCTCAGCTGCCACATAGCCAATGCCCAGTGCCTTTTCGCGCAACGCCTCACGCCTAATTTCTAGGTTGTCGAGCTCTGAAATAAAGAAGTCAAAGTTTGTTGTGATTTC
>JALQVB010000062.1 GCA_023260495.1 Aquiluna sp.
ACCTGAGTGCCACCGAGATGGCCAATCTTTATGACACCGAAGAGATAGTCCACGAAGACGCAAAGAACATGCCGGTGAACACCGGTCTGGTGGTCCACTCGGAGCGTGGCAGCGCCCTTGGCCGAGTTACCGAGAGCAAGACCGTAAAGCTGGTTCGTGGCGATCGGGAGATATTCGGGGTGCATGGCCGCTCTGCTGAACAGCGCCTGGCGATTGATGCGCTACTCGACCCAGATATGGGCATCGTCTCCCTTGGCGGCCGGGCCGGAACCGGAAAGAGCGCCTTGGCACTCTGCGCCGGTCTTGAAGCCGTTCTGGAGCGCAGGCAGCACCGGAAAATCATGGTCTTCCGCCCGCTCTACGCAGTAGGTGGCCAAGAGCTGGGTTACCTCCCTGGCACCGAAGGGGAGAAGATGAACCCTTGGGCTCAGGCCGTCTTCGACACTCTTGGTGCTCTGGTCTCCAAAGAGGTCATCGACGAGGTGGTGAATAGGGGAATCCTTGAGGTGTTGCCACTTACCCACATCAGGGGTCGCTCGTTGCATGACTCCTTTGTGATTGTTGACGAGGCGCAGTCGCTGGAGCGAAATGTCCTTTTGACCATGCTCTCCAGAATTGGTCAAAAGTCACGAGTGGTGCTAACCCACGATGTTGCGCAGCGGGATAACCTCAGGGTTGGTAGGCACGACGGAATCGCCTCGGTAGTAGAAACGCTGAAAGGCCAGCCGCTATTTAGCCACATCACGCTAACTCGCAGTGAAAGAAGCGAGATAGCAGCCCTGGTTACAGATCTGCTCGACTAACTGGGGATAACTGGATTCTGCCAACGGCTGGAACTACTAGCATCTGGCCGGTGAGCATCTGGACTTTCCTAGCCGCGGGCTACTACCTAGCAATATCAGTGCCGCTTGTCCGCTGGGATTTCAAAGAGCACCGGCTGCCAAATAAATACACGATCAGCGCTTTGATTTTCTGCGCCACTCTGGTTGTACTCGACGCATTTTCCTACCAGCGTCTCCAGCCCCTGATGTCTGGGGTCGCTGCTGCTGGCATCACATGGGGCGCAGGCTACCTAATGGCCAAGTTCGACCTAATCGGAATGGGAGATATCAAGCTGCTAACCGGGCAGCACCTATGGCTTGCCTACCTCAACCCCTGGCTTATCCTGCTCAGTTTGACCCTCGGGTTTGTGACGGCATCCGCCTTTAGCGCGCTGCAGCTATTTCGAGGAAACTTGAACCTCAAGAGCAACATGGCTCTTGGCCCATTTCTGCTCGTTGGCTTCTTGCTAGCTGCTTTGGTCGTATTTACTGCGGAGGTCTAGTCATAGGAAGCACATCCAGGGCCGCCTCGAGCTGCTCCATTGTTAGTTTCTCACCGTCCACATAACCCAGTTCAATCGTCGCGTCCCGCACGGTCATGCCGTTTGCAACAGCATGCTTGGCGATCTTTGCTGCTGCCTCATAGCCAATGAATCGGTTCAGCGGCGTCACAATGGAGGGGCTGGATTCGGCCAGCGCCTTGGCGCGTTCTGCGTTGATCTCAAGTCCCGAAATCGTCTTGTCTGTTAGCACGCGCATGGAGTTTGCTAGCAGCCGAATAGATTCCAACAGGGCATTGCCCATGACTGGGATTGCAACGTTGAGCTCAAAGTTTCCAGAGGCTCCGGCCCAGGTCACGGTGGCATCGTTTCCGACAACGCGCGCGCAGACCATGAGCACTGCCTCAGGCACCACTGGATTCACCTTGCCGGGCATGATTGACGATCCCGGCTGCAAATCTGGAATGCTCACCTCGGCTAGCCCGGTATTTGGACCAGAACCCATCCAGCGCAAGTCATTATTGATCTTGGTCAGCGATACGGCCAAAACCTTTAGAACTCCGGAGGCTTCGACCAAAGCGTCACGGGCACCCTGGGCTTCAAAGTGGTCCCTTGCCTCGGTGATTGGGAGACCAGTCTCATCTGCCAGAATGCGGATTACCTCCTGCGGAAATCCCTTCGGGGTATTGATGCCGGTTCCTGTTGCCGTTCCGCCTTGAGGGACCTCTGCGACTCTTGGAAGGGCGGCGTTCACGCGCTCAATGGCATAGCGAATCTGGGCGGCGTAGCCGGCAAATTCTTGACCGAAGGTGACGGGGGTCGCGTCCATGAGGTGGGTGCGGCCAGGCTTCACATTCTCTTTCCACAGCTCGGCCTTCTCCTCAAGCGCCTTAGCCAAGTAGTCGAGCGCCGGTAGTAGGTCATTGACCAGGGCGTTAGTGACCGCAACGTGGACACTTGTTGGGAACACGTCGTTTGACGACTGGCTCATGTTCACGTGGTCGTTGGGGTGTACATCGCTACCCAGCTTGGCGGTGGCGAGGGTTGCCAGCACTTCGTTCATGTTCATGTTGGAAGAGGTTCCGGATCCGGTTTGGAATACATCAACCGGGAAGTGTTCGATGTGGCTTCCGGAAATGACCTCGTCGGCCGCGGCAACAATGGACTGCGCCATCGCGGCGTCGAGAATACCCAGCTTCGAATTTGCCATCGCTGCCGCCTTCTTGATGCGAGCTAGGGCGACGATGTGCTCTTTTTCAAGAGGAGTACCACTGATTGGGAAGTTCTCCACAGCTCGCTGCGTCTGTGCTCGATAGAGCGCATCCTTTGGCACTCTGACCTCGCCCATGGTGTCGTGTTCGATGCGGTATTCCATATTTTGTTCCTCTAGTTGATGTTTCCATGGGTCGAGATGATCTCGACCTTGCCTTCTGAAAGCCGGTAGTGTGCGCCAACAACGGCCAGGGTTCCAGCCGCAACACGCTCAGAGATATAGGACGAGGTCGACAGCAGGTCTGCAATGGTGTCGCCGACGTGGGCCTTCGTGATCTCGTCATGGTCTGTGATGCCATTTTGGTAGGACTTGGCCACCGTTGGGGCAAGTCGATCAACAAGGTGGTGGACGAATTCGCTAGCCGGTGGGAAGTTGTGGTTGTGGGCATCAATCGCTGCTTTGGTAGCACCACAGCTGTCATGACCGAGCACCAAGATAAGCGGCACGCCTAGGTAGTCAGCCGCGAATTCCAGCGAACCGATGATGGTGTTGGCAATGATTTGCCCAGCGTTGCGAACCACGAAGAGATCGCCCAGTCCCACGTCAAAAATCATTTCCGCGCTTAGCCTGGAGTCCGCGCATCCGAACAGTGCAGCGAAGGGGCGCTGCGACTCGGCCAACGAGCGGCGCAGATCGGCATCCTGACGCGGGTGGGCAGGCTCGCCTGATACAAAGTTTGAGTTTCCCACCAGCAGGGCATCCAATGCCTGCTTCGCGGTCTCAGGACGACCCATTTATTGCCCTAACTCAATTGCGATTTCTTCTGCCAGGCTTACAAAGTCTGCCTGGGCTGCCGTCCCATAGATTACAACTGCCGAGTTACCAAAACGGTGAAGCATGGCGTATTCCTTGGTTCCCGGGGGAGTGCTGGGGCTCAGCGTTGGCCAGACCTCCCACGTCTTTCCGGCAATCTCAACTTCCGTTTCTAGCCAGTTTCCCTGCAGCGTGAGCGCTTCCCAAGAGGGGTTAGCCTCAAAAGCCTGCGAAAGTCCTATGTACTGATTGTCTGGTGTTACAAATCCGACGTACCAGGTGTCGACACCAAAGCTGGACTCTAGCCTGGCCGCGTTTGACCACCAATCGGAGGGGATCGCTGGAGCTATCAGTTGCTGTGACACAGCTGGCTGTGCCTCCTGGGCAATTTGCTGGTAGTCAACCTGCTGAATACGGTTGGAATCATCTCGGGGTACCCCAAGCACAATTAACAGAACAACCCCAAGGGTTGCCAGCATCGAGAGAATCAGATTCCTGACGGTTTGATTCGCCCTTCGCTGGGCAGCGGATTCACTCATTTAGCGGTGCGTTCCTGCTGGGCCTGCTCGAGCTTCTTGCGAGCACCCGAGAGGAACTCCTCACACAGCTTGGCTAGAGCCTCACCGCGCTCCCACAGCGCCATGGAAGCCTCCAGTGAAACGTTCTGCTGCTCCAGTTCGGTCACGACCTTCTGGAGCTCGTCCCTTGCTTCTTCGTAGCTAAGTTTTGCGATTTCCTTGCTCATCATTTCTCCTTAACACCTTCCACCGCAGCCGAAATTTCCGCAGTTGCCGTTTGAATCAGAATCTTTTGGCCAACTTTGGCCCGCACCAGCGGCTTACCTTCAGTGTCGCTAACAAGCGCATAGCCACGCTCCAAGGTTTTCCGAGGAGATAGCGAACCCAGCTGTCCTGCAAGTCTGGCGAGTTCAGCCTCGCCCTTGCCAACCCTAAAATCGAGGATCTCAAGCAGCCGACGCTTCTGTGTTTGCAGCTGCTCCAGCTGATTATCGACAAAGCCAAATGGACTCGCCAGCACGGGTCGGCTGCGAACGGCCGTGAGCAGCTGACTTTGGCTATCGAGATATCCCAAGATGCGACGTTGAATACGCTCGAGCAGCTGCGAAAGGTTTCGGCGCTCATCGACCACATCCGGCACAACTCGCTTGGCGGCATCGGTGGGGGTAGAAGCTCGTAGGTCGGCCACCATGTCCAGCAGTGGCTGGTCATTCTCGTGTCCAATTGCGGAGACGACCGGCTTCGTAAGGGATGCAGCGGCTCTTACTAGTCGCTCATCGGAGAACGGCAGCAAGTCCTGGAAGCTACCGCCACCCCGAGCCACGATGATTACGTCCACATCAGGCATCTGGTCAAGCTGCTGAAGGGCCATGACGATTTCCGGCACTGCCTTATCCCCTTGAACCAAGGTGTTGATGATTTCAAACTTCACCTCTGGCCAGCGCAGCTTGGCGTTTTGCAACACATCTTTCTCGGCATCGGAGCCCGCCCCTGTGATTAGTCCGATTTTTCCTGGCAAGAAAGGGAGCTTCTTCTTGCGCTCTGCCGCGGTGAGACCTTCGGCGATCAGTTGCTGGCGCAACTTCTCGATTCGCTCCAAAAGCTCTCCGAGGCCAACCTTGTGCATCTTCAGCACGCGCATCGTAATTTTGCCGTTTTTGGCCCAGAACTGAGGCTGCAGAAGTGCAACAACCCGATCGCCCTGGCTGAGCCCAACTTCGATCTCCGCCCCAGAGGCATCAAAAGCGTGAATCTCAACTGAATTTTCAACACTGAGGTCTCTGATGGAGCCAAAAATATTGCTGCCGCGCAGCTGAATTTGCTGCAGTTCGCCCTCGACCCAAACCCTGCCTAGCTTTTCAATCCAGTCCTTGAGGCTCTTGGATAGTTGTGACACCTGCCAGGGGGAATGTTCACTGCTAACTTTTGATTCAACTACTTGATCCGCTTGGTCTTGCAACATGCCTCCCGAGGCGGTTCGTAGAATTGGACGGTGACTGAAATCAACAATAACCAACCTGCCGACATTAATTCGGGCAAGAAGGTGCTTCTTGCGGCCCCGCGAGGCTATTGCGCTGGGGTGGACAGGGCAGTGATTGCCGTTGAGAAGGCACTGGACCACTATGGCGCGCCGGTATACGTGCGCAAGCAGATTGTGCACAACAAGCACGTGGTTCGCTCCTTGGAAAAGCGCGGAGCAGTATTCGTTGA
>JALQVB010000063.1:0-5089 GCA_023260495.1 Aquiluna sp.
TAACTTCCAGGGCCTCACCCCACCAAAGAAGCTTTCTCTGGAAGAGGCGCTGGAGTTCGCCCGCGAAGACGAGTGCGTTGAGGTGACCAATGACGCCGTGCGCATCCGCAAGGTAGAGCTCGATCCAAATGTTCGGGCTCGTGCCGCCTCGGCCCGCAAGCGAGCCAGCGAGAACTAGCTCTCGATTCGGTAAACCGAAGCGGAGTCTTTCCGGCTGCGCGGAGTGCGCTCGCGCTCTACAATCGCAGCATCGTGGCCCTCTAGGTCGCCCTGATGACCGAGCGTAATGACGCAGACCACCCACTGGTCTTGGGCGCCAACCAGTTCAGCTATGGCATCTTTTACGATGCCGCCCATGTAGTGTGCCCGCAGCCCCATCGATTCCGCCTGAATCACCATCTGCTGCGAGGCTAGGCCGACATCAAAGAAGGTTTCAGCCTGATCCCTGGCTGTAGCCTCTTCGAGCTGGTTTGCCAGCACAACGGCATAGGCCGAGGCTGTTGGCGCCCAACTTTGATTAAATCCAGTCAGTCCGTTTTGCGAGATTGCATCGAATAGCTCGGAGCCGCGGCGGGCAAATACCACTTGCCAGGGCTGCTGGTTCATAGAGCTGGGTGCCCAGCGAAAGGCTTCGCCCAGGCTCTCAAGCTCTTCTTGGCTTAGGGTTGCCGCTGCATCGTAGATGCGGGGGCTGAAGCGATTTGCGATTAGGTCATGGATTGGTGCGGCTGTAATTGCCGGCTTATCTAGCTTTGTCATACGCCCTCAATCAACCACAAATCGGCTCGGTTGCTTCCCGAGTCACGAGAGCTTTGCCAGGGCCACTACTATGGGCAGGTGAGTCAAAAAGGCCTAATTCTCTTTGCCCTTGCCGGCATCTTCTGGGGCTTGCCATATTTCTTCATTGCCCTAGCGTTAGAGAGCTTTTCGACGCCATCGATTGTGTTCCTGAGGACACTGCTCGGTGCTCTTGTTTTGATTCCTTATGCGGCGGCCACTGGCGGATTGAAGCCGGCACTGAAGGCCTGGCCATACGTTCTGGTGTTTGGTGCGGTCGAGATGATTGGCCCATGGTTTTTGATCACGGAGGCTGAAAAGCACATCTCTTCGGGCCTAGCTGGACTGCTGATTGCGACCGTGCCATTTTTTGCGGTCGCGATCTTGGCTATCTTCCTAAAAGACCGCAAGGCGCTCCGCCCCAGGCCGCTTGGCGGAATGGTGATTGGTTTCGCAGGTGTCGCCACGCTGGTTGGGATTGACACTTTTGCTGGCCACATCGAACCGCTCTATGTGCTCATGGTCGTGCTGGCTGCCATGGGTTATGCCATCGCACCGATTGTGGCAAACATCAAACTCCACGATGTGCCGAGCGCTGGTGTGATCGGCGTCAGCATGGCAATCGTTGCCATTGCCTACTCGCCCTTCTCGATTCCTAGACTCCCTGGTGAACTGGCCTCGGCCAGCCCCGCCAGCCTTATGGCGGTAGGTGTGCTGGGTCTAGTTTGCTCGGCTGCAGCCTTCGTGATTTTCTTCATGCTCATCAAGGAAATAGGACCCGCAAAGGCAACGCTAATTACCTATGTGAACACCGCGGTGGCGCTGCTGTTGGGAATTGTCTTTTTGAACGAACCAATCACCATCGGGTTGATAGTTGGCATTCCGCTGATCACCATCGGACTCATCATGGCCGGCGGTCGCGAGCGCGAGCCGGAGCTCTCCAAGGCCTAGATCAGGTAGTAGTCGTCCCCGGTAACGTTCACCAGGCGAGCGTTCACACCCACCGCTACCGTTCCAGCAGGCATGTCCTTGGTGACAACCGCGTTTGCCCCGACTCGGCAGTCATTTCCAATGGTGATGTTGCCAATCAGCTTCGCACCAGCGCCGACAATTACTCGATCGCCAACCGTTGGGTGACGCTTGACGGGGTCTAGTGTGCGGCCGCCCAGGGTCACACCGTGGTAAATCAAGACGTCATCACCGATGACCGCGGTTTCTCCAATAACTACTCCAACACCGTGGTCGATCACTAGGCGACGGCCAATCTGTGCGCCGGGGTGAATCTCAATTCCGGTCCAGAATTTTGCGTAGTTGGAAACCATGCGGGCCAATATCCTGCGCTTTGCTTTCCAGAGCTTGTGCGCAAAGCGGTAGGCCCACACCGCGTGCAGGCCGGGCGAGGTCCAGAAAAGTTCAAAACCACTGAGAGTGGCGGGATCCTTTTCTAGACCTGCTCTGATGTCTTCTCGGATACTCAACTTCTTTGCTGGTATTCCTCTTGCAGGTCCCGATACAGCGTCGACGAGACGTAGCGCTCTCCAAATGATGGGACGATGACCACAATGATTTGACCCTCGTGCTCCTTGCGGCTTGCAACCTCACGGGCTGCCCAGAGGGCTGCACCCGAGCTGATGCCAGCGAGAATTCCCTCCTCGGCGGCTGCGCGACGGGCAAATTCAAAGGCAACCTGATTCGGAGCGCTGATGACCTCGTCATAGGACGAGGTGTCCAGGATTGGCGGAATGAAGTTTGGACCGATGCCAGCCAGCGGGTGCCCGGCGGCTTCTCCTCCGGTTAGGAGCGGCGAGGCAGCAGGCTGCACGACGTAGCTCTTGATGTTGGGGTTTAGTTCCTTAAGTCGCTGCGAGGTGCCGGTGATGGTTCCGCCGGTGCCGCTGCCGGCAACAAACGCCGCAATCTGACCATCGGTATCGGCCCAGATCTCCTCGGCAGTCGTTTGCCGGTGAATCATTGGGCCAGCCTCGTTTTCAAACTGCCGCACCAGGATCGCGCCCTCAATGGTCTTTCCAAGCTCTTCAGCCTTGGCAACCGAGCCCTTCATGCCCTCTGCCGCAGGGGTGAGTACTAGCTCCGCACCGTAGGCCCTAATCAAAATCTTGCGTTCCAGGCTCATCGAGTCTGGCATCACAATGATGGTGCGGTAGCCGCGGGCAGCTCCAACCATGGCCAGCGAGATTCCGGTGTTACCACTGGTCGCCTCGATAATGGTTCCGCCTGGCTTCAGTTCGCCCGACTTCTCAGCCTCATTGATCATGGCGATGCCTAGGCGGTCTTTGACCGAGCTGGAAGGGTTGTAAAACTCAAGCTTGGCAAAGACTTGGGCGTTGGCGCCGTCGGTAATCTTGTTCAGCCTGACCAGCGGGGTGTTGCCGAACACTTCGGTGATGTTGTTATAGACGCGCAAGTGGGAATCTCCAGTTAGTTTTTGCCTTCGGAAAGTGTAACTATGGCGTGCCAGATTTGTTCCGCCGTTACAAATAATTACGCTTGGCGAGTAGTCAAAGTCAGGAAGCCATGAAGCACCTCGCCACACTTGCAACCTCAGCGCTCTTGCTAACATCCCTCTCTGGTTGCTCCTTAGAGGAGGTCGCGGCTACCGCCGCGGATGCGGCTGCCTGCAAGGCGCTTTCCTCCACCCTGGATGGCATCAGCGATGCCTATCGAGAAGGGCTTATTGATTCCGGCGTGCTGCAGCAGGTTGATGACATGGTGGGCCAGCAGGTGGACGACCTGCTTTCGACGGGTTTGGCGCAGGATCTGAACGGACTGCTAGCTGCTCTAGCCGAGAGCGAATCTGCTGCCGGTGCTCAAGAGAAAGTTGATGAATTTCTTGGCTCAATAACCGAGCGCTGCGCTACCGTCGGCGTTGATTTGGCTAACTGAGCTCATCGTCGATCATCTGGTGTTTAGCTAGTTGCAACCCCGCTAACACGCTCACCAGTGCGCTGCCAAAGAGCATCCACAGCGCATATTCCCAGCCGCCAGTTAGCTCGCGCATTAGGCCAACCGACATCACGGCCACCGTCGCGATGGTGTAGCTGACTCCTTGGCCAAAGGCGCTGACCGATAGCACCACGGACTGAGCTCGAGCCCTGAGGTTCATTAGCGTCAGGGCAAGTGGAAACATGGTCGGACCCAACCCAATGAGCATGACCCAGAGCCATGGCTGTCCGTCCGAAAAGAGCAAGCCGATTGGTCCCAGGATTCCCATGGTTGCGGAGAAATACACAATCTTGGGCTGAATCCTAGGAAACCGTTGGGCCAGCTGCGGAACGGCGAGGGCCACCGGGAAGCCCATGATGGCAAAGAGCGCCAGCATGGCACCAGCCTCGGCCTGAGAGGTCCCGTTGTGTTCAACCAAAAGCAGCGGCAGCCAGGCAAAGGAAACGTAGCCAAAGATGCTGGTCATCGCCTGGGACCCAGCTATGGCCAGGGCCGTTTTCGATCGCCAAATGCCACGCTCCGTAGTCTCGGACTTGACCTTAGGTTCAGGAGTGGAGTTTCTGCGAATGGCCATCAATGGAAGCAGAGTGAGAGCCGCAAGAATTCCCCACTGCCCAAGCGAGAGCCGCCAGCTTGCCGCCTCGGCAACCGGAACGGCGAAGAGTGAACCAATAGTCGCCGAGATTGAGGTCATGGTGATGTAAAAGGCTGAGATCAATCCAATCCGATTGGCAAAGTATTTACGCACCATCACTGGCAGCAACACATTGCCAACACCGGTTCCAAACAAACACAGCAGCGAGCCGAAGAACAGGGCCGTGGAATCCCAGGCCAAAGCTCGAATCAGGTGGCCGGCAACAATCGCCAACACCACCATGATCAAGGTGATTTCGACCCCATACTTACGCGCTGGGCGATAGCTCAGGGCTGAAGCGAGGGCGAAGGCCAGGGGAGCGGCTATGCCGAGCAGCCCAATTGTGATGATCGGTAGAGAAATGTCATTTTGGATAAACCCGACTACCGGAGATAACGATGAGACCGCCGTTCTCAGGTTCAGCGCCAACAGCGTGATACCCGCCAGGGCAAATATTTTCTGGGTGCGCTGCTGCATCAATTCAGCGCCGAACGCATTTGCTCGTGTATTAGACCGTTGCTAGCCAGTACCACCGAGGAGGAGTCGGTAAGTTCGCCATCCAGTGCGCTGAATGTGCCACCTGCTTCCCGCACAATCGGAACCAGTGCTGCGATGTCGTAGATCTTCAAATCGGGCTCGCTGGCGGCATCAATGATGCCTTCGGCTACATACATGTAGCTCAGGAAATCGCCAAAGGCTCTGGTGCGCCAGACC
>JALQVB010000063.1:5099-5341 GCA_023260495.1 Aquiluna sp.
TTCGCTCAGCGCCAAGATCTTCTCCGCTTTACCGAACTGGCTCCACTGCTGAATTGAGTTGTATGAGATGTAGGCATCGCTTAGATTTGCCACCTTGGAGACTGCAAGCTGCCTGGTTGTGCCATTGATGTCCTGGGTGAAAGCCCCGGAGCCAACTTCCGCCCACCAGCGCCTTCCGAGAGCCGGCGCGGAGACCACGGAGAGCTTGAGTTCGCCATCGATTCGCAGGGCAATAAGGGTTC
>JALQVB010000064.1 GCA_023260495.1 Aquiluna sp.
AAGCGCGCGCCTAAGAAGGCCGTTGCTGAGCAAAACGAGGACGAGCTAGATGAGGATGGCGATGACGAGGAGCTTGAGTCAGTGGACGAGATTGTCTCCGAGGCTCAGGATGCTGTGGACCTTGGCTCCGATGACGAGAGCGATTCAAAGGACGAGCCAAAGACTGAATCAATCGAAATTCCTTCAGACCTGCTTGTTCTCAGTGACGATGACGATGACATTCCCGTCCAGAACCTCACCATCAGTGGCGCCACAGCAGACCCGGTAAAGGATTACCTCAAGCAGATCGGTAAGGTTGCGCTGCTGAACGCAGAGCTCGAGGTTGAGCTAGCGAAGCGAATCGAAGCGGGTCTTTTTGCCGAAGAGAAGATTGCTACCGCAACCAAGTTGACCCCAGCCGAGCGTCGTGATTTGAACTGGGTCGTCAAGGACGGACAGCGTGCGAAGAGCCACCTTCTGGAAGCCAACCTTCGACTTGTGGTTTCGCTAGCTAAGCGCTACACCGGCCGCGGCATGCAGTTCCTGGATTTGATCCAGGAGGGTAACCTCGGTCTGATCCGCGCCGTAGAGAAGTTTGATTACACCAAGGGATACAAGTTCTCGACCTATGCAACCTGGTGGATTCGACAGGCGATTACCCGTGCGATGGCCGACCAGGCCCGCACCATCCGCATCCCAGTTCACATGGTTGAGGTCATCAACAAGCTAGCTAGGGTGCAGCGTCAGCTACTTCAGGACCTTGGCCGCGAGCCGACTCCGGAGGAGCTAGCAGCGGAGCTGGACATGACGCCTGAAAAGGTCGTTGAGGTGCAGAAGTACGGCCGCGAGCCCATTTCCCTCTCCACTCCGCTGGGCGAAGACGGCGACAGCGAGTTCGGCGACTTGATTGAAGACACCGAGGCTGTTGTTCCAGCAGACGCCGTTGGCTTCACCATGTTGCAGCAGGAGCTCGAGCGAGTGCTGGACAGCCTGCACCCGCGTGAGGCCGGAGTCATTCGGTCCAGATTTGGCCTTGGTGATGGCGTCCAGATGACCCTGGATCAAATCGGTGAGAAATTCGGTGTTACTCGCGAGCGAATTCGCCAAATCGAATCAAAGACCATGAGCAAGCTGCGGCACCCGTCTCGCTCGCAGTTGCTGCGCGATTACTTGGATAGCTAATGCTTGATGTCCTAGCAGTGGCGCTGGGCAGATTACTTAGATTTCTGCTGCGCATTGTTAGGCCCGGTGGGGGATCGGCCCTTCCGGGAGTGTTGGTAAGCAAGCTCGCGCCAGGGCTTTTAGCCAGATCCATAGGTAACCTTCCTCAAGGACTTGTCGTGGTATCTGGAAGTGCTGGTAAATCGTCGACGACTCAGGCCTTGGTGCGCATCTTGCAGCTGCACGGGCTGCGGGTCTTTTCGAATCCCTCCACAGCAAACATCAAGCAGGGCTATTTTTCTTCAATTCTCACCCAGGGCGATTGGCGCGGGAGGCTGCGTTATGACATCGCCGTCTTGGAGGTCGACGAAGGGCACGGCGCCATGCTGGTTGAGGACTTGAAGCCTAGGTTGGCAGTACTCACCAACGTCTTGAGCGACCAGCTTGATCGGTTTGTGGATCCTGAGCTTGTCATCGAGAAACTTGCCAAGATAGCCGCTCCCGCTGGGCAGGTCATTTTCAACGCCGACGACCCCAACCTGCGCAGCTTGGGGATTCAGGAAGGACTATCTGCATCGCTCGAATCAACCACCGGAAGTGAACCGAGGCCAAAATACGCGCTGCGCTTTGATAGCCCAGCGGTGGAGCCAAGTTGCGCGCAGATAGTTGGTGGTGAAGGTTACAGCGTTCAGCTTAGGGAGCACACAATCTCGAGCAGTGCGACTTCTGCACCGCACGCAATCAACGATGCCCTGGCACTGCTAGCTGCAGACCAGCTAGTCGAACTTGATTTCAAGGCTGTCCAGAGTGTGCTACAAGACTCGAAGCGAGTCTTTGCCCGAAACGAGATCACCGAAATTCAGAACCGTAGGGTCAACCTCCGATTGGTCCAAAACCCAACCAGCTTTCAACTAAATCTGGATGAGATTTCTGGCGATGAACAGCCGCTTATGTTGATGGCGGGTTCCGACATCCACGATCCGAGTTGGTTGTGGACAGTAGATTTTTCAAAGCTGAAGCGGGTCGACATCGTGGGTGGGTCTAATGCTTTCGATCTTGCGCTTCGACTTAGTTACGACGGAGTGGAAATTGGCCTGGTGGAACCATCGCCAACGGATGCTGCGGACAAGTTCCTTGAGCTTGCCGGCGACAGCCCAACCATTCTGTTTTCTGCGGATGCCATGCGCCGGGTTAGAAGACATCTGGGGTTAGCAAAATGATCACTTTTTTCACTTTCCACCCTGAGCACTTCAACAACAACGGCGATCAGGGCAATCTACTAGTGCTCGAGGTTGAGGCGAAAGCGGCTGGAGCTCAACTGGTTCCTACAACTGAACTAGAAGGCGCGGACTTTGTGCTGTTTGGCGACGCCAGCCGCGCGGCCATGCGCCACTACGGCGAGGTATTGGACTCTCTTGCTCCGGTATTGGTGTCCCGCTATCAGCGAGGCGCCGCAACATTGGTCGTGGGTTCCTGCTACGAGCGCTTCGCTGCTGACTTGGGAATTGAGTCGCAGAGCATGCCCAGACGAAGCGAGTTTGTCTCTCAAGATGGCTTCTTTGGCTATCGCAACACTGAGCTTGATTTGCCCATAGTTACCCGCAGTGGCAATTTCGTGGCTACTAGCCTGTTTGGCCCATTTCTGGCTAAGAATCCAGAATTCTTGGTTCAATTGCTAGAGGGGCTTGGGGTTGAAGCCAAGCTTTCTCCGGCACGACTGGAAATGATCGCGGAGATTCAGCGACGATCTATCGGCGGGTGAGCTCTTCGGATTGATCGTGCCAAGCGGTCATGATTGGAGCAAGCTTCTCCTTGTTGGCATTGCCGTGGTGTGCGCAGAAAAGTAGCTCTCCAAGCTCTAACTCAACACGAATGTAGGCCTGTGCGCCGCACACATCACAGCGGTCGCTAACTTGAAGAGTGGTCTGAGTTGTCTGCTCCATGCCCAAGATGATAATCGCTGGAGGTGACAAAAACATGTTTGTTGCACCCTGTTTCGCTAACTGCGAAGTGGCTTCACAGTCGTCGGCCTGAAACCCCTTATGGTTAGCGAGTGGAATCCTATTCAGCCAGACATTTATCGGTCCTCGAGGGCCTGGAGGCGGTTCGCAAGCGACCGGGAATGTACATCGGCTCAACCGATGCGCGGGGTCTGATGCACTGCATCTGGGAGATCATCGACAACTCGGTTGATGAGGCAATTGCTGGTTATGGCGATCACATCTCTGTCACAGCAAATGCCGATGGCTCCATCTCAATTTCTGATCGTGGTCGAGGCATTCCAGTAGACATCGAACCCCGGACCGGCCTCACCGGAGTCGAGGTGGTATTTACCAAACTGCACGCAGGTGGAAAGTTTGGCGGCGGCTCCTACGCTGCTTCGGGTGGTCTGCATGGTGTCGGCGCCTCGGTAGTGAACGCACTCAGCCAACGGCTCGACGTTGAGGTTGACCGTGCAGGGAAGACCTACGCAATGTCGTTTAGGCGAGGTGAGCCAGGGGTATTCGCCGGCCCGAGTCCGGATAGTGAGTTCAAGCCTTTTGTCGAGGGCAGCCAACTAGCCGAGATCGGCAAGGTAGCGAAGGGGCAGACTGGCACCAGAGTGCGGTTCTGGCCTGATCGCCAGATCTTTGATCCCAGCGCCAAATTCTCGCTTGATGAGCTTGAGAACAGACTTCGTCAAACCGCCTTTCTCGTCCCAGGCCTCGGGGTTAGTGCAACCGATGAAGAGGGCAATTCCAAAGAGTTTAGGTTTGATGGCGGTTTAGCTGAATATGTCGACTTTCTTGCCCACGACACCGCGGTGGTTCCAACGAAGCTAATTCAGGAGACTGCAGAGTTTAGTGAAGTCGTCCCGGTGCTCAATGAGTCCTCCGGCGCGATGGAGTCAAAAGAAGTGGAGCGTAGCTGCAAGGTTGATATTGCGCTTCGTTGGGGCAATGGCTTTGACACGGAAGTTCGCTCATTCGTGAACATAATTGCAACCCCCAAGGGTGGTTCTCACCTCGCTGGTTTCGAGCAGGGTCTGCTGAAGGCATTCCGCGCTGCGATAGAGGCCAACAGCCGCAAACTCAAGGCAAATGGCCTAAAGATTGAACGTGATGACGTGTTCACGGGCCTAACGGCTGTAATCACGGTGAGCTTCCCCGAGCCGCAGTTTGAGGGTCAAACCAAGGAGACCTTAGGTACCCCAGCCATCAAGGGGATTGTGGCCAGCGCCGTCAGCAAGTATTTCGATGATTACCTCTCGGGGAAGATCCGCGGCACCAAGGCCGAAGTGGACGCCATTCTGGAGCGGGTGGTCAATGAAGCAAAGGCCCGCATCAGCGCCCGAACGCTGAAGGACACGCAGCGACGGAAAAACGCACTTGAGTCTTCATCGCTTCCTTCAAAGCTGGTGGACTGCAGAGCGAGCGCTACCGATGGCTCTGAGCTGTTCATCGTTGAGGGCGACAGCGCACTCGGCACTGCCAAGCTTGCCAGAGACAGCAAATTCCAGGCTCTGCTTCCTATTCGTGGAAAAATCTTGAACGTGCAGAAGGCCTCCATGTCTGACATGCTCTCGAACGCCGAGTGTGCCGCCATAATTCAGGTGCTGGGCGCAGGCTCTGGGCGAACCTTTGAATTAGAGAACGTGCGCTACGAGAAGATAATCCTGATGAGCGATGCCGACGTTGACGGGGCACATATTCGCACACTACTGCTGACTCTCTTCTTCCGCTACATGCGTCCGCTTGTGGAGGCCGGTCGTGTGTTTGCCGCCGTTCCGCCACTGCACCGAGTGGTTGTTGGATCGGGAAAGAGCAAGGAAGTTCTTTACACCTATTCGCAGGCCGAGTTGAACGAGCTGCTCGCCTCACTGGAGCGGTCGAAGAAGAGCTACCAGCAGCCAATCCAGCGTTACAAGGGTCTGGGTGAAATGGACGCCGACCAGCTGGCTGAAACCACCATGAATCCCGAACACCGCACACTTCGCCGAATCACTGTTGCCGATGCTGAGCAGGGTGAACGCATCTTTGAACTCCTGAGGGGCAACGAGGTTGCACCTCGAAGAGACTTCATTGTGGATTCAGCTGATGGCTTTGACAGAGAGCGAATTGACGCTTAGCTAACTGCAGCTATGTAAGCGGAAATCGGCTTTCCGCTGCCGTCCC
>JALQVB010000065.1 GCA_023260495.1 Aquiluna sp.
TGAAGACCAGATACCCGTTCCTCGCCTCACATCCGCAGCAGCAGTTGGCAAAGCAGCAGATGAGCGAGGGTGGCAGCACGGTGTGTATCGACCTCGGTAGTAAAGAAAAGGCCTTTGCGTTTCTAAATCGACTTGAGGTGATTGATATTTCGAACAACCTCGGTGACGCCAGGAGCCTCGCGACTCACCCAGCCACCACCACCCATGCGCGACTGACACCGGAGACTCGCAGTGCTATGGGTATCACCGATGGCACGCTAAGAATCTCGGTTGGACTTGAGCACATCGAGGATCTCAAGCAGGACGTCGAACTAGCCCTCTAGTAGCGCGGCGATTCGGTCCACTGCGGCCACAAGTCTCGCCTCGCTGGTTGCAACGTTGAACCGGACGTATTGACCGTAGTCGCCGTTCGCGCTGTGGTCTTCACCGGGAACCAGTGCGACCTTGGCCTCTCCCAGGATCTTTGCGGCCGCGCGGTCTAGCTCGTAGCCGCTTAGGTCAATCCAAGCCAGGTAGGTAGATTCCATGTCAAACAACTTGGCCTTTGGAAGCTTTGCCGCTACTTCGCTGCGGAGTAGCTCGAGGCGATCCTGAATGGTGGCAACAGTCTCGTCGAGCCATGGCACGCAGTCGCTAAAGGCGCTGACCATCGAGAAGGCGCCGAGCAGCGACGCCCGCCAGTTCATTGCTTCGGGCAGCTTTGCAAGCTTGCAGCGGACGGCATCGGACTGGGTGATCAGAAAACCTGCCTTGAGCCCCGCGGTGTTCCAGCTCTTGGAACTCGAGGTGATTGTGACCCCAGTCTCCCTGGCGGCTTCGCTGACCGCGAGATAGGGAGTGAAGCTCCCCCAGGAAAGTGGTGCGTGAATCTCATCCGAAATAACCAACACGTCATATTTCTTGGCCAGCTCTGCGAGCTGCTCAAGCTCTGCCCTGGAATGGATGGTGCCAACCGGATTTTGCGGCGAGCAAAAGAGCAAGATTTTCACCCCATCGGCAAATCCTCGCTCGATTGCCTCTAGGTCTAGCTCCCAGCGGGAATCGGTGAGCGAAAGCGGGGCATCGTATGGCACCATGCCCACCTCTTCAATCCACTTGAAGAATGCCGAGTAAACCGGAGAGTTCACCATGACCCGCTCCCCTGGACCGGCTGCGGCTCTCAGAATCTCAACGGCCGCGATTCCAACGTCGGTGGCTAGCTTCATGCCACCGGTAGCAATTTCCCAGCCCCAGCGTTCTTTGGCAAAACCTGCGAACGCAGGCTCTAGCTCAGGCAGCGGCCCGAGATAGCCAAGGTCTGAATTGGCAACCATGCTACTGAGCACCTTCAGGATTGGCTCTGCTACGTCGAAGTCCATCTCAGCGACATGCATCGGGAGCACATCTTCTGGGAAACGTCGCCACTTCGAAGAGGAGCGTTGGGCAAAGTTGTTTAGAGCGTCCTGGTTGGCCATGCTCCTGATTATGCCACCGACTAGAAGCGGTAGGTGAGCAGCAGGACTGCGATAGCGATCATTACCAAAGCAATGAAGGCGTCAAGATAGCGCCAGAACCGGGGGCTCTTCACATACCTACCCAGCTGGCGAGCGCCGAAACCCAGAGCGAAGAACCATACAAACGAACCCAGGGCCGCGCCTAGAACAAAAAGCCAAGGCGTCGCGAACTGGTTGGCAATCGAGCCGAGCAGCAAAACGGTGTCGATGTAAACATGGGGGTTGAGGTAAGTGATTGCCAAGGTGGTCAAAACCACAGCCTTCAGCGACTCGGCGTTCTCAGATGACTCCTCCAAGACGCCTGGCTTCAATGACCTCCGGGCAGCCTGAACGGCAAACCACAAAAGGTATGCAGCACCGCCGTAACGGAAGAGTTCTATCAGCCATGGCAGCGAGCTAATCGCCACGCCCAATCCCAAGACCCCCAGGCTGATAAGCAGTGCATCTGAAAAGGCGCAAATCAGAACGACCCAGAGAACGTGGGAGCGTCGCAATCCCTGACGCAGCACGAAAGCGTTCTGCGCTCCAATGGCAATGATCAGCGAGAGGCCGGTGGAAAATCCAGCAAGAGCTGCAACCAAACTAACTCCCTCATTTGGATCACGACAAGGTTAGTGTCTGGAATAGTTTTTGCCGCAGCGAGATTTAGCTAAATATGAAACTTGAAGTTGGAACCAGCGCGCCGCAATTCACCCTGAAGAACCAAGACGAGCAAGATGTCAGCCTGGCTGATTTGGCCGGCTCAAAGGTGATTGTCTACTTCTACCCCGCTGCCTCAACCCCCGGCTGCACCACTCAGGCATGCGATTTCCGCGACAACATCAACTCGCTGAAGTCTGCCGGCTACACCGTGTTGGGAATTTCCCCCGACGCCCCCAGCAAACTAAAGAAGTTCAAGGACAAAGAGCAGCTCAACTTCGAGCTACTGAGCGATCCAGACAACAAGGTGCAGGAAGCCTATGGCGCCTATGGTGAGAAGAGCATGTATGGCAAGACCTACATGGGCACCATTCGCTCCACCTTCGCAGTAGACGAGTCGGGCAACATCTCGCACGCCTTCTACAACGTCAAGGCAAAAGGTCACATCGAGATGCTACGAAAGGCGATGGGAATCTAGCCCCTAAGCGGCAACAAAATTCCAATCGCCACAAAGACTCCCCCGAAAAACCGGTTGAAGTTCTTGCCGACCCTGGCAAGCCAGGGCCGAATTCGGTCTGCCAGTGCCGCCACCAGCAGTTCATAGAGGAACTCAATCACTACAAAGGTGATCGCCATAATGGCAAACTGCAGTGCTAGGTCTGAATTTGGAGCGATGAACTGCGGCAAAAAGGCAACAAAAAACAAAATCCCCTTGGGGTTACTCACGGCAGAGAACAGCCCCGCCCGAAACAGCTGACTTCCACGCACTGTGCCGACACCGAGGCTGCGTGAGACCGCCATGGAAGGCGAGCGCCAAACCTGGATACCCAGAAACACCAGATAGGCCCCGCCCACCCACTTCAAGATAACCAGCAGACCTGCCGACGCGGCAAGCAACGCACCAATGCCAAACATTGACAGAGCTATCACGAGCGTGAATCCAAGCGACCCGCCCAAGATGGTGGCAATGGTTCGCCTAGTTCCGTAAAGTGCCCCGTGGGTAAGGGCGAGCAAGCCGTTTGGGCCAGGCGTCAACGACAACCCGAGAGCGGCAGCCGAATAGATCAGCCAGGTGGTCAGCTCCACTAATACCCCAATTCAGGGTCTACGACACCTACCAGGTCCCGGCCCGCGAGCCAGGCCGAAACATTTTCGACTAGCCGCTGGGCAAACAGTCTGGTGACAATCGTCATCGTGTCGGCAGTGTGAGGGGTAATCAACAAGTTCTCCGTCCGCCACATCGGGTGATCCTCAGGCAACGGCTCCGGGTAGGTGACATCTGTTGCGCAACCGGCAAGCTCGCCAGCATTCAAAGCGGCCACTAAGTCTTCTTGGTTCACAACTTCGCCACGAGCCACGTTGACCAGGTAGGCATCGCTGCGCATTTTTGCAAATCTAGCTGCATCAAACAAGAATCGAGTCTCTTGGGTGAGTGCGCAGGCCAGCACGACGAATTTAGCTTCGGCGAGCACCTGGTCGAGCTGATCGAAGCCCACCACCTTGGAGTAGCGGGAATTCTCAAACGGCGCTTCGAGGCGCTTTCTAACCACCGTGACCTTGGTGCGCATCGGCGCCAGCAGGTCAACAAGCTGCTGGGCAATTCCGCCACCACCAACAATCACCAAATTCTCGTCAAATAGCGAGTCGGCGTATTTTTTGCCCCACGAGGTTGCCCGCACTCGCTCTGGGATCTTTCGCCCCAAAGCCATGCACAACATCATGGCGTGCTCAGCCACCGGCTCAGAGTATGAGCGCTTGGCCGAGGTGAACACAACATCTGGAAAAGCCGAGATGGTGGAGCTAAATGCGTCCACTCCAGCGAAGGGAAGCTGGACCCAGCGCAGCTGCGGATTCTCCTTCACGGCTTGCGCCAGCGCCGCCGGGGCAGCGTAGTCCGTCCAGACAAGCGCTGAAACATCACCTGACAATGCTCTTATTTCTCCCCCGGCCGACTCAATTGCTTGTGAGTAGGCCTCAAATTGCCTTGGCTCCAGGGCCACATAGTTATTCGCCACCGAGCACCCGCCAATACATTGAGCCGTTCTTGGCCCTAGCGAGCTGCCCCAGTTCGATCATCATTCGGCGAAGTGAAATGTAGTCATCATGGAAGCCCATGAGCACCTCGTTTATCTCTTGCTCGGTATAGGACTGGCCGAAAGAAAATTCGTTGGCAATGTGCCTGGCGAGCTCAAGTTTTCTGGATGGTCGGGAAGGAATCTGGGCCAGCCTGCCGCTTCCGTCTAGCAATCTAGAAATCGCACTCATCGCAAGGCCCTCTCCAGCTCGAGCTGCACTTCGTCTGAAATTTGCTGAGCTGACTTATCGTCCTGATCGTAAGTTCCGTGCAGCGACCGGTCGGCACTCACTCGAAAGCCAGCCGCCTTTGCTCCAAGCGCACTTGCACGTAGGCACATCTCTGACTGCAGGCCGATCAGTTCAAGCTCAAAAATCCCCTTCGCTCGCAATTCGGATGCCAGCATGGGGTTTGATTCAAAGACATTCTGGGTGGTCTTTCGCACAACCATCTCGTTTGCACCTACCCCCAGGGCAAGCTCCCAGTAAGGCAGGCCCGGAGCATCCAGTTCGCCGGCCGGCCCATCATTCTGAACCCAAATAACAGGGGTTGAATCCATGCGAGCTGCCAAAACTCGGTCGGCAATTCGAGATAGCAGCTGTGGCGCATCAGGCACTGGCCAGAGGCAAAAGAACATGCAAACCTGCACGTCGATTACAAGTAGAGCTTTACTCATACTGAGATTCTGGCACTTAAATGATTGGTACACCCCCCGGGACTCGAACCCGGAACCCACTGATTAAGAGTCAGTTGCTCTGCCAATTGAGCTAGAGGTGCAACAGCGGAAAATCTTAGCACCTCTTCGGCCTCTTTGGGGCAACCACTATTTCTGAACGCCGTAGGCGAAACCATGTTGCGAGCGGGGCAAAACTGAATAGTCTGGTCTGTGGAAGGGGTCCACTTATGTCCTATGACGAAGTTGTTCTGGAGGCTGGTCAACTTGCCCCGGCATTTTCAGCCCCAAACCAAGACGGTCAGCT
>JALQVB010000066.1 GCA_023260495.1 Aquiluna sp.
GATTCTGCCCACAACCTCGTCCTTATCTAGGGCGTGCGCGCGGTAGATGAACTGCTTGATAGCAGCCTTGGTCTTGCCCTCGTCCGGATCGCTGATACGAATGTGCACCGGACGGTTCTGATACTTGCGGGCCAGCGACAGAATCTGCGATGGCATGGTTGCCGAGAACATCAGGGTTTGCCTGGTTGGTGGCAAGAAGTTCATCATCCGCTCGATATCGGGCAAGAAGCCTAGGTCAAGCATCTCGTCGGCTTCGTCTAGTACGAGGTAGCCGATGGCGGAAAAGTCGATTAGTCGCTGACGCTGCAGGTCAATAAGTCGACCTGGCGTGCCAACCACGATGTCGGCTCCCTTTTTGAGCTCCTCTACCTGGCTCTCATAGGACTTGCCGCCATAAATCTCAACGATGCGGGTGGTGCGATTGGAAGATGCCGTGCGCAGATCCTCTGCCACCTGCAGAGCCAGCTCCCTAGTTGGCACCACGACCAGTCCACGGGGAAGGTGTTCCGGGTGAATGCCTAATTGCTGAATCAGTGGCAGACCGAATCCCAAAGTTTTTCCAGTTCCGGTCTTGGCCTGACCGATGACATCGGAGCCAGATAGCGCAAGTGGAATAGCTTGTTGCTGAATTGGGAATGGACTCGTGATTGATTTGGAATCTAATGCTGCGCAGATGTCTTCATCTATGCCCAGTGCTCTAAAACTCAAGTAACCCTCCGGGGGTAATTCTGTAATACGGCTGCCGACCTTGTTGCCGGCGCTAAACTTGCTGCATGCTGGATTGGATTCGACGGATCAGGAAGGTCACTCAGACCTTATCTCTGCCCTCCCGTGATACCTCAGCGGGCCGCAGTCAAGGCCAGCTTAATGCCTCAAAGGTGATTCCCGCTACCGAAGTGTTTTTGGCCAACCTGCTGCAGACCCAGCTTTTGATCGCAGATTTATTAGAGGATGACGCAACTCCAGCCCCTAAGAAGGAGTGGGCTGAAGGGGAATCGAAGCTCGCTGATAGCTACCGAGCACGTTCGGTCGAGCTCAAGGAATTGCTGCTGAAGCAGGGTTCAACTCACATTGAGCTGCAGCAGCAGGTTCGCGATCGCCTCGATGAGCTCGTGCAGCGCACCGAGGGCAATAACTGGTTCGAGGACCTCTTGCGCACCTACCTGGTATTCGGACTGCTGGAAGATGCCTACTTGCGAATCGCTAAGGGTCTCAGCCCCGCTCGCCGACTCAGGGTGGAGGCGATGCTTTCGGATAACTCACTCATGGACTTTTGCCAGGACGTTCTAACCGCGGCGATTGCGGAGAACTCGGGACTAGCTGACGAATTGGCGCTATTTGGCCGGGCAATCATTGCCGATGCCCTGCTTGAGGTTCGCGACAGCTTGGACTTTTCCAAGCTAATCGAGAATCCGCCGGCTGATCAGGCGGAGCTAACCCGAGAGCAATTCCGCATAATCGAGCCGCTGACGACTGAGCTGATTAGCGCTCACACGTTGCGCATGGACTCGCTTGGCCTAACGGCCTAAACGGAGCCTTTCCAGCTCAGCCTCTTCTGCTGACTTTCGTACCGAGTCCAGTCGTCGGGTGCCAAACCAGGCTGCGGCAGGCATGCCGAGCATCACTAAGAACCAGATCCAAGCCTCGTCATAGTGGAAACCGAGCCAAGTCAGTAGCAGCCACAGTGCGGCGCCAGAGGTGGCGGCAATCGCAACTGGGACAAGATTTCCGTAGTGGTCTGACTTTGGAAGTACGAATGGTGCCACAAGGGCCAAAATGCCGGCGTAGGCAAGAATTATTAGAAGTTCCATCAGGCTAGAAATCCCACCCTTCGGGACTGATCGGCACCAAGTTCGACATAGGCAACCGAGGCTGCAGGAATTAGATAACTGCGACCTTTGCTATCGCTGAGTTCAACCATGCCAGCTGATATTCCCTGCTTGACCAGCTCAGTCAGCTCCTTGGCGCTCAGTTCGGTTTCAAAACCCAGGTCCCGCCCGTTTTCTTTGATGCCAATGCGGATTTCCATTTGTCTCCTAACGACGCAAATAGGTTACGCCAAGAAAAATGTCAGCGTTGACAAATAGATTTAGCTAATGCAGATTTCCGCCACCGAATTTGCCCCCGGGGAGCAACACGCCAAGGCGCCGGCAATTCAAGGGGATCTCACCTCAACCGTAATTATCGGTGCGCCCCTTAGCGGAAAAACCTTTCGACTGCGCCAAATAGTTGCAGCTCTCGAGGAATCCGGCCTGGCTCCGGAGGAGATCTTGGTGCTCACCCCAACCAGGGTGCAGGCGGCGAAGTTGCGAGACCTGATTGCCTTGGATTCAAAGCAGACCAGCTCTAAATCGAGGGCCCAGTCGGTAACTGGCTTCGCCTTTTCACTGCTGAGCGAAGCTGGACTCGGACTACTTTCCGGGGCGGCCCAGGAGCAGCTAATTCGCCAGTTGGTGGATGATCACCGAACTGTTTGGCGAGACTGGGGGCTGGATGCTGCCGTGCCTCAGTTGAACGGCTTCGTGCAAGAACTGCGCGATCTATTCTCGGTAGTGATTGAAAACCAGCTATCAGTCGATGACCTGATCGGCCTGAGCACCCAGTTTCCGAAGCTCCGGCTGAAAGTGGCAATCGACCTCCTGCCTAAGTATCAACAGTTACTGGCCGAGCAGGGGCTGGTGGATCCCGCTCAGCTGGCAATCTTGGCATCGCAACGCATCTCCAGCCTGCCCAAGGCGCTGGTTGTGGATGATGCTCATAACTTCTCGCTGGGCCAGCTCAAGCTCGTTGAGGCGCTGTTGGCACCCGGCAAAACTTTTTTGGCAGGAGACCCGGACTCGGCGGTGCTGGGTTTTCGAAATTCAGCCGCCGCTGCCTTCATCGAGCTGGCCAGGGAGCAAGGCTTTGCTGAACAGTATCTGGCTCCGGGTGAAATTCAGCCGCCAGCTGTCCGGTCGCTGATGGCAAAGTTGTCGGCGCGAATCCCGGCATCGCTGGCCATTGCACAACGCCAGAAACCACAACACCAGGAATTTGGTGACGCCTTCCTGTACGAATCACAATCACTCGAGTCGGATCATCTGGCCGCCAAGCTGCGCAGACTTCGGTTGGAAAATGATTATGACTGGGATCAGATGGCGGTTATCGGACGGACCCGGAACCAGTTGGAGCAGCTGGCTGCCGATTTAGCAGCCAGGGGAGTGCCAACAAGGATTCAGGGTGCCCAGCTGGCCCTGCGCGATCAACCCATGGCCAGGGCGCTGCTGGATTTCTCGCTCGTTGCCCTGGACCCCCAGGTCGATCCTGACGTCGAACAGCTGCTCACCTCGCCACTTATTGGGCTGAGTAGCATCGAATTTCGATCCCTGATGCGGCAGCTGCGCCAACTCAGTAGCGAGTCTGCCCGCAAGGCGCTTGGCAAACTGCTGGCGGGTACGGCTGAGTTCGATTCGCCAAAACGCCTAGCTGCACTGATGGAACGAATTGAAATGGTGCGGCAAGCACCTGAGATTTCAGCCCACGCCGCGGTGAGCATTGGTTTCGAGTTGGCCTCTGCCCGACTTCGGGAACTTAGCCGCGGTACCGGACCTACCGCCTTGGCAGCAAATAGAGCTCTCGACGGTGCCCTAGAGCTCTTTGCTGCAGCCCAGCGATGGGACGAAAAGGGGCTCGGTTCTGCACTGAGCTTCGTGCAATCCCAGCTTTCGACCGCAATCCCTGAGGACAGCCTGGCTCCCATTGGTCTGCGCCCTGCGGTTCAGCTGATAACGCCCTCGGCTGCCATTTCCAGCTACCCGGTGGTCGCAATCCCCAGGCTGCAGGAGGGGATTTGGCCGAATTTGAACCCCAGGAACTCACTGCTTGGGGCTGCAGCGTTGCAGTCCTATCTGCTGGGCCGAACCGCCGATCCCACCCTGCCCACCCGCTCCGAGCTTGCCGATGAAATCAGGTTCTTTTACCGCGCGATTTCGAGCGCTAGCGAACACTTGATCCTCTCCGGCATGCAGGATGAGCAGGAGCAGCCATCGCAGTTTTTTCAAATGATGGGACTGCGGCTGGAGCTCATAGGCACCCCGGTGCAGTTTGACCTGAGGCAATTGGTTGGCAGGCTCCGCCGAAAGGTGCTGGCGGGCGATCGCGATGCCGCCAGCAAGTTGGCTGCGTTTGCCGTGGCGGGTGTACCCGGAGCTCATCCATCGTCCTGGCAAGGTCTCGAGCGGCCAGTTGGAGATCCGGTGACCACTGTCAATTCGCTGGCCGCCTCTCGCTTGGAGGAGTTCGAGCGCTGCCCATTGCACTGGTTTATCAAGAATTTTGGTGGCGATGCATCTGGCTTTAGTGCATCACTGGGGACGCTGATGCATTCGGCCTTGGAGAATTCGGCGCAGGGTGCCGACCCCAGCTCTTTTGTCAGTGAGATGTGGCACACCCTGGAGTTTGAATCGCAGTGGCAAGAGCGGCAGGCCGAGCGCCACGCTGCCCAAATGTCGCTGCTACTTGCCGATTACCTCAGCAGTGCCGGCGAGCTGATAGCCAGCGAGGAGCCCTTTGTAATCGAGATCGGTGGAATCGAAATACGCGGCAAGATCGACCGCATCGAGAAGTCTGAAACCGGAATGGCCGTGGTCGATCTGAAGACCGGAAAGCGTGTGCCTTCGGGTGAGGATGTTGCCCAGAATCGGCAGCTGGCGATTTATCAATTAGCGGTGGAGCAAAAGTACGGAACTAGCTCCGGAGCCAAGATTGTCTCAATCGGTTCGGGAAAATTACGCGAAGTCTCTCAGCCACCCGTGACAGATCAGATGCGGCAAGAGCTAGAGCAGCTGGTTGGCAGTATCGCTCTAGGTCTGCAGAGTGGAAGTTTTACCGCCTCGGTGGACGAGCACTGCGCGGCCGATCGCAGTTGCACACTGCTGATTACTCCGGGGGTGTCCGGTGCCTAGATTCTCAGCCCAGCAGGTTTACTCGCTCATCTCGGAACACAAGTTGACGGCCG
>JALQVB010000067.1 GCA_023260495.1 Aquiluna sp.
AGAACTTCGAGGACAATCACGAACTGGAATTCACCCTGCTATCTGATCCAGACACTGCACTGCACCGGCTCTATGGCGCCCACGGGGAAAAGACTATTTTTGGCAGACTCTACCGGGGCATTCTTCGCTCCACCATTTTGGTGAAGGACGGCATGGTTACTCACGCCCTCTACAACGTCAAGGCAACTGGGCACATCCCAAATCTGCTGCGACTTATCGACCAGTAGGACCGTAGAACAACATTCGAATGTTGCCGTTGAACAGGGCAACGAAGGCAGTTGCGGCCATGATCACAAGCGGCCAGCCGACCAGAGGCTGAGCAAACTCACCGCTGAGAGATGCCGTTCCAATCGCCGCTGCAATCAGCTGCAAGACCAGCGCCGCGGTATGACTCCAGCGCCGGAAGGTGGCTAGTCCAAAGAAGATGTTGCTCGCCCATATTGCGGCTGCCAGCACCAGGCCGGTCAGGAATAGAGAGCTAGCGAGCGAGGAGCTGTCGCCCTGAAAAAGTGCCAGCACGGAGAACAGGCCTGCAGCCCATAGCACCATGGCCTGAATTGTCACAACCACTATCGCTATCAGCAAACGCAGCGGCCTTTTCGGTAATTGGGTATTGATTTCTGAGCCTCCGTGTGAAACCATTTTCGGGTTGTCTGTAGGACTCTACCTGCAAAATCAACTAGAGATTGACCTTAGGAATAACAGAACATTATGGATATGCAGTGGCTAAATCAGGCCCGATGCCTCAACGAAGATCCGGAGCTTTTCTTCCCAGTAGGGAACACGGGACCCGCTCTTGAGCAAATCGAACAGGCCAAAACCATCTGCCGCCAGTGCAATGTTTCCGCTCAGTGCCTCGAGTATGCAATCAAAGAAAACCAGGACACTGGTGTTTGGGGTGGACTCTCCGAAGACGAGCGCCGCTCGCTGAAGCGTCGTTACGCTAGGGCTCGCCGAGCCGGCTAAAGCGGCATCTCAATCATCACCCTGGTGCCACCGCGAATCGGTGACGTCCAGTTGATTTTTCCACGCAACTCGGACTCGACTAGAGTGCGCACAATTTGAGTGCCAAGTCCCGAACCGACTTTGCCCTCAGGCAACCCAACTCCATCATCGATAATCTCGATGACTAGGTTTTTACCGTCTCGATTTGCGCTAACTGAAATTTCGCCAGACTGATCTGCCAGGCCGTGTTCAACGGCGTTAGCAACCAACTCCGTGAGCACCAAGGCCAGAGTTGTTGAACGCTCGGTGGTGAGTTCACCAAAACTTCCCTCAAACTTGGTCTGCACTGTGGTGTGGTAGCCGGTAGCAATCTCCGGAATTAGCTGCAGGATGCGCTTGAAGATCTGGTCAAAGGAGATTGTTTGGTCGATGCCCTCCGACAAAACATCGTGCACCACCGCAATTGCCGAAACTCGGCGCATGGCTTGCGACAGCGACTCCTTGACCTCCTCGGAGGAAGACTGCCTCGCCTGTATTCGCAGCAAGGAAGCTACGGTTTGCAGGTTGTTTTTGACTCGGTGGTGGATTTCCCGAATTGTAAGGTCCTTGGTTAGAAGTTCTCGCTCCCGGTAGCGAAGTTCCGTGACATCTCGGCAAAGCACGGAGGCTCCGATTCGCTCACCCTTGTCCAAAATTGGAATGGCACGCAAGGCCACGGTGATTTCGGGAAATTCGATGTCGGAGCGCCAAGCACCCTTGCCGGTCAGGATTAGCGGCAACCCCTCGTCCATGTTGGTGGTACCGGGGCTCATTTTCTTGACCACCTCGGAGAACAGCCGCCCCTCGAGCTCCCCATCTAGGCCACCACGGTTGAACATCGACAGTGCATTTGGTGACGCGAACAGGACACGGCCGCTCTGGTCCAACCGAACCAGTCCATCGGTTACACGCGGGGCTCCGCGTTTTGTTGCGGTTCCCGCCTCCTTGATCGGAAACTCCCCCTGGCTCACCATGCACAGCAGCTGCTCCGCAGCTGCGGTGAAATTCAGCTGCAGCTTGTTCGGGATTCTTGACTCACTGAAGTTGGTGTGCCGAGTGATAACCGCGATGGGTTCGGAGGATTTACTGCTGCTAAAAACCGGATAGGCCGAAACCCTGGAGTTCACGCCGTTCTGCTCACTCAGGGAATCCGGGATTACTGGAGAGCCTTGCTGCCAGGCCTGATCTATGATCTTTTGCCAGTCGGATCTTGGAGAACTGCCAGTGATATCGCGGTAAAACAATGTGGCCGCCGTGGAGGGGCGTGCGTGTGCGTAGACCCGCAGCTTTCCTCGCTCTGGAACCCACAGCACAAGATCTGAAAATGATGCGTCACAGATCAGCTGCCAGTCTGCGACTAGCGCTCGCACCCAGACCATCACATCTAGCTTGGTTTCCTCCACGTGGGGAGTCTAACCGCTGCGACTGGTGATTAACCCTTGGGCCAACTGGCGGATTCGCTCGCGAGCTTTCGATTTTCGTCCTTGTGCAAGCAAAGGAGCGGTGGTTCTTAGCTGCTCATCAAAGCCCGAGTCCTCCGGGATCAGATGCTCAACCTCGATTTTTGCCAGCTCAAACAAGGTGTCTCGGATTTGTCGCTCCGGATTGCGCCCGAGCGCCGCTGGTCTGACCCGATTGGCGACCGCAGTGAATGGCCTGCCGGCCAGACGAATATCAAAAAGAAATCGATTTATCCCCAAGGGGTCGGCCGTAAAGGTGCCCAGCACCTGCTCGGCAACTGTGAGCAGGGTGAGGGTGGCCTGGTTGCGCTGTTGCTCCAGTGGTCCACCCTGCACCGCCGGATCGAGCTGACTTGCCACATCCCAGACCACGAAGTCATGGCTCGCTGCAAGCTTGCCGGCAAGCTCCATTAGCGAACCAGGTTCTAACTCCGCCCAGCGCCCCGGGTTATTCATCCCCGGCACCAGGTGCACCATCCCAGAGCCAAAGTTGAGCTCTTGGGACAGCCGTTCAATTTCGGCTGCGTCCAGCCGGCCGCTTCGTTCGAGCCGCAACATGGCTGTGATTCCAGGCCCTGGTGCGGTTAGTCCCGCAATTGCGGCCAGGGAGGGGTGGTAGCTATCTGCATCCACCAGCATCACAGACTGTCCCAGATCGCTCAGTTCACAGCTGAGATTGATTGCAAGCATCGACTTGCCCGAGCCCGCCGAACCCCAGACAACAACGTTTTCACCACCTGTGCCGACGGGAGCCAATTGCGGCGCCTGAACATCAACCAATGTGGTCATGAGGTTGGCACCAAGAACAGTGGAAGATCGGTGGCTAAAGCGGTTATCACTGCAGTTGCCTGGTCCTTCGAGAGCTGCAGCTCATAGAGCGAGACGTCGGAGGCGAATAACCCATCGGGCTCAACGACTTCAACCACTAGGGCAGCCGGAACAAGCAAGGTCGGCTGGGATTGCTCATCTATCTCCGCGACCAACCAAATTGCAACGGAACTGCCGGGCCTAACGCTGGCCGCAGGCTGGGCCGCGGGAGTTATTCTCAGCAGGGTCTGATTCCCGGTCCTAATCGGCTCCAAGAGTCGAAGTGGGACAAGCTCTCCGGCGGCGACAAATTCGCTGAGCATTTGACCCGGCTGAAAGCTGGCAGCATAACTGGGCGCAAGTGAACCAAGGTCCAGCTCGACTTCGGTGAATTGACCAGCTGTCAGTGGCTGTCCTGGAGCTAAGTCTTCGGATGCAACCAGATAGGTGGGCAGCGGCTTTAGCAGCCCCATCATCAGCAGAGCTAGCCCGGCTGCGGCTAGGCCTGCCGGCAGTGCAAACTTGCGCCAGCGATTACGGTGAAGCTTGACTACCATCAATCCAGTCCTTGCCATTGCTGCTTGCTTGCTTGAATTTGGGCGTATTCAACAGCGGAAATGGGAATCCACTCAACCCCAGAGGAGGTTCCAATCCGAAGCCATGGAGGCGTGACGTTGAGTAGCCAAGAATTCTGTCGAACCCCACCAATCTGGTAGATAAGTCGCACCGGCACCTTCTGTGCGGCTAGGAAATCGGCAAGAGCTAGCCCCTCGGTCTCTGGCGGGGAGCCGCCCGTGAGACTGCGAATAGCCGAATGCGGCAAGGCAACCGCCGAACCATCGCAAAAGCCAAATAGAAAATCGGTGCCGCAGCGAGAACCAAAAAGTTGAAATTGCTGCTGCTCGCAGACCACCATCAAGCTTCGGTGGTTGACCTGCGTTAGGTGTCCGTCAATTTGATCTGCTAAGTCGGTGAAAACGTCCATGGCAGTAGAAAAGCGCAGATTGCCAGTAAGTGAATTTAGTTATCCACAGGAAACAGATCGGCTGCCGTAACTGGTTTGAATTTCTAGATACTTTTTTGCACCACTGATTGAAGGGGGGAACGAAATGGAGAACAAAACACAAGCGAATAGTGAAGCAGATGTAAGAAGAGTGCTGACCGAAATCTCGGTCGCCTACCTTGAGGTGCTGAGTGGACTAAGGCGTCCTGAGCAGCTTGCCAGATGGGTGAGTGACAAGTTCTACACCGAACTCACCCACCGGTCCCGCAGGGAGAGCATGAGTCGCCAGCTGACAGGGCTGACGGCTCGGCCGACGCTGCAGCTGGTATCAAGCAATTCGTTCCCCACGGCAAGCGGAGGGGCGCAAATGGTGAGCCTGGTGAGAATTGCGGGACGGATCGTCGCGGTATCTCTTGTCGCCGCTAGATTGCACGGTCGACTTCGGGTTACCGAAATCGACGTGGTGCGTCCTAGCTAACGCTTGAAGAAAGCTGAGCCCTCGGTGGGCTTGTCCTTGTCCTGATTCGGCTTAGCTGTTGCCGCTGGCTTAGCCTGCTGTGGCCTAGCTGGAGCTTGTGCCTGCGGCCGCTCAACCTTCACGCCACCCTGCTCGCTCGGGGCTGAGTAGGTGAGCTGCTGCGGGACGTTCTGAGCAATGTCCGGGACATTTTGCTTGATCTCCACATTGAACAGGAATTGCACGGCTTCCTCGCGAATGGCCGCCATCATGTCTT
>JALQVB010000068.1 GCA_023260495.1 Aquiluna sp.
GAAGGTGGTACTGCAGCACTGCTGGTCTCCTCAGGTCAGGCTGCTGAAACCTTCGCTGTTCTGAACATTGCTGAAGCTGGCGACCACATTGTCTCTTCCAGCTCTATCTACGGCGGAACCTACAACCTGTTCAAGTACACCCTGGCGAAGCTCGGCATCGAGGTCACCTTCGTGGAGAACCAGGATGACGAGAATGAGTGGCAGGCAGCGGTGAAGCCAAACACCAAGGCCTTCTTTGCCGAAACCATCGGAAACCCAAAGGTCTCCATTCTTGACATTCGCAAGGTGGCAAACATCGCCCACCAGAACGGTGTGCCGCTGATCGTCGACAACACCGTCGCTACCCCATACCTGATCAAGCCACTTGAGCACGGTGCCGACATCGTGGTGCACTCAGCCACCAAGTTCCTCGGTGGCCACGGCACGGTGGTTGCCGGTGCGATTGTGGACGGCGGCAAGTTCGAGTGGTCCAAGTCGGACAAGTTCCCAGGACTCACTGAACCAGATCCGAGCTACCACGGTGTGGTTTACACCCAGGCTCTCGGTGATGGCATCGCCTACATCATCAAGGCCCGCGTGCAGCTGCTGCGCGACATTGGAGCCGCGGTATCGCCAGACACGGCCTTCTCGCTGATTCAGGGCATCGAAACCCTGAGCCTGCGCATGGAGCGCCACGTTGAGAACGCTCAGAAGGTGGCCCAGTGGCTGGAGACCAACCCTCAGGTTAGAAGCGTCAACTACGCGGGACTAACGAGCTCCCCTTATTACGACGCCAAGCAAACCTATGCACCTAAGGGTGCCGGCGCCATTGTCTCGTTCGAGATCGAGGGTGGCGTGGATGCAGGTGTCAAGTTTGTGGACGGCCTCGAGCTACACAGCCACGTTGCCAACATCGGTGACGTTCGCTCCCTGGTAATTCATCCGGCCTCTACCACCCACTCGCAGCTGAGCGAGAAGGACCTCGCCACTACCGGCGTAACCCCAGGACTGATTCGACTTTCGGTTGGCCTGGAGTCCTACGAGGACATCATCGCCGACCTGCAGAAGGGTTTCGCCGCAGCGAAGTAAATGGACTTCCAGATATCTGAAGACTCTGCTCCCTCGGAATTCATTTCCGAGGAGCAGCGTCGTCAGTTAGTCGGCAGACCCCCGGCCTCGGGCGGTTGGATTGTTGGCGACCCAACAGGTGATCGCAAGTTCTCGGAAGTTTTTGACCTCGAGTTGGAATCAGGGGAAAAGCTTTCGGGGGCAAAACTGGCCTATGAGTCCTGGGGTGAACTGAATGCCGACCGAAGTAACGCGATTCTGGTGCTGCATGCCCTAACCGGTGACAGCCACACCGTAGGTAACCCATCTGATGGCCACCCAGCAGCAGGTTGGTGGAACGGGTTAATCGGGCCCGGGCTCTATCTGGACACCGATAAGTACTTCGTGATTACCCCGAATGTTCTTGGAGGTTGCCAGGGCTCCACCGGTCCCAGCTCGTTGAACAAGGACGGCAGAGAGTACGGGCCTTCCTTCCCGCAGCTCACCATTCGCGACCAAGCCAATGCGTTTGTTGAGCTGGCAAAGCAGTTTGGCATTGGTGTTTGGCACGCAGTCATTGGAGGCTCGATGGCTGGGATGCATGCCCTCGAGATGGCGATTGAGAACCCAGCTAGCATCGCCCGCCTGGGTATCTTGGCCGCACCGCCCTTCTCCACCGCCGACCAGGTTGCCCTGAACACCGTGCAGTTGGAGGCAATCCGATCGGACAGCAACTTTGCCGCCGGCTGGTACTACGATGCCAAGCCAGGCTTCGGCCCGCACAAGGGCTTGGCCCTTGCTCGGCGCATGGCGCTGATCAACTACCGCTCCCCCAAGGAGCTAAACGAGCGCTTTGGCCGCAGCTGGCAGTCGCAGGTTAGCCCGCTAACCGAGCGCGGAAAATTCGCAGTAGAGAGCTACCTCGACTTCCACGGCAACAAATTTGTCCGTCGCTTCGATGCCAATAGCTACATCACGCTGGTGAATGCCATGAATTCACATGACGTGGCCAGAGGCCGCGACTCTCTTGCTGACGCGCTTGGCCAGATCTCCTGTCCGACCCTGGTGCTGGGAATCACGACCGACAGGCTTTTCCCGCTGGAGGGTCAGCAGCTAATCGCCGAGTACGTTTCCGGGGAGCTGATTGGTGGAGGGCTGCAGGTCATTGACAGCGAATATGGCCACGACGGGTTCCTGATTGAAATTGACGCGGTGGGAAAGCTGCTCGCCGAGCTAGTTGCCAAATAGAGTTGAGGCTGTGAGTTTGCTCAGGCCAAAAATAGCCGTTTCCTTCTACTTCCTCTCTGGCGGTTCCGCGCTGGCCCTCTGGGCAGTGCACATCCCGCTGATTGAAAAGACCGTCGGCATCGACTACTCGGTGCTCGGGCTGCTACTCATGCTCAGCGGTATCGGCGGCTTCTTTGCGATGCAGCTGTTTGGCTACCTGGTAGATCACATCGGTGCCAAGACCGCGACTCGCATTGGTGGTGTGGCAGTTGGGCTTTCGCTTTTAGGGCCGGCCTTCTCTCAAACTCCATGGAGGCTTGGGTTGTCGATTTTGCTGCTGGGCTTCGGCATAGCTGGAATTGACGTGCCGATGAACGCTGCCGCACTGCAGGTGGAAAAAGCCAGTGGCCGGGCTATCTTCACCTTCTTTCACCTGTTCTGGTCGGTCGGTGGCCTTGCCGGAGCGGCGCTCGGAGTTGCCACCATCGGCGCCGGCCTCTCTCAGTCGCAGACCTTGCCAGTTGTTGGCATCAGCCTCTCGCTGATTGGCTTTTTGATAGCCGGCTGGCTGCTGCCAAACCAGCCAAATGTCGCTGAGAGCTCCAAGGACGAAAGGCGCCAATCCTCCAAGGCTAACCGCCGAGTTCTGGGCTTTGTAATTCTTGCTGGTCTAATGAGCGCCTCTGGGGCCATCGTTGAGGGCGTGGCGCAGGACTGGTCGGCTTTGTATCTGCGAGATATCCAAATGGTGAGTGCCGCGCTGGCGGCCTGGGGTCTGGCAGCCTTCAACATCGGAATGATTCTTGGGCGAATCTTCATCGACCGCATCGTCGAGCGCAAGGGCCGCGGTTTCATCATCGTTTGGGGATCTGTGGTGGCGGCCTTGGCAATTGGCCTACAGGCATTTGCCAATGGCTTTGAGGTATCGCTAGTGCTCTGGTTCCTGCTTGGCCTTGGAATTTCCGGCGTGGTGCCGCAGCTCTTTGCTGCAGCCGGTGAGATTGGTGAGGCAACTCACTCGGGCCGGAACATGGCTCGGGTGGTGGGAATTACCTACATCGGTGGTCTGGCAGGGCCTTCAACAATTGGCCTTTTGACCAATGCCATTCCGCTGAACTTTGCCATCGGCTGGGGTGCACTTCTTGGGCTATTTGTTGCCCGGAGCTGGTCTCGACTTAGCAAAATGGAACAATGAGCAAACTTTTCTCCGCCATCAAGATCCGAGACCTCGAGATCAAAAACCGACTTTGGGTCTCGCCGATGTGCATGTACTCATGCGAAAACCAAGTTGGGGTGGTCGGCGACTGGCACCTAGTGCACCTGGGCGCTCGAGCCATCTGCGGAGCCGGGCTGGTCATGTCGGAAGCCACCGGCATCAATCCTGAGGGGCGCATTTCACCCTGGTGCCCCGGCATCTGGAATTCAGAGCAGGTTGAGGCCTGGAGCCGAATCACTAAATTCATTTCGGCAAGTGGTTCCGTGCCGGCAATTCAACTGGCACACGCCGGACGCAAGGGCTCTACCTTTCGGGCGTGGAGTGGCAGCGGAAGTGTCCCACTGGACCAGGGCGGCTGGGAAACCTACTCGGCTTCGGCCAAGACCTTTGAGGGCTATCAGGCGCCTCGAGAGCTCGAACTAAGCGAGCTGTCAGTGCTTATTGCGGATTTCAAAGCGGCAGCCCGAAATGCTTTGGATGCCGGTTTCGAAGTCATTGAGATTCACGCTGCCCACGGCTATCTGCTCCACCAGTTCCTCTCGCCACTTAGTAACGAGCGCACCGACGAATACGGCGGCAGCCTAGAAAACCGGGCAAGACTTTTGCTGGAAGTGGTTCGGGCTGTGCGCGAAGAAATCGGAAATACACCGCTTCTGGTTCGGTTCAGCGCCACGGACTACATACCCGGCGGCTGGGACCAAGAGCAGACCAATCAGGTGGCAGCCTGGGCCTTTGAGGCTGGGGCGGACCTATTCGATATCTCATCTGGCGGCCTGGTCGCTGGCGCCAAGATTCCAACCGGCCCTGGCTACCAGGTGCCGCTGAGCGAGAGCGTTCATCAGGCATCAAGTGCACCAACCTCAGCGGTTGGGCAAATAACCGACGCCGCCCAGGCTGAGGCGGTTTTGCAAAGTGGCGATGTTGAAGTCGTGATGATGGGTCGTCAGCTGCTGCGAGATCCCTATTTCCCGCTGCGAGCGGCGCATGAGCTTGGCGATGAGGTCAGCTGGCCGGTGCAGTATGAGCGGGGCAAGTGGCCTACCGCCTAGTTGCATCCTCAATCTCGCCGACCAGCACCTCGATGATGTCCTCGAGGAATAGGCAGCCGGTGATTTTTCCATCCGGTGAAAAGCTTCTGGCAATGTGAGCGCCAGTTTTGCGCATTTGAGCTAGGGCATCTTCCAGCTCAGCCGACTCTGCTATCGAGATCATCGTGCGAAGTCTCTTGGTGGGAATTGGCTCGGTGAACTTGTCTAAATCGTCGCTCAATGCATCCTTGATGTGCCAGTAGCCAATTAGATCGCCGTAGGAATTTTTCACCGGGTAGCGACTGAAGCCGTGCTCAGCAACCGCCTCCTGCAGCTCCTTTGGAGTTGCCCCCGGAGGTAGCGTAACCAACTGCTCGAGCGGATGGGTTACGTCGGCCACTATCTTCTCGGTGA
>JALQVB010000069.1 GCA_023260495.1 Aquiluna sp.
AGTTCGAAGTTCGCGCGAGCTTGCCGGGCGCTCGCCACCGGTGTAGCCCCAAGGCTTTTCTCTACTGGTCATTGGCTAAAAACTTACAGCCTTCGGGCTAAGGTTTCACTCATGAGCTCTGAGGTTATTGATTTGGCTCACCGGCTGTTTCAGCAGCATGGACTCGTGAACTACTCATTTGGTTTTGACAGAGCAGTTAGGCGGGCCGGCCAGTGTGACTTTCGATCCCGCCGCATCACGCTGAGTCGCCACTTGGTGCAGAACCTGGACATCGACCAGGTGGAGCAGGTGTTGCTGCATGAAATAGCTCATGCCCTTGTGGGCCAAGCGGCCGGACACGGACCCGAGTGGAAGCAATCCGCAAGGGCTATTGGCTACCGCTTCGAAAAGGTGGACTGGGCCGCAATGGCGCAGAACACCAACCGCTATGTTGGCAGCTGCCCTGCAGGGCACGAGCACGTGCGAATGCGCAAGCCCTCGGGCCCGCGTAGTTGTCGGAAGTGCGCTGGTAGCTTCAGTTACGACCACCTAATCAGCTGGCGGCTAGAGCGGGCCAATCAGTAACGACGCGATAATTGCGCCGGCAAGAAAGTTCCAGAGCAAAAACAGCTTCCATCCCCGGTTGGCTCTTTCGCAGTTGGCATCCTCTATCTTCCATTCCCTTGCGGTGACGACAAGGTAGGGGGCTGCCGCCAGGGCGGCGAAGGCAAAACGATCAGGCAGCATAAGGAGCAAGGCGGCGGCAATTAGGTAGAGCAGAAATGCAAGCCGAACGGTCGTGCGAGCTCCAAGCTTGGTTGCCACCGAGTTGATGTTCGCCTCGCGGTCTGCCCTCACATCCTGGACGGCTCCAAACGCGTGGCTGGCGGCGCCCCAAATGAAGAAGGCGGTGGTGGCGAGCCACAAATCTGGGGTTATGTCGGTTACCAGCAGCAGCCCAAAGAGCATCGGACCGACAAAATGAGTACTACTGGTTACAGAGTCTAAAAACGGAATCTCTTTGAATCTCAGCCCCTTGATGGAGTAGGCGATTACGGCAAACATCGTGATCAGGAAAACGGCGCTCGCGGCCGCATTGGACGTGGTTGCAAAAAAGATGACTAATGCTGGCGGGAGGGCGATAACCGCCGCCCAGATGAGCATCGGGCGGTGCAGCTCGGGCGGCAAAAGTCCACCCTCTATGCCCCCCTTGCGCGGGTTTCTCAGATCGCTTTCATAGTCAAAGACATCGTTCACCCCATACATCAGCAGGTTGTATGGAACCAGGAAGAACAGCGCAATGGCAAGCATGGCCGGGTCAAAGCCGCCTCCGCCGAAATAGTAGGCCGCTGCAAAAGGGAGTGCGGTATTTACCCAGGAGAGCGGCCGCGAAGAAACCAGCAATCTGCCAACTGCGCTCACAGCTTGCTCCTCAGCAGGTTAAACAGCGAGGGCACCAGAACCAGTGCCACCAGGGTGTAGGCGAAGTCTTCAATCGGAGCCACACCCAACCTCAAGCCAAGAATCTTCTCCGGGTCGTAGTCCACGATGCCGGTGGCAATAATCAGATTGTCAAATACCAGTGTCAAACCAAGCATCACGACTGCGGCCTTAGCCACGGGCTTCAGTGGCAGGTACTTTCGCATCACAACGGCGTAGATGGCAAAGATGCCCAAGACCACGAGCGTTAGGACCGGGTAGCTCATCGACTCCTCCTGGCGAAGAATTGATAGGCCAGCAGGGTGTTGTAGCTAAGCAGCACCAGGAAGAAAAGCTCCTCCAGCGGCAGCTCGGTGCCTAGCAGTATGCCAGATAGATGCGGCGCGAGTCCGCGAAAGAATATTCCTTGGGTAATGCCGACTATGTCCCAAATAAGAAAAACCACCACCGCGCTAGACACTGAAATCACCGTGGCCATCGGGCTGACAAAGAGTGCCAATTTTTGGCGGTGGTCAATTGCCACCAGGCCGGCTATCGAGAGCAGCAATAAAGCAAGATAGAGAAAGCCGATGCCAGCCAAGGCTAGTTCAGTCCCTTCCAGGACTTAACTGGCTTGAGCTCGCCGGAGATCGGGCCGCTGGAGCGATCTGCCGTCAGATGCTTATAAACCAGCTCGGCACCGATTAGACACATCGGCAGTCCGATTCCGGGAAGTGTGTTTTGTCCGGCGTAGTAAAGATTCGCCACCTTCTTTGACTTGTTCTTTGGCCTGAAGAACGCGCTCTGCCAGAGCGTATGCGCCATGCCCAGCGCGGTGCCGCTCCAGGCATTGAATTCGTCTACAAAATCCTGCGGCCCAACGGTGCGGCGCACCACAATGCGCTCTTTGAGATCTGGAATCTCGCACCACTGGGCTATCTGGTCGATGACTCGATTGGCCTCTGCCTCCAGCTTTTCATCGCCACTGCCGTTGATGCCGCCCTTGCCAATTGAGGGGTCAGCGGCAGTTGGCACCAAAACAAAGACGTTCTCGTGCCCCTCCGGAGCGACGCTTCTATCCGTCTTCGATGGGGTGCAGATGTAAAGCGATGCCGGGCTTGGCACCTTTCGCTTTCCATCCGCCTTGTGGAACACTTCGGCAAAGTTGTTCTTCCAGTTCTCGGTGTAGAGCAGGGTGTGGTGATCGAGCTGAGGCAGTTCGCCCTTGATGCCCAAGTACAGCAGCAGCGCCGATGGACCGGGTACCTTTTTGTCCCACCACGACTGCGGGTAAGTCTGGTGCTCGCGCTCTAACAGCTTGGTCTCCACGTGTTGCAAGTCAGCAGTCGCCACCACAACATCGGAGTGAATCTCACTCTGCCCCACCAGCACGCCTGCGGCCTTGCCGTCCTTGGTGAGAATCTTGGTCACCGGCGAAGATGTGTGAATTTCGACACCCGCCTGCTCGGCCAGGCGAGCGATGGCCTGGAAGATCGTGTGCATGCCACCCTGCGGGTAGAAGACACCCTGGTTCATGTCCACGTGCGTCATCAGGTGATACATGCTGGGTGTGTCATAGGGCGATGCTCCCAAAAACACTGCCGGGAAGTTCAGCATCTTCTTCAGCCGCTCATCGCTCACGTACTTTCCGGAAAAGTCATAGAGCGAAGTCGTCAGTAGCTTTAGGAAGCGACCCAGTCGCCTCAGGACGTCGGGGTGAGTGAAGGAGCGAAAATCTTGGAAGTTGGTGTACAGAAAGTGCCTGATGGAAAGGTCATAGGCTTCCTCGGCACTATCCAGGTAGCGCTGCAGAGCCGCGCCGGCACCCGGCTCAATCTCGTCGAACATCTGCTTGATTTCAGCTAAGTTCTCCGGCATGGGGATGCGGTCGCCAAGCCCCTCATTTCGTGTCTGGTAGGCAGGGGAGAGGCGAACCAGATTTAGCTGCTCGCTGGCCGTGGTGCCCATGAGGCGAAACCACTGCTCAAAGGCATCTGGCATCAGATACCAGCTTGGGCCCATGTCAAAACGAAAGCCATCTTTCTCCCACAGGTAGCCTCGGCCACCCAGCGAGTCTCTGGCCTCAAACAACTTCACGCTCATGCCGGCTTTGGCTAGGAGCCCGGCCGTCGCTAGTCCCGCTATGCCGCCACCAATAACTACGGCGCTTTTTTGTGTCAAGGCTTCACTCCAACTACTGCACGAATCAAAATCAAAAGTTTGCTGAGGGTTCCAACCGAGATTCGCCTGGAAATCATTTCGCTCGCAGGCGTTTTCTCAATTGTTTTATTCAATTCCTGAAACAGCATCTGAGCTGCCGACACCGCCCGACGGGCGCCTGCGGGCAGTAAATCAAGGGTTTTAGAGCTCTCCGCAAGATCGGCCTCGATGTCTGCGACCAACCTCTGTTTGGTCTGTTCGTCAAAGCTAGTAACCGAAACTCCTGGGAAGTAGCTGCGGCCGAGTCTGGAGAAGTCAGCGGCTAGGTCTCTTAGGAAGTTGACTTTTTGAAATGCAGTGCCCAGTGCCCTTGCTCCAGTCACCAGCTGACGCTTTTGCTCTTCGCTGTAGTTCTCACCCTGCACAAAAACCGCCAAGCACATCAGTCCGACCACTTCGGCGGAGCCGTAAACGTAGCGCTTGAAGGATTCCTCGTCATGCTCGGTGTCGGTAAGGTCTTGACGCATTGAGTAGAAGAACGGTTCGACGATGTCTTTGCCAATGCCGGCCCAACGTGCAGTTTGGGCAAAGGCATGAATAATCAGATTGGTGGAGTAGCCAAGCTCCATGGCCCGGTAGGTTTCCATCTCAAACTCGGTCAGCAGTGCCGCCGGGTCTACCCCCTGCTCAACTTCCTTAGCCTGAGCTGCAGAGCCGTCAACTATTTCGTCAGCAACGCGCACCATTGCGTAGACATTCTCCACATGTGGTCGGTACTTCTTAGCCAAAATGCGGGTGGCCAGACCAAACGACGTGGAATAGCTGTAGATGACCTCGCGAGCCGCGCGGTGGGCGGCCAGCGAGTAGAGCTCGAGCCCGGTCGGAACCTTAGTGGTGTCTTGCTTGTCCACCCATTCAGGTTACTCCCTATTGAAACTATGATTGACCCATGCCAAACCCAATGAAGCCTAGAAGTCACGTTGTCACCGATGGAATCGAGCGAGCTGCTGCTAGAGGCATGCTGCGCGCGGTCGGAATGGGTGATGATGACTGGCAGAAGCCGCAAATCGGTGTTGCCTCGTCCTGGAACGAGGTCACTCCCTGCAACCTGTCCCTCGATCGGCTAGCCGACGCTTCGAAGCAGGGTGTGCACGCAGCTGGCGGTTACCCGCTGGAGTTCGGCACCATTTCTGTCTCAGACGGAATCTCAATGGGCCATGAGGGCATGCATTTCTCCCTAGTGTCCCGCGAAATCATCGCCGACTCGGTCGAGACAGTGATGGAGGCGGAGCGTCTAGATGGCGCCGTCCTCTTGGCCGGCTGTGACAAGTCGCTGCCAGGCA
>JALQVB010000006.1 GCA_023260495.1 Aquiluna sp.
GGCTCCTACTACGTCCCAACTTCTGCAGTCACGCTTTACGGCCGTTGGGTTCAAGACTCGCTCTATGGCATTGACCTGGCGACTCTGACCAATCCTGTGGAGCACACCATGGTCAGTGGTCAAGCGGGTTCGATCTCGATATCCCGTGGCGGAACGACTGCTGCAATAGAAATCCCCGCCGGTTCGCTTCCCGACGGTACGGTCATCTCGGCTCGCGTGTTCAAGAACTTGAATCGCCAAAAGGAAAAACTTCCGGAAGCCGACAAGCACGCATTTGCCATGCTGCTCTCATGGATTCTTGGCAGCGGAACCACCGCGACAGTCCCTGATGCCAGTTCCGACATCACCGTGACCATGACCAACCCTTCCTTCAAGGTGGGTTCGACCTCAAATCAGATCATCGCTGGCGTAGTAGATGCGGACAAGGTTGCCACTTCAACGGTCAATGGTGCTGTCGTTGCCCTAGTTCGGGTGGACCCCGAGATTGTGGTTACGCAGAGCGTTCCAGATGCGCCAACGAATGTTGCGGGAACTGCGCTGGATTCAGCCGCGACCGTAACTTGGGATGCGCCGGCATCCGACGGCGGTGCTGCAATTGTCAGCTACACGGTTATCGCGAGCCCCGGTGGAGCATCCTGCACAACCTCTGCTCTCAGCTGCAACGTCACAGGTTTGACTAACGGCACTGCCTACAGGTTCCTTGTGACTGCAACAAATGCAAATGGCACATCTGATTACTCGGCGCCTTCTGCCGCCGTGACTCCAGTTGGAGGTGCTGACCACAGTCTTACCTTCGATTCAAACGGCGGAACTTCAGTAGCCGATGCTTCTTTCCCTTCCGGTGGTTCAGTCGACGAGCCGAGTGACCCATCTCGCTCTGGCTTTAAATTCCTTGGCTGGAGCACCGCTCGAGACGACATCGCAACCAAGGTGCAGTTCCCCTACGCCCCCGAGGTGGCGGCAAGCATTTCGCTCTTTGCACTGTGGCAAGAGAGCCCGGAGGTTACTTTTGACTCCAACGGTGGAAGCGAAGTTGCCCCATTCCCATTCTTGGACGGCGACAGCATTCCTGAACCGAGCTTGCCGACTCGCGACGGTTACATCTTCAGCGGATGGAGCACAACCCGAGATGATGCTGCCACCGAAGTTGCCTTCCCGTACACTCCACCAATCGCTCAAGATCTCGCACTATTTGCGATTTGGGTCACCTCTCACTCTGTCATTCTGGACTCTATGGGTGGAACTTCAGTTTCCGCCCCTGACTTTGCCTTTGGCAACGAGGTCCCGGAGCCAGCTCCATCAACCCTAAGCGGGTACGAGTTCCAGGGCTGGAGCTTGGTGGCCAACAACAAATCAACGAAGGTGACCTTCCCCTATCAGCCGCTGATACCGGATGACTTGAGGCTCAGTGCGCTTTGGGCAGAAATCTTTGGCGTCACCTTTAACTCCAACGGCGGGTCCAGCGTTGCCTCAGCAACCTTTGCGGAGGGTGGCGAACTGGCTGCACCAGAAGCACCAACGCGCACCGGTTTCCTTTTCAATGGTTGGAGCCTCGAGCCAGACCTAACTGCCACTCGCGTTGATTTCCCCTACTCACCTGACGTTGCTCAGGATCTGACGCTTTATGCACTTTGGGTTGAGGTAACCACCGAAACCGGTGGCGGCTCGAGTGACCCCGGAGGAGATCCAAACACCGATCCAGGAACCACTCAGACCGACGGAGGCAATGGAGGCTCTCAGGACACCGGAGGCTCTCAGGACACCGGAGGCTCTCAGGACACCGGAGGCTCTAGCGACAGTGGTTCCGAAGATATGACAGACGGAACTGATGCTGCCGCTCCTTCAGATGCGACGACTGGCGAATCCAGCGGTTCATCCGCTGATGATAGTGAAAACATCGGGGGAGGCGAGGGTCAGCCTGCGACGGACGACTCGGCCACACCTGGCTCAGAGGCTAACGACGCTGCTGCAGTCGAGGAGGTTCCCGAAGCGGAACCTGCCGTCGAAAGCAAGTTGGGCTTCTGGTGGCTACTGCCAATCGGCCTGGGCCTAGGAGGCTACTTCTGGTGGTTCATCATTGCGAAGCGACGTAAGGATGACGAAGAAGAGGAAGAGCTCGAAGAGGGACAGGAAACCCTCAACTAGTCGGCATGACCTTGCCCGTTCAAGGCCGTTGTCCCGATCGAATTAACTACTGTTGGCCTCCGCTAACGCCGTTGTCGGCAAAGAGGTATCTGCGCCCCTCGTAGGCGATCATGTCGCTGATGCTACTACCCGTGGTACCAGGGTTGATGTCCTTCACAAGCTTTGTTGTTCCTGCCGTGCCCTGGGTCACCCATAGCTCGTCACCAAACTCGTCTGATTTGGCGACAAAGAAGATTTTGCCCTGCGCCTCGGTAGCCAAAGTTGGGTCGGAAGACCCCGTTCCCGACTTTACGGTTGAGTAGATATCGCACAGTAGCGTGCCGCCGTTAGTGGCAGGAAGATATCCACTCGACGAATCGGCGCAGTAGTTTGCGCTATCGGGCGAAGCGCCGGTTGCAGCCTCCGCTGGAGCGACCGAGAGCGCAAGCAAAATTGCACTCAAACCAGAGACTAATTTTTTCATTTTCCCCTTTTGAGAACTTGTCTCTCAAAAGTTATTGATTGATACCCATGCGTTGATACGCAGCGGAAGGGGGGAACCCTAATTCTCAAAAGCTAATTTGCCGGCTTGAGAATTCGCCCCAAGTAGCCGGCAATCAGCAGCATCGCTGCCGGGTACATCAGCGCTATCGGGAGAGAGGTGAGCTCGGAGATAAATCCAGTCACCGTCGGCCCGACGAAATACCCTGCGATTGAGATCACCCCAATCCGGGCAATGGCCAACGAGGGTGGCACACCATCAATGTTTGCGGCTCCAACGATGAAGGCTGGGAACATTGGCCCGATGGCAAGACCTGCGGCGAAGAAACCAGAGTTAATCGCCAACATGGCAACAATCGGCTGCGTCTCGTGCAGCGCGATTCCGACCCAGATACCCACTGCCCACAAAACCGCCCCACCCATGCCGATGTATCTAACGGTTACATAGGCACCGTATTTCTCCATGAAATTATCGGCGGTGAAGCGAGAGATGATCATGGCAGCTGCAAAGCTGGCAAACACGGTGGCGGTGAGCCCGAATGGCACTCCCATGTGCTCGGCCAACAGGATGCCACCCCAGTCCATCGAGGCGCCCTCTGCGACAAAACTGCCCAGCGAACCAAAGGCAAAGAGCCAAAGGATTCCGACCTTGCCGCCAAACCATGGGATGCGGGACTTGCTGCCCTTCTCACCAATGTGTTCGTCCCGCTCCTTGGGCAGCAGCATTTCGGTTAGCGGCACAAAAATGATCGGAGCGATGATTGCCATCACAATCAGGTTCCACTTTGGCGTCACGAAGGCCGCAAGCGATGCCCCAATCAGCGCAGTTCCGAAGGTCCCGATCGACCAAGCCCCGTGAAGTGAGGCGAGGAATTTCTTTTTGGATAGCTTCTCGGCTACCACTGCCTGTGAGTTGGCTGCAATGTCCATTGCGGCATAGCCAAAGCCCATCGTGAATAGCCCAACCAGCAGCCCCGGCACCGACAGGAAAACACCCATGATCAGGACCCCCAAGGGCATGATGATTTGCGAAACTCGCAGCACATTCTTGGATCCAAACCGGTGCACAAAGCCGCCAGATATCTGAGCTCCGATGACTGAACCCACACTTGATGCGGCCAATAGCAAACCAAACTGACCATCGGATAGACCCAGATTCGCTTTTACCTCAGGGATTCTGGGCACCCATGCCATGGATGAAATGCCCATGATGAAAAACATTGCCAGCAACGACCAGCGTGCCCGAAGTCCAAGGGTCAAATCACTGGTTGTCATAATGTGAAATCTTAGAGCCGAAGTAGTGGCGCGATTGAGTTCATAGCACCACCGATAACCGCAGGGATACCGCCCCCTGGGTGCACTGAGGCGCCAACCCGATATAGCCAAGGCCGCAGTGGACTGCGGTAGCCGGGGGAGTGAAGAGGCCCTGATTGCCACATTGGATTCTTTTCTCCATAGAGCGCACCCAGCGGGTGACCGTAGCTGCCAAAGTAATCTGCGTTGAGCACCTGATGCTCTGCAAAGTAGCTGTCGATTGGCTTATTCAGGCCGATGAGCTTGCTCACCCTGTCGACCTCGGCCCGCACCCAAGGAGTCGTCAGGTCAGTCTTGGCCCCATCAGCTGGCGCGGTGAGTAGCACCGCCACGGTAGGCAGCTCATTGTCATAGATGCCACCTGGCAGGTAGTAGTTGACAAAGGTCATGGTCTGCTCCGGCGCACGATTTTGCTTCAGGGCCGCATACAGCCGCTTTGGCTGATCAGGCATGACCACGCTGTGGGTCACGGTTCCCTCCGGCAGTGGCTCACTCAAAGCCGCATAGATGGCAACCCCAGAGCAGGAGCGACTTGTTGCGGCGGCGGCCTGCCTGCCAGTTAGCAGCTGGTTTGTGACGGCTGCATCCAATGACGAGACAATTGCGTCTGCCTCAAAGGACTCGTCTTCCGTTTCCACCTTCCCTTTGGAGAGCCTGGTTGCTCGGGTATTGAGTCTGATGTCAGCCCCTGCGGCCTCGGCAAGCTTCGCCATGAGCCTGGGGAGCTCATTCACGCCGCCTTTTGGCACGGTGATTCCGTCCTTGGCCATGATCGCGGTCATTGATGCGTAGATCGGGAGCGTCTGGTCCGGGGCCACCCCGGCATTCAGGGTGTGAATTGCAATCAGATCCTTTAGCCCCTGCGGCATCCACTTCAGCCCGGCCAGATAGGAGCTGGTCGTAAGCCCTGATCGATAGACCCGAAGCAGCTGGGCCAAAGCTGGTAGCGAGGCGGTGTCGGTAGGTCCGGTGGTAAGAAGCTTGGTAATTGCATCGGAGAGCGGTTCGTGCTCCTCGGCGAATCTTCGCCAGGGCTCATACCAGGGGTGACCAGGGGGAATCGGAATGTCTATTTCTTGGCCCTGGAAGAAGTACCTTCCGACCTCTGGAAGTCGAATGAACTCCGGGGCCGATGGCACCTGGCCACCGAGGGACTTGTAGGTGTCGAGAAACTTTTGCCAAACTCCGGGGAAGGTGACGAGCGATGGCCCGGTGTCCACGATTTGACCGGCGAGGTTGAGTCTTCGGCTTTTGCCACCAATCCAGTCGCCCTGTTCCAGCACGGTGACCTGGTGCCCAGCCTGAGCGAGCAAAGCGGCGCTCGCCAACCCGGAGAGGCCGGCCCCGAGCACCACAATCTTCTTCATTTAGGGATACATCCCAAAGCTGATGCCAACTACTAGCTGAATGCCGGCGACTGCACCTGCGACATAGGGAAACGCGATCGAATACTTATAGACATCATGTGCGCGTTTGGGAGTAGGTGTTTTCCAAACTGTGAGCACCAGATAGCCAGCGATAAGTGTGCTCACGATGGCCACCGGAATGTTGACCATGGCGAACAGCACAGAGGATATGGCCCACCAAAAGCCAGACCAAATCAGGGTCTTCTTCACCCCGAGATGCACGGCGGTGGTCTTGATGTTGGTTTCCGAGTCCTGCGGAATGTCCTGAATGGCATCGTAGGCGTGCTTGGCAATCGACCAAACCATCAGGCCAACTACCGCGAGCCACATCGGCTCGTGCCCTAGGGCCAGCGGCACAAACGCCAGCGGAAACGCGTAGTCGGTGTTCGAGAGGCTGTCTAGATACGGTCTTGCCTTGAACCTGAGCGGCGGCGCCGAATAAAAGGTAAAGAACAGCGAGTAGGCAACCATCCACCAAACGGCCGCTGCCGGAAGTGTGATCGCGAAGTAAATGAGAAAGGGAACATTGGTAGCAATCACACCAATCCAAATAGGCCTTACCTCGCTCGGCGAAATGTGGGCGCCCTCATATGAGCCCTTCCGTGCATTGATGTTGTCGGTTTCCTGATCAAAGATGTCATTGATGCCATAGATCAGAAGGTTGAAGGGGAAGGTAACCCAGATAAGAATCGGGATGATTTCCCAGGTCCAGAGGTAGCCGGCAAGCCACATTCCAGTGACGGTGGTGCCAATGGTGTTCACCCACAGCGCCGGGCGGGAAATCTCTATCAGACGACGAAGCACACTAGAAGCCTACGGGACGGGTTCGTTCCCTGCTTTTTGCACAAATGTGCGTCCACGCCCCTCCCAATTCACGCTTGTGCGTTGCCATAATTGGAGAACTCCGGCCCATAGCAGCACATTCGTGAAGGTAGAAATGGCAACAATAACACCGCTAACCGCACCCAATGCGGAACGCGTAAGCCAGGACAAGGAAGCGGCCATTGCCGCCCTCGAGTCACTTCTGGCAATTCGATTCTTCGAGGAGGCCGTTGACGGGCTCTTTGCTAGAGGCATGATGCACGGAACCATGCACCTCTCTATCGGCCAGGAAGCCGTCGCCACCGGAGTGTGTGCAGCACTGCGAAAGACAGACTTCATCACCTCAACTCACCGTGGCCACAGCCACTGCATCGCAAAGGGTGCCGATCTCACTCGCATGATGGCCGAGCTGCTGGCCAAGCAGACCGGCTACTGCCGCGGCCGCGGTGGCTCGATGCACATCGCAGATGTTGAAACTGGAAACCTGGGAGCCAACGGAATCGTGGCTGGTGGAATTCCAATTGCCGCCGGCGCCGCGCTGTCGCAAAAATTGCAAGGCAAGGACAACGTAGTGGTCAGCTTCTTCGGAGATGGCGCAACCAATGAAGGTGCCTTCCACGAGGCGCTCAACTTGGCTGCAGTTTGGGACTTGCCCGTTGTGTTTGTTTGTGAGAACAACAAGTACGGCATGAGCTTCTCCACAGCGAAGAGCATGAAGGTAGAAAAGATTTCCGACCGCGCAGCGGCCTACGGAATGCCCGGTGTCACCGTCGACGGCAACGACGTTGACGCCGTTTACGCAGTCGCTCAGGAGGCGGTTGACCGCGCTCGGAGCGGCGGCGGACCAACCCTGATCGAGTGCCTGACCTACCGCCACAAGGGTCACAGCAAGAGCGACAAGAACCTCTACCGCACCAAGGAAGAGATTGATTTCTGGAAGACCAAGGATCCCGTTGGCATTTTTGAGACCAAGCTCGTTGACCAGGGAGTCCTCACCCAAGAAGAAGTTGATCAGGTGACTGACAAGATTCGTGGTGAAATCCGAAATGCGATTCAGGAGGCATCCGCTGCTCCTGATTCAGACCCAGCAGAGCTGCTATCTTCGGTCTTTAGAGAGGTGAACTAATGTCAGAGCGCATCATCACCTACGGCGAAGCAGTACGCGAGGCAATCGGCCAGGCCATGGAGGCCGACCCAAGCGTCTTCATGCTTGGTGAGGACATTGGAGTTTATGGAGGCGCCTTCGGTGTCTCCGGGGATCTGGTGCATCGCTTTGGCGAGGACCGGGTTCGCGATACGCCCATTTCGGAGCTCGGCATTGTCGGTGCTGCGGTGGGTGCCGCACTTACCGGCATGAAGCCGATTGTGGAGATTCAGTTCTCGGACTTCACCGCCCAGGCCATGGACCAGATTGTCAACCAGGCTGCCAAGATTCACTTCATGCTCGGTGGCGAGCTGGCCGTGCCGATGGTGCTGCGTGCTCCACTTGGTTCGGGAACCGGCGCTGCCGCTCAGCACTCGCAGAGCCTTGAGGCGTGGTTCGCCCATGTTCCGGGGCTAAAGGTCGTCATGCCTTCCTCCCCTTACGAGGCCAAGGGGCTCTTGCTTGCCGCCTTGGACGATCCAAACCCAGTGATCGTTCTCGAGCACAAGCTGCTCTACAAGACTTCCGGACACGTGCCGGAGGAGGCATACCGAAGCGAGATTGGCAAGTCCAAGGTAGTTCGTGAGGGTAAGGACCTGACCGTGGTTGCAACCGGCGTCATGGTTTCCAGAACTCTCGAGGCTGCCACCCAGCTTGCTGCCGAGGGCATCGAGCTGACTGTGATTGACCCACGAAGTCTCACCCCACTGGACATGGATCCAATCAACGCATCGGTGGCCCAGACCGGAAGGTTAATGCTGGTTCAGGAGGCACCCAAGCATGTTGGCTACATGGCCGAGATTGCCGCAAGAGTTTCCGAAGGCCCAGCCATCTACTCGCTCACCGAGCCGGTCAAGCGACTGGCCGGTCTGGACGTTCCAATCCCATACGCTCCGCAGCTCGAGAAGTCGGTTGTCCCGCAGCTTCCCGACATCGTCGCTGCAGCCAAAGATGTTATGAGGGGTGTCTAATGCCAAGAACTCCGGTAGTCATGCCAAAGATGAGCATGACCATGACCGAGGGCGAGGTTGTTGAGATCCTGGTGACCGTGGGTCAGAAGGTCTCCGCGGGAGATGTGGTTGCCGTGGTTGGCACCGACAAGACCGACATGGAGGTCGAGAGCGACCACGAGGGTGAGGTAGTAGAGATCAGCTCAGCACCCGGACAGGTCCTAGAAGTCGGAGCACCGCTATTTGTGCTCGAGACCGAGGGCGAAGATTTGCTGGCGGGAATGTTCGGAGATGCCGAACCTGCCGCTCCAGCTGAAGAGACCGTCGCGCCAGCAGCAATTCCCCCCGCTGCCAGCGCGGCGCCCAATCCCCCGGTAGCGCACCCTCCAGCCGATGCTCAGTCGGTGCTGGCAATGCCAGGTGCGAGGAAGCTGGCTGAAGAGTGGGGCGTTGACATCACCCAGGTGGTGCCCGCAAGTCCTGCCGGCATTATCAAGCAGAGTGATATCCCAGCCAGCGGCTCTCGCGAAGAGAAGGCTAGAGAACAGATTGCAACCGTGGTGAACACCTCGATGCACATCCCACAGTTCTCTATTACCAAGCAGATCAAGTTCAAGGGCAAGCTGGCTGAGGATGCCGCAGAGCGATTCGTGCAGCTGGCTCGGGCTTGGGTGGGCACCATCCGCAGCCACACCAAGTTCACCCAGCAGTATGTGAACGGCAGCTTTGCACCCGCCAACGTTCGAGTGGCGGCCTTGGTCAGATCGCCGTTGGGCTACGTTTCCCCGGCTATCGATGCAGCCGGCATCGAGACCGATGCCTGGAAGCAGAAAGCTATCTCGCTGATCTCCTCGGCCAAAGAGAACCGCATCGCGGTTGAAAACCTCGGTGACGCCAGCACCTCGATCACCGACCTCAGTGAATTCGGGATAAAGTCGGCGAACACGCTTCTGTTCCCACCGCAGTCTTCCGGCATCAACATTGGTAGCCTGAAGGTCGATAATCACAAAGTTGCACTTGAAGTGACTTTAGTGGCAGATCACCGGATCGCTGATCCAGGCGATGCTGCCGAGGCGCTACTAACGTTTGAGCAACTGCTTCGAGAGGTGGCTAATGGCGACAGCTAGAGAACGTGCGCTGATCGTGAAGGTTGCACGTATGTATTACGAGCAAAACATGAGTCAGGATCAAATTGCGCGCGCTCTGCTGACTTCCCGATCCAATGTCTCCCGCATCCTTTCGGTGGCCAAACAGCGCGGAATTGTCGAGATCAAGATCATCGAGGAATCTCGTCGTGAGACCGAGATTGAAGAGATGTTGATGAGCCGCTTTGGCCTCCGAGCCGCCATGGTGGCCAAGGTGCCGCGCGGCACCAGCGACTATCAGGCAGTGGGGCAACTTGCGGTGGGCTCATTTCTGAATCACCTCAAGCCGCGGGTTAGGGTTGCTATCTCCTGGGGACGTTCGATTCAGGCGATGGTCGATGCTCTAGATGCTGAGAATCGACCCGACCTAACCTTCATCCCACTGATGGGCGGGATGACCCCGGTGCCATCTACTTACTCGGGCGAGGCACTTATCCGCTCGCTAGCCGAAAAGTTCAATGCGCAGTACCAGGTGTTGCATGCCCCAACAATCGTGCAGTCGCCAGACATAAAGGTGGCGCTGATGCGCGAGCCGAGTGTGGCAGCGGTGATTGAGGCAGCAAGAACGGCCGACGTGGCCTTTGTGGGCATAGGTTCCAAGGGTGCTAACTCCTCCCAGCACATCCTGCAGTCTGCGGGTATGACAGAGGCGGAAAACCCCGAGTTCTATGCGAAGTGGGCCGGAGATTTGGCCGGCAGATTCTTCGATCGCGAGGGCAATGCCGTGAATTCCAGGCTGGATAACCGGACCGTTGGCCTGGATTTGGCCGAGATTGCGAAGATTAAGCGAGTGGTCGGAGTTGCTGCCGGCGAAGAGAAGACCGAGGGTATTCTGGCGGCACTGCGCGGCGGGTTGATTTCCGAGTTGGTGACCAGCTCCAACTGCGCCACCAGACTGCTGGAAGCAGCCGAGAACAAGAAGCTAGGAGAGCTGGTTTAGATGGAATTTCTGGTCTGGATTCTGCTGCTGGTAGCAGCCATGTGGGTGTTTCAGCTCTACTTCGCAGTGAAACAGTCGCAGCGCTTTTCCAATGACATCCGGGAGATTCGAACTGCCGGCACGCTCACCACAGTTGGTATGGGCGGAAAGCGATATCGCGGTGGTCGCGCCTTTGTCGCCCTCGCCGCAAAAGACGGTGTGGTGACAGGGGCCAAGGTGCTATCCGGTTTCACCGTCTATGCCAAATCGGTGCCGCTCGATGTGGTTGTGGGCAAGAAGTTGACCGACCTGGTAGACGGTGTCGGCGTTGAAGGCCAGAAGCCAAAGGTCGTTGAGGCCACCAAGCACGCAGCCAAGACATTGATTGACCAGAATGCACAAATGTGAGTGCATTCGCTCTCTTTGATTCCCTCCTATTCAGCTAGCGTGATTTTCAGCATGGTCAAGGGTGACCATGTTTCGATCCAAAGGAGGGTTGATGAATATATTCCTAGCCGCCGATACGGTTGCCGAACCGACTGGCGTATGGGGAGCGATTGCAGGTGGAGCTGAATACTTCATCGGCATCTTCAACCGAGGTGGTGAGGTCTTCTTTGGCCTCATGGGAGGAATCCTGCCAACTCTGGTTGTGTTGCTAACTGCAGTAAATGCTCTAATCCGCATTATCGGTCCAGAGAAGATTGAGAAGTTGGGCGAAAAGGCTGCCCAGCCTGGTCTTCAGTGGTACCCCGTTCGTTACATGGTCCTGCCATTCCTAGCAGTGTTCTTCCTAACGAACCCAATGGCCTACACCATGGGCCGTTTCCTACCTGAGCGATTTAAGCCTGCGTTCTATGACTCCGCAGTGTCTTACGTTCACCCGATTACCGGTCTGTTCCCACACGCAAACCCAGGTGAGCTTTTTGTTTACCTAGGTATTGCTGCAGGTATTACGCAGCTGGGCCTAGGTCTTGGTGACCTGGCTCTTCGTTACCTGCTGGTTGGTCTGGTAGTTATCTTCATCCGAGGCATCGTGACCGAGTGGATCACCGCCAGGATGCTAGCTAGGAAGGCGGCTGCATAATGGACGGTCTAAACGCACTACTGGTCAAGATTGGCCGCGGCGTTGGTGGAGTAGTTGGAACCCTGTATCAAGCAGGTCGCGACACCATCGACACCATCATTCGTAACATCCTGCCGTTCATGGCATTCATCTCATTCATCATCGGTCTCGTTCTCGTAACCGGTGTTGGTGACTGGATTGCTCAGGGCATCAAGGGCCTCGCTGGAAACATCGTTGGTCTTCTGATTGTCTCGGTAGTTTGTGCTATCCCTGTTCTCTCCCCGCTGCTGGGCCCAGGTGCTGTTATCGCACAGGTAGTTGGAACCCTGCTCGGTGTTGAGATCGGACGTGGAAACATCCCTCCACAGATGGCTCTTCCAGCTCTGTTCGCTATCAACCCTCAGGTTGGTTGTGACTTCATTCCAGTGGGTCTGGCTCTAGGAGAGGCAGAACCAGAGACCGTTGAGGTCGGTGTTCCAGCTGTGCTGTTCTCCCGTCTGATCACCGGTCCGCTGTCGGTCGTAATTGCTTACGTAGCCAGCTTCGGAATGTACAGCTAAAGAAACAAAAAAATCCTTTCGGGGGTTTACAGAGGATGGGTCGATAACTTTTCGGCCCATCCTCTGTACCTAAACAGAGACTTACTAAACCAACAAGGACGTTGAAGGAGATACAAATGGCCGAGTACAAGGCAGTGAAAATTGAAAAGGGACAAGGCGGCTGGGGCGGCCCACTGGTAATCAAGCCAACCGATGCCAAGCCATACATCTACTCCGTAACTGGCGGTGGAATTCACCCACTGGCCCAGAAGATCGCCGACCTGACCGGCGGCATCGCATTCGACGGCTTCAGCTCCTCGAAAAAGTTTGACGAGATCGCAGTTGCGGTAATCGACTGTGGTGGAACCGCTCGCATTGGTGTCTATCCGATGAAGAAGGTTCCAACTGTGGACATCCACGCCACTTCCCCTGCCGGCCCTCTTGCCATGTTTATCACCGAGGACCTGCTGGTCACCGGTGTGAAGCTGGACAACATCAACCCGGCGTAAACCTATGACAGTGCTGTATTCAAGCACGGTCACTGAGATCGGCGAGCTTGTCCCTGCATTTATTGCTGAGGGAATGTTGGTCTTTTTTGGTGAGAGTGCTCCAGAGGAACTGCGCACCTTCTGCATCATCCACAAGGTGGAGCATGCAGAGGGCCAGGTAAAGGAAGGCGACCAGGTTTCCATTGATGGAAACGTATTCCCAGTACTCGCCGTGGGATCGGTAGCCAACGACAACCTTTACAACCTCGGGCACCTCAACCTAAAGGCCAACGGAAACACCACTGCTGATCTTCCGGGGGACGTCTGCATTCCACAAGTGGAACTGCCGGCGGTGAAGATCGGCACCAAAATCGAAATAACTAGGAGCTAGTAATGCAGTACCGCCGTAAATTGGCCGAACTTGCCCAGCAGCAAGGCAGGCCTTTCAGAATCGCGCTGGTGGGGGCCGGCCAAATGGGACGAGGCTTTGCCTCACAGGCCCACCGCTTGGGGTTAGCAGTAGCGGCGGTTGCAGATATTGCTCCAGAGAGAATCAACCAGGCCTTCCATGACCTGGGACACCCAGAGCCAACTATTTCTGAGGATGCAGCCGAGCTGAACAAGCTGATCGCTGCCGGACAGCCCGTGGGCACCACCAACGCGGCCATCATCAACGAGCTTGATGTCGACGTGGTGGTCGAGGCCACCGGCGTTGCTGCCGTTGGTGCCGATGTGATGTATCACGCATTGCTAGCTAAGAAGCACGTTGCCACGCTCAATGTTGAGGCAGACGTAACCGTCGGCCCAATGCTGCACAAGCTCGCTAAGGACAATGGAGTGCTCTACTCGGTCTGCAACGGTGACGAGCCAGCAGAGGCCAAGGAGCTCGTGGACTTTGCGAAGGACCTTTCCTTCGAAGTAGTGATGGCGGGTAAGGGTAAGAACAACCCGTTCGAGCCACACTCCAACCCCGACACCGTTGCTGAGCGCGCAGCGAAGAAGCACATGAACCCAAAGATGCTGGCTTCTTTCACCGATGGTTCCAAGACCATGATCGAGATGTCGGCTCTGGCAAACGCCACTGGTTTGAAGCTGACCAAGCGCGGCATGGTTGGACCCCAAGCCACCAGAACCACGCTGCAGGATGTTTTCAAGCCGGTAGCCGAGGGTGGCGTGCTGGAGGAGACCGGCGTGGTCGACTACTGCACCGGTGATGTAGCGCCAGGTGTGTTTGTTGTGATCAAGACCGACAGCCCATACGTAGCAGAAGAGATGAGCTACCTCTCGATGGGACCTGGTCCTTACTTCGCTCTTTACCGCCCATACCACCTCGCTTCCGTTGAGGCACCTATGACGGTGGCAAAGATGCTGGTGGATGGCTACGAGACCCTCACCTGCGACTCGCTGATGACCGAGGTTATTGCCTCGACAAAGAAGGAACACAAGGCCGGCGAGAAGTTCGACGGCATTGGTGGCTACTCCGCTCGCGGTGTTGCCGACCGCGTAGAGGATGCTCGTCGCGACAATCTGGTTCCAATTGGCCTATTGCAGAATGCTGTAGCCAAGCGAGACCTGCCAATCGACCACCTCGTCACCTACGATGATGTTGAGTTGGACGAAAACGCGACAATCTTCAAGCTGCGCAAGATGCAGGAAGAGCTCGGTATCTAAGGAGTCAAATGGCGGAACTACCGGAGATTTGTGGGTTCTGTCATTCCGATAAGGGTCGCGAGACCATCTACGTCGGCAAGATTGAATACGGCACCAAGTGCGTAACGTGTGGTGCGGTGCAGCAGGCAACCCAGCGTGAAATGAAGCGCAGCGTGAGTCAGGTGGCACCAGTTGGTTTTGAGAATTCACCCATGGGCATCGTGGCGAAGATGCTCAAAGATCCCCTCAAGTTCTTCGGCGGCAAGCCGAAAGAGTAGCTTCTCCACAGGCCAAACAATTGCCTCTAGCGGACTAAGCGGACTAACCTTATCGTTATGGTCATGACGGTGAATATGCACGAGGCAAAGACGCAGTTTTCCAAGCTAGCCAAGTTGGTGGAGTCGGGCGAGCAGGTCTTTGTTGCCCGCAATGGCAAGGTGATTATGAAGATGGTTCCCCTGCAGCCAGGGGAACGAACAGAGCCGCGGGACTTCAGTGTTATTCGCGGAACCATGGGCTACATCTCAGATGAAGAATGGGACCGCCTAGACCAAGAGTTTTTGGACTCCATCGAATACGGCGAGTTTGATGAGTAACGGTTACCTCCTAGATTCGCAGGTTCTGATGTGGGTAAATGAGCGACCCAGCCGACTTGGTAAGGGTGCAACGCAGATTCTGAAGTTTCAAGACCTCTTCTACTCGACCATCTCCATTGCAGAGTTGGGATTTAAGTCCAAATCTGGAAAACTTCAGTTTGGGAAGCTCGACATTGAACGTTGGCATGATCTCGGCATGGGGGAGCTTTCGTTTGGGCGTTCTGCTGCAAGCGAGTTCGCTAGTTTTCACGCCCACCAAGTCCCAGACCCAATGGACCGGCAGATTATGGCTGTTGCTAGGGCTAACGGGCTGGGGTTGATAACGGCAGATCGAAGGATTCTGGCCTTGAATCTCGACTGGGTCGTTGACGCCACCACCTAGACTTTGTCTGTGGAGAAGCAGGTAAGACCCAGGACCGAGGGCTGGGAGCAGCGCAAGGACGAGAGCGGCAAGCCGCTACTGCAGTTTGCCGAAGTCAAGCGTGGCAAACCTCCCGTCCACCTTGCCGACCTAACCCCGGCAGAGCGCAAAGAGCGCATCCAGGAGCTGGGCATTCCAGGTTTCCGTGCCAAGCAAATCGCGACACACTATTTCTCCCACTACAGCTCAGATGCTGATGCCATGACGGACCTTCCCAAGGAGGGGCGAGCTGAGCTGGTCGCCAAGGTGCTGCCAAACCTTCTTACCGAGGTTCGCAGACTGAAGACCGACGATGGCAAGACGATCAAGTTTCTCTGGAAACTGTTCGATGGCGCCCTGGTGGAGAGTGTGCTGATGCGCTACTCGAACCGGATCACACTATGTATTTCTTCCCAGGCTGGCTGCGGCATGAACTGCCCGTTTTGCGCAACCGGCCAGGCTGGCCTGACGCGCAACATGAGTGCTGCAGAGATTGTGGACCAGGTGGTCCGAGCTAACGCTGCCATCGCAGCAGGCGAGCTCGGCAAACAAAAACATGAGGGCGAGCGAGTTTCCAACATTGTCTTCATGGGCATGGGTGAACCGCTGGCAAATTACAACCCGCTGATGAGCGCTGTGCGAACCATGCTCGCCGAGCAGCCCGATGGGCTAGGCATGAGCGCAAGAAACATCACCGTTTCCACAGTCGGCCTGGTGCCTGGCATCAAGAAGCTGGCCGATGAAGATCTGCAACTCACGTTCGCGCTCTCGCTGCACGCTCCCGATGATGAGCTGAGGGATGAGCTGATTCCGGTGAACTCAAAGTGGCAGGTGGACGAGGCACTTGATGCCGCAAGAGCCTATTTTGACAAGACCGGCAGAAGAGTCTCCATCGAATACGCGCTCATCAAGGACATGAACGATCACGACTGGAGGGCGCAGCTGCTCGCCGACAAGTTGAATGCCCGAGGTAAGGGCTGGGTGCATGTCAACCCGATTCCACTCAACCCGACTCCGGGATCGGTCTGGACCGCTAGCACCGAAAAGCAAACAGCGAGCTTCGTGAGCATTTTGGAAGACAATGGCATCCCAACCACGCTGCGGGACACTCGTGGCAAGGAGATCGACGGAGCCTGCGGCCAGCTGGCAGCAGCCGAGTAATTTGCTTTTTTGTCTAGACCCCCTAGACTGTTGTGCATGAGCAAGCTTGAATTTGGTTTAGATACGTTCGGTGACGTCTCGGTCGATCTTGATGGCAATCCCAAGAGTGCCGGCCAAGTTATTCGCGACGTGGTCGAACAGGCCAAGCTAGCCGATGAGCTAGGGCTTGATGGCATCAATATAGGCGAGCACCACCGCGATGACTACGCGATTAGCGCCCCCGACACTGTTCTGGCTGGAATTGCAACCGTAACCCAGAACATACGTATCGGAACCGGTGTGACAGTGCTGTCCTCCGAGGACCCAGTTCGCGTCTACCAGAGATTTGCCACCATCGATGCCCTTTCCAACGGCCGGGCGGAGATCACCGCTGGTCGGGGTTCGTTCATCGAGTCATTCCCGCTGTTTGGCTATGACCTCAATGACTACCACGTTCTTTTCGAGGAAAAGCTGGAGCTGCTCGTGGAGCTACTGAAGGAACAGCCAGTCACCTGGCAGGGAACCACCAGGGCTGGACTCAATAACCAACAGGTTTACCCAATCACCGAGCGCGGCAAGATCCCGCTTCGGGTGGGTGTTGGCGGATCGCCGGAGTCGGTGGTTCGCGCCGCTCGACTCGGAATTCCGATGGCGCTTGCCATCATCGGCGGCGACCCTGCACGGTTTGCACCGTTTGCCGGGCTGTATCGAGAGCAATTGGCCATCAATGGCATGGAGCAGTTGCCAGTCTCTATCCACTCACCTGGATTTATCGCCGACACCGACGAAGAGGCGGCAGAGTTGCAGTGGCCACATTACGAAACTGCTTTTGGCAGGATCGGTCGCGAGCGCGGCTGGGGACCAACCACCAAGATGCACTACATGTCCGAAGTCAAGAGTGGCTCGCTCTACGTTGGATCTCCGGAGACGGTGGCCAAGAAGATTGCCTACGCAATCTCCTCGGTTGGCGCCTCGAGGTTTGACCTCAAGTATGCAAATGGTCCGATGCCACACGAGCACCTGATGCGCTCCATCGAGCTGTATGCCACCAAGGTGGTTCCCATGGTCAACGAACTTTTGGAAGAGGTTTCGGTCCGCGCCTAGGCGGCGAAAAGACTCTTACTAAAGTGGATCAGCTGTGCTGAGCCAACCCTCTGTCGTGCTATGTCCATGTTGAGATAGCCTTGCGAGTGGGGGGTGGGGAAATGAAATACGTGTTTCTGCTTGTCGGCCTGTCTCTTGCGCTGACTTCCTGCGCTGCTGCCGGTATGGAGTCAACTACTGCGCCACATTATGAGTCATCAAGCTCTGATCCCTCTAGCGAAGTGGAAACCGAATCCGTTGCCAACGAAGATTCGAATCGCAACGGCTATTCCGAATTTTGTGATTACGGAACCTTCGATGCCGGCTGGGAGGAGCTTTACGAATGGGGGAGAAAAACAGGCTTCTGCATCGGGCCAACCGCATGGGTAGATGCGATTCCAGATGGTGACTTCCCCAGCGGTTGGTTAGGGGATCAAGCATCTTTAGACATCGAAGAGTGCAAGATACTGAATTTTGACCCTGGCCCCAATAGTCAAGACCCTACAAATCGAGCCTTTCCTCTTGCGCACCAAGTGGACCAGTACGCAAATATTTTTCCAAAGCCTTCGGGCAGGCTCCTGATAGCGGGCGTATCGGGTACGGACAGTGCGACCAGCGCAGGAACCCCAGCGACAGACTATGCGCCAGATGGTGAATTTATCGAACAGTGGGTAAATGGAATGAACGACTTCGGAGATGACTTCGAAGTTCAATTTTCACCCACATATTTTGACCTGGGTGAGAGCCTAAGAGATTATGGAATCTCACACTCATCAAGCCGTGAAAAGCGTCAGGTATTCGCTGATCGTGTCTTAGCCCGGCTAGACCGAGAGCTGAATTTTGATCAGTGGGATGGTGTGATTGTCGTTACGACTCCGGGCACCCCAAGAGGGGTGCTGGAACAAGCGGCGCTTCCATGGAAAAACAAGACCGTGATGACAATCCCGCCGAAGACTTACACAACCAAATTTGTCCCCGACTTCCCAATGATTATGCCCACCTGGGTCATCCATGAACTCGGTCACGTGGGCAGCGGCTTGGACGACCCTAACGGATCCAACTATTTTCAAAATCGCAAGGATGGTGACCCCACAGACCTTGGGATGGCAGGCTGGGGCCTTCAGTCAACTTCTCTGACCGACCGTTTAGGTTGGAACAAGTGGATCACGGGGTTTCTACGCGACGAGCAGGTCATTTGTGCTGATCCGGGAAAACCCGGAACCTTTGCTATCAAAGCATCCTCGGTGATTAGCCAAGGCGAAAAAATAGTAGCCCTGCCCATATCAGACAGCCGCGTCATCGTCTTAGAGTCCATCCGAGCCACCGGCATCAACTACAAGCTGCAATCAGAAAGTGAAGGCTTACTCGTTTACGAGATCAACACCCAAGATCAGAGACGCGAACATGGGGCCAGGTTGATCTTGGGTCCGGGGCGAGAGCCAGAACGGGACATTCCTCTAATTGTTCCGGATGCGCCACTGAAGGCGGGCGAATCAGTCACTTTCGGTGATTTCACAATCACGGTGCTTGAGGCGGCAGATCACGCCGACTTAGTGGCAATTTCAAGCAAATAAGAGTCGCTAGACGGTAGCCACCGTACCTTTGCTGATTTTGGAAAATGTTCGCACTTGAACAAAAATGTTCGTTTGTGATTATTTTGTTATGAAATCTGTTACCTTCGACGAATTAGCAGGTCTACTCTTGTAATCAAGAGTCCAACTAGGAGGTTCAATGCTGAACAAAGTAACAAACCACGAAGTTGACCGTCGCCTTCTCCTTAAGGGTGCGGCCGCTGGTGGTCTAGGTATCGCTGGTGCCACAATGCTTGCCGGTTGTGCAGGCGGGGGCACCGGTCCAATTTCTTTCGGTGCACGTACCGTTGACGAGTCGCCAACCATCCAGCTAAAGGGTCTGGTTGACGCTTACGTTGCCAAGACTGGCAACGAGGTCACCTACAACGCAACCGAGTCGAACGCTTTCCAGAACAACCTGTCGCAGTACCTCCAGGGAACCCCTGACGACTGCTTCCAGTGGATGGCCGGTTACCGTATGCAGTTCTTCGCTTCTCAGGACCTGCTCGTTGACATCTCTGACGTTTGGGACGAGATCGGCGACCAGTACAACGAGAGCTACAAGATTGCTTCCACCGGTCTAGACGGAAAGCAGTACTTCGTGCCACAGAGCTGGTACCCATGGGGTCTGCACTTCCGCAAGTCCATGATGGCCGAGATCGGCATGAACCCAGAGGACATCTACAACTGGGATGACTTCATGGCCGCTCTTGAGGAGCTGAAGGGACAGGGACTCATTGGTCTAGCATCCGCCGACAAGGGTGGTTGGGAAGCCATGGGAACCTTCGACATCCTGAACGCTCGTATCAACGGCTACCAGTTCCACGTCGACCTACTAGGTGGCCGTGAGAAGTGGACCGACGACCGAGTAAAGGACGTATTCGCTCACTGGGAGAAGCTACTTCCATACATGAACACCAACGTTCTAGACCTCGAGTGGGACGGCGCAATGCAGCTGTTGCTTCAGCGTCAGGCCGGCTTCTTCTTCAACGGCTCATGGTTCGGTGGAAACTTCCTCGAGCAGAGCCAGGAAGACTACGACGACCTGATGATCGTTCCATTCCCTGAGATCAACCCAGACCACGGACGCGACACAGTCGACGCTCCAATCGATGGTTTCTGCGTTGCAAAGAATGGTTCAAACAATGACGGTGGTAAGGACCTAATCAAGTTCGCTGGAGACATGGAGGGTGTGCAGGCAATGCTTGACACCGGTATCCCAATGACCTCTGCTAACAACGGCCAGGACCGCTCAAGCTACGACGCCTTCCAGACTCAGCAGCTAGCTGTTATGAACGAGGCGAAGTACATCACCCAGTTCCTAGACCGCGACACCCGCCCAGACTTCGCAGGCCCAATCGTTGGACCTGCATTCCAGGGCTGGTTCAAGGACCCAACCAGCGTAGACAGCATGCTGGAGTCGCTACAGTCACAGTGGGATGCCCTTCCTGCTCTATAAGCAGTAAGCAACAAAAGAAATAGCAGTGATGAGTACGACGGCGGCAGAGAAAAAAACTTCTCGTCGCCGTCGTACCTTCTCTGGTAGAGACAAACTAACTCTTGGCCTATTCATCGGCCTGCCAACTTTCCTGCACGTCGCCCTGGTTTGGTTTCCAGCGCTAGCGACCATTTATTTATCTTTCACCTACTGGACCGGTATCCACATCGAGGACATCCAGTGGTCAGGTTTGGCGAACTACCAAAACATCTTCTTCGAGACCCCGCGCTTCTGGGAAGCTGTAAAGGTCAACGTCGTATGGCTCCTATGGTTTGGAGCAATCGCAACTCCACTTGGAATTTTGCTTGCCTACCAAATTGACCGCGAGATTCGTGGCCACAAGTTTTATCAGTCTGCCTACTACCTGCCGGTAGTGCTATCGATGGCAGTCATCGGAATCATCTGGAACTTCCTACTTCGCCCAGACGGATTTGTAAACGGTCTGCTAGGTCTTCCGATTTCAGAGGCAGTTTCATTCTTCGGTGATGATCGCTACAACCTCTGGGTGATTTTGATCATGGCCTCTTGGCGTCACATCGGTTACATCATGCTTTTGTACTTAGCTGGACTAAAGGCCATTGATGCCACACTTCGTGAAGCAGCAGCGATTGATGGTGCTACCGAGTGGGAGACTTTCCGCAAGGTGATCTTCCCTGCGATGCAGCCGGTGAACATCATCGTGATCGTCATCACCATCATCGAATCAATCCGCGCATTCGACATGGTCTACATCATTTACGGTGGCCGAGGCGGCTTGCCGATTCTTGGAGTTTTGGTCTTTGAAAACATCGCAGGTGAGGGCGCTTCGATGAAGGGTGCCGCCTACGCTGTGATTCTCTTCTTGCTATCGATCGTGCCGATCATCGCCTACCTCCAGCAGCAGTTCAGGGAGGACGTCCGATGACTAGCGTCGTAAAAGGCAAAGCCAACAAAGATTCTCAGAAGGTCAAAGACCGAATCATCTCGATCGTTCTTGGTGTCTTTGCTATCGTTTGGCTCTTCCCAATCGTTTGGACGCTTTATTCTTCGCTGCGCCCATACAAAGACATCCGCGCAAATGGTCTTTTGTCTTTGCCGAGTGAACTGAACTTCGATAACTACATTGACGCAATCGAGCGCATGGAGTTGCCAACCTACTTCTACAACACAGCAATCATCACCATTCCAGCGGTATTCCTAACGCTGTTCTTTGGTTCCTTGATGGCATTTGTTGTAACCCGATACTCGTTCAAGTTCAACGTTGCCATGCTGCTTTTGTTCACCGCAGGAAACATGCTTCCAGCGCAATTGGTGTTCATCCCAGTTTTCAAGATGTATTTGGCGCTTGGCGACCTAGTGGGTGACAGAAGAATCCTTTACGATTCCCCATGGGGCGTTGTTCTGATTCACGTCGCCTTCCAAATGGGTTTCGCAACCTTCGTGCTCAGCTCATACATGAAGACCATTCCGAAAGAGATTTCTGAGTCGGCTCAGGTTGATGGCGCCTCGGTATTCACCCACTTCTTCAGGGTCATGTTGCCGCTACTTCGACCACCTCTGGCATCGCTTGGCGTGTTGATGACAACCTGGATTTACAACGACTTCTTCTGGGCATTGGTTCTTATGTCTACCGACAAGAAGAGACCGATCACCTCAGCTCTAGGTAGGTTGCAAGGTGAGTTCGTTACCGACTACAACTTGTTGGCGGCAGGAGCGATGATCGCAGCTATTCCAACACTCTTGGTCTTCTTTATTCTGCGCAAACAGTTTGTTTCCGGCCTCACCTTGGGCTCCACCAAGGGCTAGCTTTATAGACTGACCCCTGGATAAAAGGGGATTTTAATGAACTCTTTCCTAGAGCGCTTCCGCTATTGGTTCGATAATGCAATGAGTAAAGGCCTTGCCTCACTCATCGGGTTGCTACTTGTAATCACACTGGTGTTCGTTGGTGTGATGACCGTGCTGGTCGTTGCATTCAGCGCCTATCCCGAGCCAAGCGAGAGCTTCGGCGAGATGCTTTGGTTCTCCCTCATGCATGCCCTCGACCCTGGAACTGTGGTTGGGGACTCGGGTTTCGCCTATCGAACCATCATGCTCATCACAACGTTTGGTGGCCTGGTCTTCTTGGCCGGTTTGATTGGAATCATCTCCGGCGCATTTGATGCAAAGGTTGAAGCGCTTCGAAAAGGCAGATCTCGGGTTTTAGAAACCGACCACACGTTGATTCTTGGTTGGAATTCGAGAGTTTTCTCACTCATCTCCGAACTGTCGATTGCTAACCAATCGCGCAAAAAGGCATCGATTGTGATTTTGGCTGATCGCGACAAGGTCGAGATGGAAGATGAAATTCGCGAGCAAGTTACTAACACCTTCAAGACCAAGGTGGTCGTTCGCACCGGTGACCCGATGCAACTTTCAGACCTTGAATTGGTCAATCACCAAGGGGCGAGGTCGGTAATTGTCTTGGCTTCTGATGACTCTGATAATGCAGATCTTGCAACCATCAAAACCTGCTTGGCACTAGTCAACAACCCAAATCGCAAGTCAGAGAAGTATCAGATCGTTGCTGAGATCAAAGACGAAGAAAATCTTGAAGCAGCCCGGCTGGTAAGCGAGACCGAAGTTAAGTGGATACTTGCCTCCGATGTGATGAGCAGAATCATGGTGCAGACCGCGAGGCAGTCAGGTCTAAGCCAAATCTTTTTAGAGCTACTTGATTTTGATGGCGATGAGATTTACTTCCAAGATGCCAATCAGCTTGCTGGCTCAACCTATCTAAAAGCTCAGCACGCGTATTCAAACTCAACCCTCATCGGCCTTTATCGAGATGGTCAAGTTCTTTTGAATCAGAAGCCTGCCAGCAAAATCAAGGCTAGCGACGAGCTCATTTTGGTTGCACCTGACGATAGTGAGATTAAGACCGAGGACTTCTCCAGTATTGATAGGGCCCTGTTATCAATCACCAAGCCATCGGCGCAAAAGCCCGATAAGACTTTGATTCTTGGCACCAGCGATAACCTTCCAGTGATCATCTCCGAGCTGGGTGAGTATGTTGCTAAAGGATCATCGGTCACGATTGTTGCCAAGAGCCAAGACCACAAAATTGGTTCAAAGCCAAACCTCAAAGTGAATTTCATTCAGGGAGATGCAACTAGCCGTCAGCTACTGGATTCGCTTAATGTTTCAAGCTTTGACCACATTGTGGTTTTGGCAAACAGGGAGCTTTCAGACGAAGCTGCCGATGCGCTTACGTTGATCACCCTTCTGCAGCTGCGCGATATGGCCAGGGATCTGGGTAAGAGCTTCAACATCGTGTCCGAGATGCTCAACGATAAAAATCGAAAACTAGCCGAGAGCACAGAGGCTGATGACTTTATTGTCAGCGATCAGCTAATTGGATTGATGATGTCGCAGATTTCCGAAAATCAGAAACTTTCCGACGTCTTCCGTTACCTGTTCTCTTCAGAAGGTTCTGAGATCAGCCTGTTGCCTGCAAGTTGGTTCGTGAAGCTAGATACTGAGGTGGACATGCATGTCTTGGTTGAAGCCGCAGCGAAGCGTGGCGAAACCGCTCTTGGTTACAGACTCAAGGCACTTGAAGGCGATAGCGAATCTCGATTCGGAATCGTTCTTAACCCAGATAAATCGAACAAGTTCAAACTCGGCTCTGAAGATCGAGTGATTGTTTTGGCTGAGGGTTAAGCCCTAACCAGAATCTCTTCGTAGCCTCGCAAAACGAAGGTTGGTCTTCTAATCGGGGTCTTCGCAAGCTCGATGTTCGGGAACTTCTCCATCAGCATAGGAAGCGAGGTTGTCATTTCCATGCGGGCCAGTGGAGCTCCAATGCAGAAGTGGATTCCGGCCCCGAAGCCAATGTGAGGGTTAGGGTCTCTTGTTAGATCTAGCTGGTCGGAATTTTCAAAAACGGACTCGTCCCTATTGGCGCTTCCCAACAGGGCAGAAATCTTTTGTCCCACCTTTATTTCAACTCCACCGATCTCGGTGTCTTGCGTAGCAGTTCTTTCGAATAGATGAAGCGGGGCATCGAACCTCAAGAACTCATCGATTGCAGTGGCAGCGATCTCGGTTGGCCTTTCTCTAAGCAGAGTCATCTGATCTTCATGCTCCAGTGCTGCTACAAACCCATTACCAAAGCCATTCACGCTAGCTTCGTGACCAGCGTTCAACAGCAGCACGCAGGTTGCGATCAGTTCATGCGCGTTTAGCCTCTCGCCATCTTCCTCAACCAATGCCAAATCTGTAATCAGATCTGGTCCTGGGTTTTGCTTGCGTGCGACCATGAGTTTGTGAACATAATCGGCAAACTCTTGAGAAGCTACCTGAGCTTGCTTTTTGTCTTGCTCGCTCGGGTCAACTTCATACATTTTTACAATTGCCTGTGACCAAGGGCGAAGTAGGTGCTCGTCTTCATCAGGGAACCCAAGCATTGACGCAATGATTTTTACTGGAAGCGGCTCGGCAAAGTCTGCGATCAGATCAAAACCTGATGGGTTAATGGAATCTAAAAGTTGCGCTGTGATGCGCTCAACATCTGGCCGCATGCTTTCGATTTTCTTTGGGTTGAAGGCCTTCATCACAAGAGAGCGAAGCCTGGTGTGTTTAGGTGGCTCCGAATCCAAGATTGAATCCGCATGCAGCCAATTGAATGTGTCCCATTCAGTTGCTGGCTCTTTGGGCTTGAAGATTCTCCCCAGCGATCTATTTCGCAGCACAGCATTGGCATCCTGATGAGTTGAGGCTAGAAACATACCCAAGTCTTCGTGCCATACCGGTCGGCCTGCAGCACGCAGTTCTTTTAGAGCGGGGTAGGGATCTGAGATAAAACCTTGATCCTGAAAATCAATCATTTACTGGCTGCACCACGATTTCCGAAATAGGTAGGCGCTCCGCCTGAAATCCATTTACTTTATGTTCGCTTGGATATCCCAACGCGATACCACAAAGTAATTTGTAATCGCTAGGCACGTTGAACTCTGCTCTGACTGGATCTGCCCACAGAGCGCTTGCGCCTTGAGCGCAGGTTCCAAGGCCCCTGGCGTGAGCCGAGAGCATTAGGTTCTGCATAAAAAGTCCTGCATCGGAAACTGAGTATTCACCCAAACCCGAATGGGTAAAGATGAAGAAAGACACCGGTGCACCAAAGAACTCATAGTTCTTTGCCCATTGGGCTCTTCGACCCTCGTGGTCATCCCGATCGACGCCCAATAGGCCGTAGAGGTCGGCACCAACCTTTGCACTTCTCGGCTTTAGATCATCGGGGTACTTGCGGTTCACTTTGTAGTCACTCTTGGGCAGGCCGAATCGCGTAATAAGCAATTTTGCTTTCCCCCAAACGCCTCCAGCGATTGCAGCCGAGGCTTTTTCCCAACGGGCTAAAAACGCTGCGGAAATTCGATCGCGAACCTCACCCTGCGCTACACCAACCAGATAGGGCCTGGTATTTGACCATGAGGGCGCAGTCATGGCGTCTTTCAGGATTGCATCAATGACTTCTTGGGGGATTGGGGTTGATAGAAAGTCTCTTGTGGTTCTTCTTGAAGCTACGAATTGCTCCCATGCGTCCAGGTTCAACTCTGATTTGGCCATGAGACGAATTTACGCTATCTAGCTGCTGATAGTTTGAAGTTGTGGCAAACAACCTCTCGCGCGGACTGACTGAGCAAGAAGTCTCAGTGGCTAGAGCGCAATTCGGCTCGAATGTGCTTAATTCTCAAAAACCGCCAAGCCCCCTGAAAAGGATCTTTAGCTTCGCAAAAGAGCCGATGTTCCTGCTTTTGATTGCTGCTGGGCTGGTGAGCCTGTTTCTGGCCGAGCCGATCGATGCGGCCGTTTTGCTGTTGATGGTCTTCATCGTCATAACCACCACCGTCTATCAAGAGGGCAGGGCTGAGAAGGCGTTGGAAGCGCTGAACGCAATTGCAGCACCCCAAGCCCATGTGATTCGCGCTGGCCAGTTAATTCAAATACCTAGTAGCGAGCTGGTTGTCGGTGACCTAGTTGTGTTAGCTGAAGGGGACCGAGTCCCCGCTGATCTAGAAATTCTCGAGTGCAGCAATCTGATGCTGGATGAATCAACCCTGACC
>JALQVB010000070.1 GCA_023260495.1 Aquiluna sp.
ATGTGTCCGGCAACGATTGCTTTGGCAGCTTCAATGCCGCCGGATAGGTATGCCGCACCAATTAGCGCCTCAAACGCATCGGCCAGAACGTTTATCTTCGAAGCTCCGCCACTGGAGGTTTCGCCTTTTCCAAGCCTGAGGTACTTTCCAAGCTGGATTCGGTTTGCGGCGGTTGCCAGAGCAGGTGCGGAAACCACCGAGTTCTTAACACGAGTTAGATCACCTTCGGAGGAATCGGGGAATCTCTGAAAAACTTCCACTGCCACCAATTGGCCCAGGATCGAATCACCTAGGAATTCCAGGCGCTCGTTATTTTCGCCACCTTTTTCATAGGCATAGGAAGAGTGGGTGAGGGCGAGCTGAAACAGCTCGGAATCTATCTGGGTACCGAGCTTTTCGATGAGCTCGTCACTAGACATTGGTTTAGGCGTCAGCGACCTTGCGGCCCTTGTACTCCATGAAGAGCTCATTGCCAACGGAGTCGGTTACGACCTTGGCGCGGTGAGGGAGGCTGTAGGTTACCTCGCCGTTCTCAACGGTCTTGACCAGGGTGACCTTGGCGGCCTTCCACTGGGAACGACGCGCGTGAGTGTTGGCGCGAGACTTGCGACGCTTTGGTACTGGCATCTTGGATAACCTCTTCTAAGTCTTTTGGGGATCCCCGGCACAAGAACAGTGGGCCTTGAAACAGGGGGAATCATTACCAGCTGGCAAGAATACGCCAAAACCTAGAGAAAATCCAGCCTTGGCCGAATCTTTTTTACTGCTGCGGCGGCAGCGCTGCAACTAGTGGGTGGTCGCCCTTGATCGGTCCGGTCTTTGCCGCACCTCCAGGAGAACCAATCTCGGAGAAGAAATCGACGTTTGCGTTGTAGTACTCGGCCCACTCCCCCGGGACATCATCCTCGTAGTAGATGGCCTCTACCGGGCACACCGGCTCGCAAGCTCCACAATCCACGCACTCATCAGGGTGTATGTAAAGCATGCGGTCACCCTCGTAAATGCAGTCAACCGGGCATTCGTCGATGCAGGCTTTGTCTTTTACATCCACACATGGAAGGGCAATTATGTAGGTCAAGATTTCTCCTTAGTGCTACCAGAATAAATCAACTTCCCGAGACCGGCTGACTATTCACCGCGATTGGCTTGAGCCATCGCGCGTTTTGCCTCACGTTCGTCGGTGGCACGCTTCAGTGTCTCGCGCTTGTCATAGTGCTTCTTGCCCCTGGCTACCGCTAACTCAAGCTTTGCTTTGCCATCGGAAAAATACAGCGAGAGCGGAATCAGGGTCATGCTGGTGCCCTCCACTGCCCGTTGAATCTTCATGATTTCGGCTCGGTTTAGCAGCAGCTTGCGCCGGCGGCGGGTGGAGTGGTTAGTCCAAGATCCAAACGTGAACTCCGGGATGTGGACGTTTTCCAGCCATACTTCACCGTTTTGAATGGTGGCGTAACCATCGACCAAAGATGCTCGGCCCAATCTCAAGCTCTTTACCTCGGTGCCGGTTAGCACCATCCCGGCTTCGTAGGTGTCCTCAATGAAATAGTCATAGCGCGCCTTACGGTTAGTTGCCACGACCTTTTGACCGCGTTCCTTTGGCACAACCGCTCCTAGACTCTGAGGAACTTCTGGATTGAAGCTCCGGAAGCTACGGTAGCAATCACCGCAGCGAGTCCAACCATAGTAAGAGCAATTGGCCAGACCGCCGCCTGATCCACAAACACGAACAGCGACAAGTTGGCTTCCGTCGCAGCATCCACTAGATAGCCGACCGCAAAGTAGGTTGCTACCCCTCCCAAAGCGGCACCGATGCTGGTTACCAAGACGCCCTCAAGCAAAAACGGAATCTGAATCATGGTGGCACTGGCACCCACCAGGCGCATGATGGATATTTCCCTGGCCCGAGCCAGCGCGCTGAGTCTGATGGTGGTGAAAATCAACAGCGCGGCCGTGAGCATCATCACCGCGGCAACAGCCGCTGCTAGCAGCGACCCGAAGTCGAAGAAGGCAAAGATCTGGTCAAAATAGCGCGATTGATCGGAGATTACCTCCACCCCGCTGAAGCCACCTAAGGCCTCTAGGACCAAATCAGAATCGGCAGGGTTTTCCAGTTTGATAGAAAACATCTGGTTCAGCTGCTGAGGGAAGATGTAGCTGGTGATATCCGATGGCCCCAGCTGCCCCAGCAGCTGCTGGTATACGGCCTCTGAGTCAAAAAACTCGTAGCTTTCAACATACGGAGCCAGCGCAGGCGAATTGAGCTGAAGTTCAATAGAGGTCACCTGGTCAACAGTTATTGCACCCTGTGGGCATAGCTCCTGCGCCGAGGTCTCGGCACACAAAAACACCTGGACCCTTGATTGGTCAAACCAGAATCCCCGCATTTCACTGACCTGAAGCTGCATCAGGGCGGCAATCGAGGCAAAGGAGAAGGACACCAGCGAGACGATGATGATGGCAAAAACCATCGCCAAATTGCTTCTTATGCCGGCCCAAGCCTCGCCCAGGAGAAAACCTATCTTCAAACCAAATCCTCCGACTCGGGCAGAATGCCAGTTTGATCGGTAGGCAGTTCCTTGTAACCGGCCTCCGCCTGGTCGCGGACAATCTTGCCGCCGCTGACCTGAATCACTCGCTTGCGCATCTGGTCCACGATTCTGCGGTCGTGGGTCGCCATGACGATCGTGGTGCCCGACAGGTTGATTCTGCTCAACAGACTCATAATGTCGTCGGTGGTGTTTGGATCCAGGTTTCCCGTTGGCTCATCAGCTAAAAGCAGTTTGGGGCGATTTGCTAGGGCTCGAGCGATAGCGACTCGTTGCTGTTCGCCACCAGAGAGCTCCCTCGGGAACTGCTTTGCCTTGTCTTCAAGACCAACTAGGCGCAGCACGTCTGGCACCGCGGTTTCGATGAAGGCGCGAGATTTGCCAAGCACATTGAGCGCAAATGCAACATTTGAATAGACGTTCTTGTATGGCAGCAGCCTGAAGTCTTGGAACACGGTGCCGACTTGGCGGCGAAACTCTGGAACGCGGCGACCAGGCATCTTGTTGAGGTTTGAACCTAGAACCAGCACATCTCCGGAGTCGGCGCGCTCTTCACGCAGCATAAGCCTCAGCAGCGATGACTTTCCCGATCCAGACGGACCCACTAAAAAGGCGAATTCTCCGGCATCTATGTTGAGGCTCACCTCGTCGAGTGCCGGCTTGGTAGCTCCGCTGTATACCTTGGAGACCGATTCAAACCTAATCATCGCCCTTAGCCTAAATTGCCCAGGGTATTTGCCCTCTCAGGCTGCTTCGGGTGTTGCTATTTACCTTGGCGGCGCCAGCGGATTGCAGCGTTGACGAAGCCCTCAATCTCACCGTCGAAGACGCTATCCGGGTTGTTTTCCTCATGTTCGGTTCTGAGGTCTTTCACCATTTGGTAAGGGGCTAGCACGTAGCTTCGCATCTGCTCCCCCCAGCTCGCCTTGACATCACCGGCAAGCTCCTTCCGCTGCTCAGCTTGCTTTTGACGCTCAAGCTCAAGAAGTCGCGAGCGCAGCACTCGCATCGCCGCCTCTTTGTTTTGCAACTGAGACTTCTCGTTCTGGCAGGAGACAACAATCCCGGATGGAAGGTGGGTAATTCGCACCGCTGAGTCGGTGGTGTTCACCGACTGGCCACCTGGGCCCGATGAACGAAACACATCAATTCTCAAATCCCCCTCGGCGACATCAACCTCATCGGTGGCCTCAATAACCGGAACCACCTCGACGGCTGCAAATGAGGTCTGCCTCTTACCGGCAGCATTGAAGGGGCTCATGCGCACCAGGCGGTGCGTGCCGCTTTCGGCCGAGAGCTTGCCATAGGCAAAGTCCATCTCCACCTCAACCAGTGCGCTTTTTATCCCCGCGCCTTCGGCGTAGGAAACATCAAGCACCTTTGACTTCCCACCGGCCTTCTCGACAAATCGCAAATACATTCGGAGCAGCATTTCCGCAAAGTCAGTTGCGTCATCTCCGCCAGCCCCCGAGCGAATGGTCAACAGAGCGGGCGATGAGTCAAATTCACCACTGAGCAGGGTCTGCGTCTCCAGTGCCTCGATACCGGATTTCACACCACCTAGCTCCCGTGCAACCTCCGCCAGCGAGCTGTCATCACCTTCTTCTAAAGCCAGCTCATGAAGAGTTTCTAGGTCAGCTAGTGAAGTCTCCAGGTCATTAAGCTGCTTTGCCGCCGCCTTTTTCCTTGATAGCTCGCCGGTAACCTGCTGGGCCCGCTTTTGATCTGACCACAAATCTGGGTCGGCAGCCTGCTTCTCCAAAGATTCGATGTCGGTGCCGATTTGATCAGGATCCAAAAGCGCCACTATGGAATCGAGTTTCTGACGAAGCTCGGAAAGCGTGCGCGGGGTATCTAGATCGGACATGACTGTCTAAGTCTAGGTGGAGTCTCAGCCCCGACGAGCTGCGCGCCTTTTTGCCTGCTCCTGTGGATCCGGAACTGGGACGGCGGCAATGAGCCGTCGGGTGTATTCCTCTTTTGGATTGCGCAAAATTTCGTCCTTTGGACCTTGTTCAACAATCACACCGTGCTGCATCACGGCAATGCGGTCGCTCAGCAAGTCAACAACGGCGAGGTCGTGCGAGACAAATAGCGTGGCAAATTGTTGTTCGCGCTGAATCTCCTGCAGTAGCTCAAGCACCCTGGCCTGAA
>JALQVB010000071.1 GCA_023260495.1 Aquiluna sp.
AGCGACTTAGTGAAATAGTTGGCGCTCCGGTTTCGGTGCTGGCCACCACCACCGACGGGCTCGGCTTCCTGGCAGATTCTCGCGGCATAGCCGCTGTTGCAACTGCTCTTGTGCGCAGCCAAAGCTAGGCTTGCCCCATGAAACTCTTCGATACCCGCGCCTCCGAGCTCAGGGACTTTGTCCCGATTGAGCCCGGCAGAGTTGGTATCTACGTCTGCGGGCCTACGGTGCAGTCTGAGCCGCACATCGGCCACCTGCGATCGGCTCTGGTCTACGATCTGCTTTCGCGCTGGTTTGAAGAGCTTGGTTACCAGGTAACACTGGTGCGCAATGTCACCGACATCGATGACAAGGTGCTCGAGAAATCCAAGGAGTCCGGGATTGACTGGCGCGTTCTGGCGCAGCGCAACGAGCGGATATTTGCAGCTGACTATCAGCGCCTGCAGCTTCGCTCTCCTGAGCTTGAACCAAGGGCCACCGGACATATCACGCAGATGCTCGAGCTTATTCAGCGCCTGGTAGATGCCGGCCACGCTTACCAAGTCGAAGGTTCGGCAGATGTCTACTTCGACACCGCAAGCTGGTCCCAATATGGCGAGCTAACCAACCAGAAGCCAGAGGACATGGAGTCTGAAGAGGCGGCTGGCGGTAAGCGCGCACCCCAAGACTTTGCGCTGTGGAAGTCGCAAAAGCCTGGTGAACCAGTCAGTGCTAGCTGGCCGGCTGTGTTTGGAGCTGGCCGCCCCGGTTGGCACATTGAGTGCTCGGCGATGTCGACCTACTACCTGGGCAAGGAATTCGACATCCATGGCGGCGGCCTCGACTTGCGATTCCCGCATCACGAAAACGAATTGGCTCAGTCGCAGGCTGCAGCCGATGGTTTTGCCCGGTATTGGATTCACAACGGCCTGGTATCGATTGCCGGCCAGAAGATGTCAAAGTCCATCGGTAACACTGTCTCCTCGGCGGAGTTGTTTGAGCTGACCTCGCCGGCTGCGGTTCGCTACTATCTCGCAAGCGCGCACTATCGCTCGGTACTGGATTACCAGCCGGGTGTATTAGCTGAGGCAGAGGCCGCGCTCGATCGACTACACGGCTTTGTTGACAGGGCTGGCCGCGAGCTTGCCGCGACGCAATATGCAGAAATCCAGCAGCCTGAGCTGCCGGCTGACTTTGTTGCCGAGATGAACGATGATCTAAACATTCCAGCGGCGCTCGCCGTTTTGCACGAGACGGTAACTGACGGCAACACTCAGCTTGACGAGCTTGATTTCAAGGCTGCCGCACTCTCCCGAGACCAGGTGCTAAGAATGCTAGATGTCCTGGGCCTTCACCCAACATCATGGAGCTCTGGCGGCAGTGCCGAGCACGCTGTGCTGGATGGATTAGTGCAGAACCTGATAGCAGAGCGAAACAGTGCTCGAGCCGAAAAGAATTTTGACCGAGCCGATCAGATCAGGGATCAGCTTGCCGAACTAGGTATTGAGCTTTCTGATGGCTCAAGCGGAACGCATTGGAGTTTGAGCTAATGGCAAAACCAGGACGCCCAGGAGCAGCAAAGGGCAAGAAGGGCCCTACCAAGGGAACCGGAGGACACGGGCGCAAATCGCTCGAGGGCAAGGGTCCAACACCCAAGGCCGAGGATCGCCCATACCACAAGGCCTATAAAGCAAAGCAGGCCAAGGATCGCGCTGCTAGCAAGCCCAAGAAGGGACAGTACGTGGCATCAAGCCGCGGCACTTCCAAGGCTGGCGGAAACGAGGTGCTCTCGGGTCGCAACTCGGTCGTTGAGGCGCTTCGGGCCCGCATTCCAGCCACCGGCATGTTTATCGCACAGCGCATCGAGATGGACGACCGCATCAAGGAAGCTATGGCAATCGCCAACCACCGCGGGATTCCGATTGCCGAGGTGACCAGGGCCGAGATTGACCGCATGACCGGTGGAGACTTTGTGCATCAGGGTATCGCGCTGCAGATCCCGCCCTATCGCTACCTAGACCCTAACGAGCTGCTTGACCGGGCCATGTCGCAAAGCACCCTGCCGCTTCTGGTGGCACTCGATGGCATTACCGACCCGAGAAACCTCGGTGCGATTATTCGCTCCGCGGCAGCCTTTGGAGCCAACGGCATTGTCTTGCCGCAGCGCCGCAGCGTTGGAGTGACTGCATCTGCCTGGAAGACCTCTGCCGGGGCTGCGGCCAGATTGCCGGTTGCGCTGGCTTCGAATTTGAACCAGGTGATTGCCGAATACAAAAGGCGCGGCCTATTTGTAATTGGCCTTGATGCTGACGGGGATGTTGAGCTGCCAGCCTTTGAACTAACCGACAAGCCTTTGTTGGTGATCGTGGGTTCTGAGGGTAAGGGGCTGTCGCGCCTAGTTACCGAGAACTGCGATCAGGTGGTGAGCATTCCAATTAGCTCAGACACCGAGTCGCTGAACGCTGGTATTGCCGCTTCTGTGGCGCTCTATCAAATAGCGTCCAAGCGCTAGACCTTATCGCGCCAGTCGCCCTCTTCTTCATCGTCGTCCAGCACCTGAATTACTCCGGTTGGCACCGGCTCGGGCAGGGTGATGTTTTCGGTGATTGCGGTGGTGCCGAGGTAGGCTGCCTCGTCGCGTCGACTCGTCAGAATATCGGCCACATAGCTTCTCACGGCGTCGGTCAGGCTGACATCCTCGCCCTTCGACTCAGACATGTACCAGCGGTGCTCTAGCACCTCGTGGAAGATTTCCGCAGGTTCCAGCTTTCCGGTCATCTCGCTCGGGATTGCGCTTACCACCGGTTCGTAAACGGTGGAGAGCCACTCGTGCGCCATCACCTCTTCGTCGGCTCCTGGCCTGGAATTGTTTAGCCGGTATTGGTCGATGTCATTTAGCAGTCTCCGAGCCTGATTCTCTTCCACATCAAGACCGGTAAGTAGTAACAGCCGCCTTGCGTGGTGGCCAGCGTCGACCACCTTGGGCTGGATGCGCACAGTGTGGCCAGTCTCATCGCGGACCATAGAAAGCTCTTCGATATCAAAACCAAGCTCATTCAACCGCTGTACGCGTCGCGAGATTCGCCAGGTCTCCGATGCGTCAAAGACGTCCACCGCGGTGAGCTCTTTCCAGAGCCCTCGGTATTTTTCTACAATGCCGTCACTAATCACTGCCGGATCGATATCGCTGGCCTTTCCAGAGGCGAGCAGGTCCATCAGCTCTCCTGCGATATTGACCCTGGCAATCTCTAGGTCATTCTCGCGCTGGCCGTTAGACAACCGTCCCTCATAAAGTTGCCCGGTTTCGGCATCGACTAGGTATGCAGCAAACCTTCCGGCATCGCGTCGGAACAGGGTGTTAGAAAGTGAAACATCACCCCAGAAGAATCCGGCCAGGTGCAACCGAACTAGAAGCAGGGCAAGGGCATCAACAAGTCGACTGGCCGTTTGCGCCCTGAGGCCTTGCGACCACATGGCCCGGTAGGGAAGTGAGAACTTTAGGTGACGGGTAATGAGGACCGCCGGGAGCGGGCTTCCTTCGCTGTCGTGACGATTGGAAATGATTGCAAACGGCTCAACGCAGGGAACGTCCAGCTTTTCAAGCTTGCGCAGCATCTCGTACTCGCGCTTGGCAAGCTCTAGCTGGGTCTCCTTGATTGCAATCACATGGTCGGCGAGGTGAGCAAATCTGACGGTGTGGCGGGATAGGCCCTTGGGAAGGGCGGCTATCCGATCGGAGGGCCACTGCTCCAATGGCAAATGCCACGGCAGATCCAGAAGCTCTGGTTCTGCCGTGGCAGCCGTAATTGAAAGGCTGGAGGGCATCTAGTTCAGACGCTCGCCGCTTTCTGCATCAAACAGGTGAACAGCGTCCTTGTCTGCGTGCAGGTGAATCTTGTCGCCAGCCGAAGGGTGGTCGATTGGATCTACGCGAACCACGATGTTCTGCTCAACTCCGTCTAGCTGAACCCGGCCGTATAGGTAGCCATCGGAACCTAGTTCCTCGACCACGTCTACGTCTGCACCTAGACCGTGAGGAGCTGCACTTAGCTTCTCTGGGCGAATTCCAACGGTGATCTTGTCACCACTAGCCTTGCTCAAGATGTCCTTGTCGATTGGTAGCACCTCGTCACCAAACTGCACACCGCCATCCACCTTTGGAAGCTGCAGCAGGTTCATGGCTGGTGAGCCGATGAAGCCGGCAACGAACACGTTGGCTGGGCGGTCGTAAAGGTTGCGTGGTGAGTCAACCTGCTGGAGCAGGCCGTCCTTCAAGACTGCAACGCGGTCACCCATGGTCATAG
>JALQVB010000072.1 GCA_023260495.1 Aquiluna sp.
CTACTACTTCTTCTCGCTCTACGCCAACGCATCAAACTATGAGGCCAGCCCGTCCTACGGTTCCGAGCAGCTGCTAGACCGCTACATCCTTGCCAAGACCAGGGAAATGATTTTCTCGGTTCAGCAGCATTTGGACAACTACGACAGCTACCTGGCATCGGCTGAGGTGAGGGACTTTGCCGAGGTATTGACCAATTGGTACATCAGGCGCTCAAGGGACCGTTTCTGGGAGGGCGACAGGGACGCATTTGACACCCTCTACACCGTCCTCGAGGCTGTGCTGCGAACCTGTGCGCCACTGCTACCAATTACCACCGAAGAGATGTGGCGCGGGCTAACCGGAGGGCGTTCGGTCCACCTCGAGTCCTGGCCCGATGCCAGCGAGTTCCCAGCCGATGCCGATCTGGTGCGTGATATGGATGCCATTCGCGAGGCAGCCTCCGTGGCGCTGTCGCTGCGCAAGGCCGCTGGCCTAAGGGTGAGATTGCCGCTCAGCGAGCTAACCATTGCGGTTGCGGAAGTAGGCTCACTCGCCTCCTACGCCGATCTGATTGCAGATGAGCTCAATGTCAAGAAGGTAGGCGTTGTTCAGGCCAGCGAGGAGGTTGCTCAGCGCTTCGGTCTGACCAAGAACCTCAGCGTAAATGCCAGGGCTTTGGGACCTCGAATTGGAAAAGATGTTCAGCAGGTCATTCAGCAGGCCAAGGCTGGAAATTGGAGCCAAACCCCAGCTGGCATTGAGGTTGCCGGGTTCACCCTCGAAGCCGGTGAATATGAGTTGACTATGGCCGCCACCAGTTCAGAGTCGAGTGGCGTGGGCATAACCTCTTCTGGTTTCGTGCTGTTGAACCAAGAGGTAACGGAGGAGCTCGAGCAGGAGGGAGCAGCACGCGATGCCGTGCGACACATCCAGCAGGCTCGCAAGGACGCCGACCTTAACGTCTCTGACCGCATCAGCCTCAAACTGACCGCCGATGCAGCCAGTGTCGTTGCGCTAGAGCTACATCGCGACTTCATCGCCCACGAAACCTTGGCTACCGAGCTCGTCATCGTCTCCGCGGAGGCCACCGGTGAACTCACCATTGGTGAGAACGGGAAGCTGTCGATCGAGCTGAACAAGCAGTGAAGAATTCCGCCAAGAAAATGGCGCAGGTAGTTGAGGAACTCTACGCCAGAAAGCCCGAGCACCAGATTCGACCTCGGCTGGAGCCAACCCGCCTAGCCGCCGAACTAATGGGTAATCCGCAACACACCTACCCGGTGATTCACATCACCGGAACCAACGGCAAGACCTCGGTGGCTCGCATGATTGAAAGAATCTTGCGCGAAATGGGCCTGCGAACAGGCCGGCTGACATCACCGCATCTGATCAGCTTTAACGAGCGCATTTCCCTAGACGGTGAGCCGGTAGCGGACGAAAGATTTATTGAGGTCTACGAGGACAACAAGCCCATCCTCGATCTTGTCGACCAGCGACTTGCGGAGCAGGGGGAAGCCCCACTGACTTTCTTTGAAGCCTTCACGGCCCTGTCGTTTCAGCTGTTTGCCGATACGCCGGTGGATGTGCTGGTTCTGGAAGTTGGAATCGGCGGCGAATGGGATGCCACAAACGTTGCAGATGGTGATGTTGCGGTATTCACCTCGATAGATCTTGACCACACCAAGACTCTGGGTGAGACCGTCGAGGAGATTGCAACGACCAAAGCGGGCATCATCAAGGAAAAGTCAATCGTGGTTTCCAATGGGCAGTTCGAGAGCGTAGCGGAGATCCTGCGTCAGCGGGCAACGCAGCCGGCATTGTTCTTTGGCGAGAATTTCTCGGTGGAGTCGACCCGGCCGGAAAACTTTGGCGTCCGTTTCACGGTCCGCGGAATTGCCGCAGAATACCCGGATCTGTGGATGCCTGTGATGGGGGAGCACCAGGCCGAAAATGCCGCCACCGCAATTGCTGCCGTGGAGCTGTTCCTCGGTGGCCGCCCGCTGGCCGATGAAATCCTCAGATCTGCTATGGCCGATGTTGTCAGCCCAGGTCGCCTGCAGGTTCTCTCGCGGGAGCCACTGGTCGTTTTGGATGGGGCTCACAACCCTGCTGGGATCAGGTCTCTAGGCAAATCTGTGGACTGGCAATTCGGGGCTCCCAAGCGGATTGCACTGGTGGCAATGGTTGCTGATAAAGATCTATCGGCAGCGGCGTATGAGCTTAACCAGATCTTCGATGATTTCGTTGTCACTCAGATCGAGGGCCCACGCAGCTATGCAGCTGATTTGCTGGCCCGTGACCTTGAGGCGCAAGGCGGAAGAATCTTGGCAATTGAGCCGTCGATTGGAAAAGCATTCCAGAGCGCGTCTAAGCTGGCAGAGGAAAGTGGCGCAGCGCTTTTCATTGCTGGTTCGCTGTTTTTGGCGGGCACGATACTGGGCGAGATGCAGGAGGATGAAGATGGCGAAAGCTAAGTCTTCGAAGCGGGCACTGGCCGCCATTGTCCTGAGTTTTCAGTCCTTCGTGATCTTCTTCGCAACCCTTGCCGCCTTCGGGCTCAAGGTATCTGGGGCTCAAGAGAATTTGCCTGCTCCTGAATGGATCTGGGCAATCGGACTCAGCTTTGCCCTCTTGGCAATCATCACTCCAGTCGCGCTCAAGCACCCAGCAGGCTACTGGCTCGGCTGGCTGGTGCAGGCTGCGCTGTTGGTAAGCGGCTTCTGGCTCTGGGGAATGTTTGTTATCGGATCAATCCTGGTTGGACTTTGGATTTGGGCCTTGATTGCCGGCGGAACTATCGATCGAGCAAGAGCGAACTACAACAAGAAGATGGGAGTTGATGGTGCAGGCGACCCTAGTGCTATGTAAGCCGGATGCGGTAAAGCGGAATCTAATTGGTGAGATCGTGGCTCGCTGCGAGGCCAAGGGCTACGTGGTTGGCGACATTCGCCTCGTTCAGCCAGACCGTGACATCCTCTCTCGTCACTACGCGGAGCATGAAGGCAAGCCTTTCTACGAGCCGCTGCTCGAGTTCATGCTTTCCGGGCCTGTGGTTGCTATCAAGCTCGAGGGCGAGAGGGTTATAGAGGGCTTCCGGTCACTAGCTGGGGCAACCGACCCAACCACTGCCGCGCCGGGAACCATTCGAGGTGACCTGGGCCGCGATTGGGGCACTAAGGTGATTCAGAATCTCGTTCACGGGTCCGACTCTGAGGAGTCTGCTGAGCGCGAGCTATCTATCTGGTTTTAGAAAAGCGTCGGCCAGTAGTTCCAGAAGTGAATCAGAATCGGAACGATTAGGCCGAGGTAGGTAAGGATTACCAGCACCCAGGTCCACTCGAAGGAAATGGCTCCAATTCGCTCAAAACGGCTTCCTAGGTGACCATCCTTGGCAACTCTGCCAAACACAGACCAGAAAAGCGGAATTGTCGCGCTCCAGGCCACCATGCAGTAGATGCAAAGCGAACCAATTACGTAAACACTCTGCGAGAACAGCCAAAGGACAAAAGACATGGCCAGAAGGTGCCCCAGCAGAAATCCCTGCCAGAACCAGCTGGCGAACTTGGCGCCTGCCAGAATTGCGAATCCCACCAACACGGGGGCGAAGAACGCCGCGAGGCCAATCAGCGGATTTGGAAAACCAAATAGCGCCGCCTGCTCTGAAAGCATCACTGACTTACAGCTAATAAACGGGGAGATGTCGCATGCTGTGACGGCAGCCGGATCCCCGGCTACCTTTATGCGCTCCAGGGTCAAACCAAAGCTGGCAATCCAGCCCACGGCACCGAACAGAATTAGCGAAATGGGAAACAACACCTGAGGATTATCGCATTTCAGGCTCGACCATGGCATACTTGGAGGCAGATGCGAACACACTCGCATCGAAAGTTTTTGTCGAAGACACAGGGTTTTCGACGCTAAGGATTAGATTCCGGCCGAGGCTTGAATCACTAACTGGGGACTACACGGGTGTGGACCTGTAGCCCAAAGGCACAAGTGGCAAAGAAAAAAGAAGAACAGCCTGTGAAACCAGCTGCAACGCAGCTTATTTTCCAGGCACCAGACCTACCTACTCCAGTGGTGAACCCGCGCTCGGGAAGACCCGAGGGCGAGCCTGCGCAGGAGCGACCGAAGCGAGAGCGGAAGACTCCGGAGCCAGCAAAGCAGAAGCCAAAGCAGGAGCGCACTACCAAGGCCAAGGAGACCAAGGACGAAGAGGTATCGACCAGAGTCGAAGCCAAGCGCCACCGTCGCAGGGATTCTCGCGATAGTTCCCGTCGACGCTCCACAGTCACCGAG
>JALQVB010000073.1 GCA_023260495.1 Aquiluna sp.
CCGCCAGCGGAATGTGGGTGTTCACCCAAACGGCACCAAAGTCCAGGAACTTCGCAAAACGCATTGCCCTGGTGTGGTTGCTGGTCCAAACCGAAGAGGCAAGTCCGTATTTCACATCGTTCGCCCACTGCAAAGCTTGCTCATCGGTGGAGAAGCGCTGCACGGTAATCACTGGTCCGAAGATCTCCTGTTGGATGTGCTCATCGGTCTGCTCGAGTCCAGAGATGACGGTGGGCTCCAGGAAGTAGCCGGAATTGCCGATTCGGTTGCCACCGGTTTCCACCTTCGCGTGTGATGGCACCCGGTCGATAAAGCCCTGCACCCGCTCCAGCTGGTTCGAGTTGTTGACTGGGCCAAACAGGATGTCTGGGTCGCTTGGGCTACCCACCTTGGCCGAGTTCTTCACCTCAGCAAGCAGTGCCGCCATGAAGCGGTCATAAGCCTTTTCGTGAACCAGCAGCCTGGTGGCTGCGGTGCAGTCCTGACCGGCGTTGAAGAATCCAGCCGCCACGATGCCCTCTGCCGCCTTTTCCATATCGGCATCATCGAACACAATGACCGGCGCCTTGCCACCAAGCTCCAGGTGAACGCGCTTCAGGTCCATTGCTGCGGTCTTGGCAACCTCCATACCGGCTCGAACCGAGCCGGTGATGGAAACCATCTGCGGAATCGGGTTTTCAATCATCATTCGACCGGTGTCGCGGTCTCCGGTGATGACATTGAAGACTCCCGGTGGCAGGTGACGGTTGGCAATCTCTGCCAAAAACAGCGTGGATGCTGGGGTGGTGTCCGATGGCTTGAGCACGATGGTGTTACCTGCCGCAATGGCAGGGGCAAACTTCCAAACCGCCATGTTGAGCGGGTAGTTCCAGGGTGTCACCTGGCCGATGACACCGATTGGTTCGCGGCGAATCGAAGAGGTGTGGTCTTTGGCGTACTCTGCGGTGGCGCGGCCCTCTAGATTTCTAGCGGCGCCTGCAAAGAATCTAATCTGGTCGACCGATGGGGCCATCTCGTAGTCCACCAGCGTGCTTCGTGGCTTACCGGTGTTCTCGCTTTCGAGATCTGCCGCAAGCTCAGCGTTTTGCTCTAGCTCATCGGCAATGCGGAACAGTGCGAGCTGCCTCTCTGCAGGAGTTGTCTGGCTCCATTCCCTGAAAGCCTCATGGGCAACCTGGAAGGCGTTCTGCACATCCTCGGCATTCGAAACTGGAGCGTGAGCGTAAACCTCTTCGGTGGAAGGGTTGATTACGTCGCTAACTTCTGTGGCGCTCGGGGTTACGTACTTACCACCGACAAAATTCTGAAGTTTCTTGGCTGACACTGGTAGGACTCCTCATCGAGTTGGGTGTTATTTGATGCTAGCTGTGAAATAACCAAATCAACAAAGTTTTCTCAATAACGTGCCGATTTCGTAACTTATTTGTAAAAAAACTACGGATTTCTTGGCAAACCGCTCTCCGCCCTGTGATACTCGTCCCATGGCTCGCATTGAACGCGCAAGAGCATCGCAGCTCGACGAGATTTCCAAGCAGATCATCGAGCAGCTGCAGCATGATGGCCGCAAGTCCTACGCCGAAATCGGTAAGGCCGTTGGGCTCTCCGAGGCGGCGGTTCGGCAGCGGGTGCAGAAACTAACTGAATCCGGAGTTATGCAGATTGTTGCGGTAACCGATCCGCTGCGACTGGGCTTTGCCCGACAGGCAATGGTGGGCATCAAGTGCACCGGTGACGTCACGGCCGTCGCCGAAGCAATCTCGCAGCTTTCAGCGGTTGACTACGTGGTTTTGACTGCTGGCAGCTTCGACCTACTGGTTGAGTTGGTCTGCGAAAATGATGATCAGCTAATTGCACTATTGAATCAGCGAATCAGGACCCTGCCAGGGGTTGTGAGCGCTGAAACATTTGTCTACCTAAAACTTCACAAGCAGTTCTACAACTGGGGAACTCGCTAACCAATTAGAAATGGCGTAAAAAGACATGTCCACCACCCAAAACAAGAAGCTGGGCCCACTTACGAAACTAATCAAGGGCCGCAAGAAGTCTGCAAGCTCGGCTCAGCTAAAGCTCTACGAGGCGATGAGGGCCGGCGAGCAGGTTGGCGACAAGCAGTGGCAAGAGGCCGCCAAGACCCACAGCTGGCTGCACTTCACCCGGCACAGCCCCTTCAACTCCAAAGACATGCTCATCATCGAGCGCGGCGAGGGTCATTTCTTGATCGATTCCAAGGGACACAAGGTAATCGATGGCCTCTCGGGGCTGTTCACCAACAACGTTGGACACGCCCGCCCCGAGCTGGCCGAGGCAGCTGCCAAGCAGATGATGGAGCTCGACTTCATGCCGCTGTGGTCCTACCACCACCCTAGAGCGATTGAACTTAGCGAGCGACTGCTCTCCTATGCACCCAAAGAACTAACCCGAGTTTTCTTCACAACCGGCGGAACCGAGGGCGTGGAGTCAGCTTGGAAAATCGCGAAGCAGTACTTCAAGCTGATTGGTAAGCCGCAGAAGCACAAGGTAATCTCGCGAATGACCGCTTACCACGGCACGTCACATGGAGCGCTTTCGATCACCGGCATCCCGCAGTTCAAGCAGATGTTTGAGCCATTGGTGCCATCGACCTTCCGCGTTCCAAACACAAACTACTTCCGATCTCGCGATGAATTCCCCAGCGAGGAGGAGTTTGGCATCTGGGCCGCAAACCGACTCGAGGAGGCAATCCTGTTCGAGGGACCAGACACGGTCGCTGCATTCTTCATCGAGCCCATTCAGAATGCCGGCGGCTGTTTCACTGCCCCGCCCAGCTACTACAAGCGCGTGCGCGAGATCTGCACCAAGTACGACGTTGTGCTGGTCGCGGATGAGACCATCACCGGCTACGGCCGCAGTGGAGAATGGTTTGGCTCTATTCGCTACGACATTCAACCGGACATGATGGTAACTGCTAAGGCAATCACCTCGGGTGCACAACCACTTGGTGCTCTGTTCCTGCGTGAGAAGTACTTCACCCCGTTCAACGAGGGAACTGCGACCCTGGCCCACGGCTACACCTTTGGTGGCCACCCGGTTGCCTGCGCGGTGGCGCTGGCCAACCTCGATATCTTCGACCGCGAGAACCTTGTCGACAACGTTCGCAAGAATTCGCCGGTGTTCCGCAAGACACTTGAGAAGCTGCACGACCTCCCAATCGTTGGCGATGTTCGAGGCGACGGCTACTTCTTTGCTATTGAGCTGGTCAAGAACAAGGAGACCATGGAGCGCCTGAGCGCCGAAGAGCGGGAGAAGCTAATCCGCGGATTCCTGAATGGGGCAATGTACAAGGCAGGTCTTTACGCCCGCGCCGATGACCGCGGTGATGCGGTGGTTCAGCTCGCCCCGCCGCTCACGGTTGGCCCCAAGGAGTTCGATGAGATGGAGCAGATCCTGCGCGGTGTGCTCAGTGAAGCTTGGGAAATTCTGAATTCCTAAAGTGGACTACTCGGCAGTCAGTTTTTGGCATTCCCAGCTGGGAGCTCCGCGAGTCCGTGACGTGCCAGACTCCAAGGGACCCTTTGATGTTGCAATCGTGGGAGCCGGCTACACCGGCCTGTGGACTGGAATCTACCTACTGAGGCAAAAACCCGAGCTGAAGGTCGCTATTTTCGAGGCCGAGGTGGCAGGTTTTGGTGCCTCCGGAAGAAATGGTGGCTGGTGCTCCGCTCTCTTTCCGTGGGCAGCTGACCAACTGGCCGATCGCTTTGGTGAGAGTGCTGCCAAGACACTGCGTAAAGCCATGGTCGACACCGTTGACGAGGTGGGAAGAATTACTGCCGAGCTGGGCATCGACTGCGACTTCGAAAAGGCTGGTACGCATTACCTTGTCAGGTCAAAAGCTCAGGAGGCCAAGGCTAACCACGAACTGGAGGTCGCTGCAAGATTTGAGGTTGATCAACTCCGCATGGCGGAGGCCTCAGATGCTCCTCGGGCTTCCCAGGTGAGCGCGAGCATTTTCGACCCGGCATGTGCATCCATTCAGCCTGCAAAGCTGGCAAGAGGACTGGCAGATGCTTTCATTGAGCTGGGCGGCGAGATTTACGAACAGACCAGGGTGATGGAAATCAAGCCAGGTCGAATCATCACCAGTCGCGGTGATTTTTCAGCCGAGTCTGTAGTGGACGCCACCGAGGGCTACCGCACCACGCTAAAAGGTAAGAAGCGAAGCTCCATACCCATCTACTCGCTGATGATCGCTACCGAACCAATAGCCGAGGAACTGCTCGATGAGATT
>JALQVB010000074.1 GCA_023260495.1 Aquiluna sp.
GCAGCTTCAAAGAGGCTCTCGTCCTGCAGGATCATTTCTAGGGCTTCGAAAATCTCGGCCGAGGTTTCTCCGGCCTTGACTGCTAGCTCTTGCAGGCTCTGACCAACCGCGTCAACCGCCTCGCGCAGCTTTGCTCCCTGAGCCTCCTCATCACCTACGTGATTGGCCGGAATAGGAAGAGGCTGCGGCGGCTTTACTCGGAAGACCTCGGCAGAAACTGCCTCCAGCCCAACACCGAGCCCGGTTAGTACATCGCCTGTAGCTAGCAAGCACTTATCCCTTCAGGAAATCTTGAATCTGAGCAATTGCTGACTGGCCCGCTGCCTCGTCGTCAGCTTCCACCTCAACGCTCAGCTGCTCGCCGGTCTTGCCCTTGAGCGCCATCAGCGACAGTGGCGAGTTGGCCTTCACCAGGTTCTCACCAACCTTGCCAATGCGAATCTCCAGCCCGGACTCTTTTACAAACTTCACGATCTGCCCGGCAGGACGAGCGTGGAAGCCGATTGGATCTTCAATGGTTACGGTGCCGGTGATAGTAGGCATGAGGTTTCTCCTTAGAACTGATGAGATGCTAGCAAGATATTTGAGGACCCCTCAAACCAGGCTACATGCCTACCGATAAGGCACTTTTGTGACTATCGATTATTTGCTCGAGCATTGGTGAGAGTGGGTGCGAACGGGAGATGCCACAAACCTGGAGAGCAAATTCCTGCGCGGTCAGCTCGCGCAGGTCACCCTGCAACTGCTCCACCGTAGAGTCGCCCTCGGATTCAAAACCAAGCGCCGCATCAATCACCGCGAGCAGCGCGACCGGGGTGCCGATATTTTCCGCGAAATAGGCCGCGGGGCCAATCAGCCTTTCGTGGCGCGAAAGCTTGCGCACTGGGTCGCGCCCGACACGAACCACTTCGTCATCAACCGCCGGGTTTGCAATCCGCTGAAGAGTCTTTGCGATATAAGAGGCATGCTCCCCGGCATCCAGTCCGTGCTTGGCAACCAGCACCTGGGCGGTTTCTGCCAGCGCCTGCTCGGCGGCTTGTCTTACATCCGGATCGGCGAGCGCCGAAACCACGGTTTTATGGCCGGCTCGCTGACCAAGATAGGCGATGGCAAGGTGGGCGGTGTTCACGGTGTAGAGCTTGCGCTCAATAAATGGATCAAGGTCACTCACCAGCTTTGCACCTGGTAGGTGCAGCTTGTGCTCATCCAGCGGCGAGGTATCAACTACCCACTCGCTGAACGACTCAACAGAAACGTTTGGCTCTGATCCAGCCGGTTGCAGTGGGACAATTCGGTCCACCGCGGTGTTGCAAAAGATTGCTCGGCTGTGCGCAAGGTGCCTATCCTGCATGGCATCGCGGATTACCTCAGATGCCCGAAGCGCATTTTCACAGGCCATCACAATTGCCGGTTCACTCTTTTCGCGTAGCCTCAGACCGGCCTCAATTGTGGGGGCAATTCGGGGCAAAATTGCTGCTCCCACAGAAGCGGTAATGATGTCGGCCCTAGCAATCCAATCCAGCAGTTCCTTCTGCTCGGAGATGGAATTTAGGGCCTTGAAGTTTGAATAGGTGTGCATTGCCTGAGCGCCATCAAGCTCGGTCACAACGTAGCTGCCCGCCCTATTCATCGAGTCAATCAGATGCTCGTTGACATCGGCGAAGACCACGAAGTAGCCGGCTTCTTGCAGCAGAGCACCGATGAAGCCACGGCCGATATTGCCGGCTCCAAAGTGAACGGCTACTAGACCCGTTTGCTCAGACATAGCTCGTCCTAGTTATTAGTTCCGAGAATAAGGTCAACTATCTGATCCTCATCACCGCTGCGAAGGAGGATCTCGAGTGAGTCCTCGTCCTGCACCAGCTCGGCAAAGTTGCCCAAAATCTCTACGTGGCCATCACCCTGCGAGGCGATGCCCAAGACGCCAGTCACCATCTCATCCCCCCAGGCCAGCTCCTCGCTGAGTCTCAGGAAAACAAGCTGGTCAAACTTGACGTATTTTCTGGCCTCATCGGTTCCGTGCGGAATCGCGAAACCCAGGCCGATGGCGGAGGAAAACTTTTGCTCTCGCTCCCACATGGCATCTGCGTACTGCTGTGTAACGGCACCCAGCTCAACCAGAACTTGGCCGCAGAGGGCTACGGCCTCCTCCGGAGAGGAGGCCGTAGCATCTAGCCGTATTCCGGCCCGCTGAATCAGATCAGTCATCGCTGATTGTGCTGCCTTCTTTGATCTCGTTCACGAGCTGCGCAATGCGCAGGTCGCCAAGGAACATGTCGAAGGCGATTACAGGAGAGTTGGGTACCGCGCTCTTGGCATTTGCAGCCAGACCACGGTGACACAGCACGACATCATGCTGGGTGCTAGCCAACTGATTCACGGGAGAGTGGGTAACCGTTACACCCTCGGCCTTGAGCTGCTTTGCGAGCATCTTCGCGACCATTACGGATGAACCCATTCCAGCCTCGCAAGCAACAACTATGTGCTTGACATCAGCTCCAGAGACACTTGCCATGATTTACTCCGCACCGCCAGTCTTCATAGCTGCGCTCTTCGCCTTTGCGGCCTCTAGGTCATCATCGCCAGCCTTTGTGGCCTTGAGGATAACCCAAGCAACTAGGAAGGAAACGGTGGCCGAAAGGAGGATTCCTAGCAGCACGCCGAAGTGGTTTCCTGGAGGGGTTACTGCCAGGTAAGCGAAGATCGAACCTGGGGATGGTGTTGCCACCAGTCCAACGCCGGTAACCAGGAAGGTTGCAACACCGGTGGCACCACCAGCGATAGCAGCCAGCACTAGAACTGGGCGAAGCAGTACGTATGGGAAGTAGATCTCGTGGATTCCACCAAGGAAGTGGATGATGATCGCACCGGGGGCGCTACCACGAAGGACCTTGTTTCCAGCTAGCCAGAAGGCAACCAGAATTCCAAGACCCGGACCTGGGTTGGTCTCCAGCATGAACATGATGGACTTGCCCATCTCCTCGGCCTGAACCACACCGATAGGTGCGAGCACACCGTGGTTGATGGCGTTGTTCAAGAACAGGATCTTGGCAGGCTCAACCAGGATGGAGGCCAGTGGCAATAGTCCGGTGTCGATCAGTGCCTGAACGCCCTTACCAAGAACGTCCGACAGGGCGTTCACGGTTGGGCCGATGCCCAGGTATCCGAGGATTGCCATCAGCAGACCTGCGATACCGAGGGAGAAGTTTCCAATCAGCATCTCGAAGCCTGGAGGGGTCACTGGGTCTAGCACAGCATCGATCTTCTTGAGGATCCAAGCGGCTAGCGGACCAATGATCATGGCACCTAGGAACATTGGGATGTCAGCACCGACAATCACACCAACGGTTGCCACGGCACCGATAACGGCACCGCGCTGACCATGCACCAGACGACCACCGGTGTAACCGATGAGGATCGGGAGCAGGTTGATGATCATAGGTCCGACCATCGAGGACAGCTGCTCGTTTGGCAGCCAGCCAGTTGGAATGAACAGAGCGGTCAGAAGACCCCAAGCGATGAAAGCACCGATGTTTGGGATCACCATGCCCGCTAGGTTTCCACCTAGCTTCTGTACCGCTGCGCGCCAGCCGGTGTGGCCGCCGTCGCCTGCGGGGATAAAGTTAGCCATGGGTACTACCTTCCTAATAGGGGGGTTGTATTCGAGGGCGATGGCGATGTCGGGGTTTGGTTTGAGGCCCACCCCTGCATCGTCATCGTCCGGTTTCCATCGATTTCGGCAATGAACCGATGAAACTTATGTGGCGAGAGCAACTTCTACCCCCGCATCTTTGAAGGCCTCAAGGAAATCCTCAGAGGCGTCAATGTTGGTGACCACACGGTCAAACTCAGAGAAACTGGCAAAACTAGCTGGATAGGTAGAACCCAGCTTTCTGGAGTCAACCATCAGTATGCGCTCCTGGGAACGCGCCATCATGGTCTTCTTCACCAGTGCTTCGTCCTGGTCATAGGCGGTGGCTCCGGCCTTCAGGCCGATGCCGTTTACACCAATAAAGCTCACAACAGCGTTGAACTCCGAGAGGTCAGCGACCGTCTTGGCACCAACCGCGCTCAGGGTCGCCGGACGAATGCGACCACCCAGCACCGTCACCTGGGTTGAACTATCAGCCAGCTTTGAAGCCAGCGTGATGTTGTTGGTGACGACAGTCAATTTAGGCAGATCGCGCAGGTGAGCAGCGAGGCATTCGGTGGTCGTGCCACCGTCGACAAAGATCAGGCCC
>JALQVB010000075.1 GCA_023260495.1 Aquiluna sp.
GCAAACGGGTCTAGTAGCCGTTCACTTTGGAGCCGGCAATATCGGTCGCGGCTTCATTGGTGCTCTGCTGCAAGAAGCTGGCTACTTCGTGGTTTTCGCCGACGTCAACCAGCAACTGATTGACTCTATGAAGCAGTCGGGCAGCTACGTTGTGGCCGAACTCGACGGCGCTCAGGCAATGCACACCTACTCAAACTTCAAGGCCCTCAATTCCATCTCCGAGCAGGAGGAACTGCTGGATTGGATTGCGAGGGCTGACATCATTACCGCCTCCGTGGGAGCAGCAATTTTGCCGCGAATTGCTCCGACAATTGAGGCTGGTCTGAGGCTGCGCGAAAAGAGCGAGCCAGCAATTGTGATGGCCTGTGAAAACGCGCTTCGGGCATCCGAGGTGATTCGCGATGCCATGCAGGATCGGCACCTAGCCCACAGCCGTGCCATCTTCTGCAACACCGCGGTGGACCGTATAGTCCCGTTGCAGCCTGCCGGATCTGAGCCAAACGTTTCTGTTGAGTCCTTCAGCGAGTGGGTGGTTGATACCTCGCCGCTGAATGAGCACGAGCTGCACCTGCCCGGTGCAAAGCTAGTCAGTAACCTCGATCCGTTTATTGAGCGCAAGCTCTACACGGTGAACACTGCACACCTCGCCATCGCCTACCTCGGTCAGCGTGCCGGTCACAAAACCGTGGTTTCGGCGCTCGCCGATCCGGATGTAAGACAGGCCGCCGAGCAGGCGCTGGCAGAAACAGCCCAGGTGCTGGTTGCAAAGCATGGGCTGGATGTGGGGGAGCATGCCTCTTATATCGCTAAGACGCTTGAGCGGATCTCAAACCCCGCGGTTGATGACGAGGTGGTTCGTGTCGGGCGCGACCCAGTGCGCAAGCTTTCCCGCCATGAGCGGCTGATTGGCCCTGCTGCCTATTTCGCGGAAAACATCGGAACTCCGGATGCGCTGCTCGCCGTGATTGATGCTGCGTTAGGTTTTGAATCTGAGGGCGACTCCACGGTGGAGCAGCTGCAGGGAGATTTGCGCGAGCTCACCGCGCAGGAATTTGCTTTGCAGGTCTGCGGAATCTCGCGATCGCACCCACTCTCACCAATGCTCGAGCAAATTATCGATAGTCACAAAAGTGCCTTATCGGTAGGCTTATAGCTTGTTTTGAGGGGCACTCAAATATCTTGCTAGCATCACATCAGTTCGAAGGAGAAACCCCATGCCTACAATCACCGGCACCGTAACCATTGAAGATCCAATTGGCTTCCACGCTCGCCCTGCCGGGCAGATCGTGAAGTTCGTGAAGGAGTCCGGGCTAGAGATTCGCATCGGCAAGGTTGGTGAGAACCTGGTGAAGGCTAACTCGCCGCTGTCGCTTATGGCGCTCAAGGGCAAGACCGGAGAGCAGCTGAGCGTTGAGGTGGATGCTGACGATGAGGCTGCCGGCCAGTCCGCAATTGCTCAGATTCAAGATTTCCTGAAGGGATAAGTGCTTGCTAGCTACAGGCGATGTACTAACCGGACTCGGTGTTGGGCTAGAGGCAGTTTCTGCTGAGGTCTTCCGGGTAAAGCCGCCGCAGCCCCTTCCTATCCCGGCCAATCACGCAGGCGATGAGGAAGCCCAGGGGGCAAAGCTGCGCGAGGCAGTAGACGCAGTTGGTCAGAGCCTGCAAGAGCTAGCAGTGAAGGCCGGAGAAACCTCGGCCGAAATCTTCGAAGCCCTGGAAATGATTTTGCAGGATGAGAGCCTGTTCGAGGCGGCGCTGGGCGAAATCGCAGATGGTTTCGAGGCCGGGACCGCGTTCGTAAATGCCATTGAGACTTTTGCCGAGATGCTCTCGGGCGACCCAACCTTCGAGGAGCGCCTGGCAGATATTCGCGACCTTGGACGCCGCGTGGCAGCGCACGTGCACGGCATCGCGCTCGGACTAGACCTTCCAGAAGAGGGTCGGTATGTGATTGTTGGCGAAGACTTTGCACCTGCTGACACCGCTCAGTTCACCAAGGCTGTGGTGGGCGTCATCACGATTCATGGCGGTCCGACCTCACACACCGCAATCATCTGCCGCTCCAAGTCAATCCCGGCAGTGGTTTCCTGCACGGCTGCAAAGGACCTACTTGATGGCACCGAGGTGCTGGTTGATCCGGTTGGTGACCGAGTTGTGGTGGGCGGCACCGATTCTGATATCACCAAGGCGATTACCTTCGTTGCGAAAAACCCAGAGCCAATCATTCCGGTGCGGGCCAACATCGGTTCGCTAGAAGATGCCGTCGCTGCCGCTACGACCGCTGCCGAAGGTGTTGGTCTTTTCCGCACCGAGCTGCTCTATCTCTCCAGCACCACCAGGCCCAGCAAGGAAAAGCAGGTCGAGTCCTACACCGAGATTCTCAAGGCTGCCCCTGAGGGTCCGATTGTGGTCCGCACCATTGATGCCGGATCCGATAAGCCGGTGCCGTTCTTGCAGATGCCTCACGAAGAGAACCCAGCACTTGGTGTGCGGGGATACCGCTTGGTTCAGGACCACGAGGACTTCATTGTCGACCAGCTCGAGTCGCTGGAGGCTGCCCGTGTTGCATCTGGACGCGAGGTCTGGGTGATGGCGCCGATGGTTGCGGTTGCGACCGAAGCAGAGGCGTTTGCCAAGCTGGCGAGGGAGGCCGGTCAGTACAAGGTTGGCATCATGGTTGAGACGCCATCGATTGTCTATGACCTGCGCCACCTAGGGGGAGTCGTTGACTTCATTTCGGTTGGCACAAACGACCTCTCGCAGTACCTGTTCGCATCGGATCGCATGAATCCAAATCTTGGTGCGATGTTGAACCCCTGGCAACCAGCTCTGATCCAAGCTTTGGCACAAATTGCAGCGGAATCTAAGAAGAACGGCATCTACTCGGGTGTTTGTGGCGAGGCCGGATCGGACCCAGCCTTTGCCGCCGTGCTTGCGGGTATGGGCTTTGACTCGGTTTCGGCTTCGCGCTCTCAGGTCGGAGCGGTTCGCACCGCACTCAGCTCAATGTCGCAGGCAGATGCCGAGGCGGTTTACCAGGCGGTAATCGGCGCTCGTAGCGCAGACGAGGCCAAGAGCATCGCTTTAGCCAAACTCGCCCAGTTCGCTAGCTAGACTTTGGACTATGTCCACCCCGCTTCCAAGCCAACTGCCGCAAATTCCTAAGGTGCTCACCTTCTTCAAGGTTTCCTCCTACGTGACCGGTATCTTTTTGTTGCTGGTGATGATTACGTGGGGCATTCGCCGCCTTCCGTTTTTGGGCTTTGATCTGTGGATGTTCGGCCCCAATGGATTTTTTAGTCTCGAGCGCTACGGCATTGAAGGTGAGGGTCTTCCCGATGTCGGCGTAAACCTCACGGTTTGGATTCTGATCATTCACGGCTGGCTCTATGTCATCTACCTGCTGGCCGACTTCCGACTGTGGACCATCATGCGCTGGCCCTTTATGCGTTTTTTGTTTATTGCCGCCGGAGGGGTTATCCCATTTCTTAGCTTTTACACCGAGGCCAGGTATCACAAACTTGCCAGTGAGCAGCTGGCCGAATTGGAGAAGGGCGCATGAAGCCGGTTCTAGTAGTTGACTTTGGTGCGCAGTATGCCCAGCTGATAGCTAGGCGAGTGCGTGAGGCCAACGTCTATTCCGAGATCGTCCCACACACCATCAGCGCAGCCGAAGTTTCGGCCAAGGAACCGGCGGCAATCATCCTCTCCGGGGGTCCCTCAAGCGTCTATGAGGATGGTTCACCAAAGCTCGACCAGGACATTCTTGACCTAGGCGTCCCTATCTTGGGTATCTGCTATGGCTTCCAGGTGCTAGCTCAGTCGCTAGGAGGCCGGGTGGATCGCACCGGCAAGCGCGAATACGGGGCAACCGAGCTCAAGCTAACTGGCGAGGGCACCCTGCTCTCGGGACAGCCTCAACTGCAGGTCTGCTGGATGAGCCACGGTGACCAGGTGATGCAGGCTCCGGATGGCTTTGACGTATTGGCCTCCACCGAGACGACTCCGGTGGCGGCCTTTGAGAGCGCCGAGCGGCGTATCTATGGTGTGCAGTGGCACCCCGAGGTGAAGCACTCCGAGCAGGGGCAGCGCGTGTTGGAAAATTTCCTCTACCGGGGCGCAGGAATTGAGCCGACCTGGAATTCCGGCAACGTGATTGCCGAGCAGGTGGAGAAGATTCGAGCTCAGGTAGGTGACGCGAGGGTTATTTG
>JALQVB010000076.1 GCA_023260495.1 Aquiluna sp.
GGGGTCGAGTTTGAGGCTGCTGGATCGGTGCCGCAGGCTGATGACAGCACCTCTGCGGAGTTTGCAATTGTGTTGGAGACGCTGCGGCGCTCGCTGGCCCAGAGCCCAAACAGATTCACCGAAATGGCCAAGGGCATCATCGGCGTTTCCGAGGAGACGACAACCGGCGTGCACCGTCTTTACGAGTTTTTCAAGCAGGAGAAGCTGCTCTTCCCGGCAATCAACGTCAACGACGCGGTGACCAAGAGCAAGTTCGATAATCGCTACGGCATCCGCCACTCCCTGCCTGACGGCCTAAACCGAGCCACCGATGTACTCATGGGCGGCAAGGTCGCTCTGGTGGCCGGATACGGAGATGTTGGTAAGGGTGCCGCGGAAGCACTGCGCGGCCAGGGCGCCCGCGTCATTGTCAGCGAGGTTGATCCAATTTGTGCGCTACAGGCGGCCATGGATGGCTTCCAGGTTTCTCGAATCGAATCCGTGGTGGGTGAGGTCGACATCTTCGTCACCGCAACTGGAAATGAAAACATCATTCGCGCCGAGCACCTTATGGGCATGAAGCACCTGGCGATTCTTGCCAATGTGGGGCACTTCGATAACGAGATCGACATGGCATCCATCGAGCGAATCGAAGGTGCTGAAAAGGTGGAGATCAAGCCGCAGGTGCACGAGTGGCGCTTGCCTACCGGTCGGTCAGTACTGATTCTTTCTGAGGGTCGCTTGATGAACCTGGGAAATGCCACTGGGCATCCTAGCTTTGTGATGTCAACCTCATTCTCGAACCAGGTCTTGGCTCAGATGGAGCTATTCACCAACACCGATGCCTACCCATTGGGTGTTCACATCATGCCGAAGCAGCTAGATGAGCTAGTTGCCCGGTTGCATCTGGATGCTCTGGGTGTTGAACTTACGACGCTCAGCGATTCTCAGGCTCAGTACATTGGTGTTGAGGTGGCTGGCCCGTATAAAGTTGAGCATTATCGCTACTAGCGAGGAGGGTCGCGGTGACGCACAGGATTCTGATCGTTGACGATGATGACGCGCTCCGTGAAATGGTTGGCTTGGTTCTAGCCTCCAACGGTTACGAAACCCTTTTTGCCGCCGACGGCGTCTCCGCCGTTGAGGTGTTCCGCGCTCAAAACCCAGATTTGGTTTTGCTGGATATCATGCTGCCCGGCCAAAGTGGTATCGAGGTGTGCCGCGAGATTAGATCCTTTTCCGGAACCCCGATCGTGATGCTGACCGCCAAGGGTGACACCGACGATGTCGTTGCTGGCCTAGAGGCCGGGGCTGATGACTATGTCATCAAGCCGCACAACGGTGTTGAGCTGGTGGCGCGCATCCGAGCCAGGCTTCGGCCACTGGGCGAAGATGCTGGCATGTTGCAGGTTGGGGCGCTCACCCTTGACCCGAAGACCTTTGAGGTGCGCAGGGGTGACACCCAGATTCCATTGACTCCCTTGGAATTCAAGCTGCTGCACACCCTAGCCGCCAAGCCGCAGCAGGTCTTCAGCCGTGAAATGCTGTTGGACCAGGTATGGGGCTATCAGTACAAGGCCGACACCAGGCTGGTCAATGTTCACGTGCAGCGCCTTCGTTCCAAGGTTGAGGAAGACCCGGAGAATCCAAAGATCGTCATGACTGTTCGCGGTCACGGATACCGGGCTGGCTCTGACTCCCTGTGATTAGGTTTTTTCGCCGCTCGCTGACTGTCCGAACGGTGGCGCTCACCGTTTTGCTCAGCTCGCTGGCCGTGATTTTAATCGGCGGGTTTCTTTCCTATTCGCTAGCAAATAGCTTCTTTCAAAACCGATTGTCACAGGTGCTCTCGGAAACCGAGCGAGCGGTTGGGTCGGTGCAGAACACGGTGGCGGCAGCCTCGCTAAACGATGAGACGGCTCTGCAAACCCTGCTGAACTCCGTGGTGCCTTCCTTGGAGATCTCCGGAGGAACCGGTTCTCGGCAGGTGGCACTGCTGCGCTCTCCCGACCAGGGGCAGCTGCAGCTGTTCCAGTCGCCCATCTCGCAGAACCTCGATCTCGCTACCATTCCTGAGTCGCTTCGCGAGGCGGTGCGCGAGAACAAGGACTCTCTTACCTACACCCCAGTGCAGCTGACCATTGACGGACTGCCCGTGCCGGGCATCACGGTGGGGGCGCCGCTTTCGATTCCAGTAGCCGGAGAGTTTGAGCTCTACCTAGTGTTTAATCTGGCTGCCGAGGAACAGGCGCTGGTGCTGGTCCAGAATGCCCTCGCCTTTGGTGGCATTGCCCTAATTGTGATGATTGCCCTGCTTAGCTATTTGGTCACAAGGCGACTGGTGCGTCCGGTTGAGAAGGCAGCCGCAGCCGCCCAGCTGATTTCGGAGGGAAACCTGGATCAGCGCCTGGCCGAACGTGGTGAGGATGTCATGGCTGTGCTGGCGAAGTCCTTCAACAAGATGGCGGCCAGCCTGCAGCAGCAAATTCAACAGCTTGATTCCCTTTCGCGCATGCAGCGACGCTTTGTCTCTGACGTTTCTCACGAGCTGCGCACACCGCTCACCACCATCAAGCTCGCCGGTGAGGTGATTTTTGGAAACCGCAGCAAGCTGGACCCGGCCCTGGTGCGCTCGGCAGAGCTGCTGCAGGATCAGATTGATCGGTTTGAGAAGCTGCTGGGCGACCTGCTAGAAATCTCCCGCTACGACGCCGGAGCGGTTGTTGCCGAATGGGAGCAGCATGACCTCAACGCTGTGGTGGGAGCGGCAATCGCCTCTATCGAACCGCTGGCCAAGAGTAAGAACTGTGAAATTTTTGTTGAGCTGCCTTCGACGCCGGTGAAGGCAGAGTTGGACGCTAAGCGCATTGAGCGGTTGCTAAGAAATTTGCTCTCCAACGCCATTGAGCATGGCGAGGAGAAGCCCATCATTGTTGAGGTGGCTCAAAATGCCCAGGCAGTCGCGGTCTGTGTTACGGACCAGGGTGTCGGCATGACCAGAGCCCAACTCGAGCGTGTTTTTGACCGCTTCTGGCGAGCCGATCCGGCCCGGCAGCGTTCGGTTGGGGGAACCGGACTTGGTCTAGCAATCGCCCGCGAAGACTCCGCGCTGCATCGCGGTTGGCTTCAGGTCTGGTCCAAGCCCAAGCGTGGCACTAGCTTCCGCCTCACGCTGCCAAAATCCCGGGATGCGGTTATCGCTAACTCACCATTGCCACTACCGCCAAGATCGATGGAGGCCTGATGAGAAAAGGATTTGCTCTACTTGCCCTAATGGCGTTGGCTGGCTGCGCCACGTTGCCGACAGAGTTGGCGATTGAAAAGGGGCCACAGCTGCTGCCCGGTGCGGCGCGAGAAGTCGCCTACTATTCGCCCTCGTCACCGACCGCAGGTGCCACAGCTCAGGAGATTGTCTCCGGATTCCTAGCGGCTGGCACCGGTCCGCAAAACGACTACTCGATCGCTCGGGAGTACCTTACGGAAAGTTTTGCTACTCGCTGGAAGCCCGACACCCAGACTCTAATCAGGGTCGGAGTTCCGCTTTACCAATCCACCAACGAGAGTCTGCAGGTGGTGCAACTCACGGTTGGTGCCAGGGTGGACGACCAGGGTCGCTATGAAAATCTGGATGCCCAGCAAATCAGCTTGAGGTTCCAGCTGGTTGAAGAGGAGGGCGAGTGGCGAATCGCCAGTGCACCCAACCTCACCGTTGTCACCATGCCGGTCTTCACCGTGGTTTTTAATCCGCTTCCGATTTATTTCCTGAACGGATCCAGCACACAGCTAGTGCCAGATGTGCGCTGGTTCCCAACACGGACCTCAACCCCAACACGGTTGGTTAACGCTCTACTAGCGGGCCCAGCGCCATGGATGGATCAGATTGTGAGTTCGGCAATCCCTACCGGCACCGGGCTGACGGTGAATGCCGTGCGAGTCGAGGGGGGAGTGGCTCAGGTTGATTTTGATGCCAATGCCCTTGAGGCGGATAATCGGCAGCGCAGTCTGATGTTGGCCCAGCTGCTGTCTACGTTGCGCCAGCTCTCCGGGGTTAGCAACGTAGCGCTTTCGGTGAACGGCGCCGTTCAAGAAATTGATCCGGCAGACATCTCAGCCGGGCTGACCCAGTCCTCCACATTTGCCCTGACCCGAACCTCGGTGCTCAGGCTGAGCGGTTCCGAAG
>JALQVB010000077.1 GCA_023260495.1 Aquiluna sp.
TGAGGTGGTGAACCCGGAACTGCTGGCCAGTTTGCCTCCGGCATCAGCCGGGGACATCTTCTTCGATATCGAGGGGTTCACGTTCGGCATGCCAGGCGGTATCGAGTATCTCTTCGGCTACACCACGGTGCTCGATGGCGAACAGTTCCACTGGATCTGGGCTGATACCAGAGCAGCGGAAAAAGAGCTTTTTGAGAAGTTCATGACGGATGTTCTCATGCGGCTCGATCGGAACCCTGGGGCTCACATCTATCACTACGCCAACTACGAAAAGACCGCGCTAAAACGGCTAGCTGAGCGCCACGGGGTGTTCGAGCAGGAAGTAGAGGATCTACTTTCTACCGGAGTTCTCGTGGACCTCTACGACATCGTGCGCAAGGCACTCGTGCTCTCTCAGGAGAGCTACAGCATCAAGAAGTTAGAGAACTACTACAGTTTCGATCGGGTTTCCGATGTAAAAGAGGCGATGGGCTCGATGGAGTACTACGACCTCTACCTACAGAAACTAGAAAGCGATCCAACCGAGGCAGAAATGCTCAAGCGCCAGGTGATTGCATACAACCAAGATGATTGTGCAAGCACGCTGGCGCTTGTGCGATGGCTTAGGTCTTTAGAAAACCGAAACGTCTAGCGGGATGCCAGGACCGAAGGTGGTCGAAACGGCAGCCTTCTGGATGTACTTACCCTTCGAGGTCGAAGGCTTAAGCCTTACTACCTCTTCCATGGCAGCCGACAGGTTCTCGTTCAGCTGATCAGCGGTGAAGCTGGCCTTGCCCACGATGAAGTGCAGGTTGGACTGCTTGTCAATGCGGAAGTCGATACGACCACCCTTGATGTCAGTCACAGCCTTTGCGGTGTCCATGGTTACGGTTCCGGTCTTTGGGTTTGGCATCAGGTTGCGTGGACCAAGTACCTTACCGAGGCGACCAACCTTACCCATTAGGTCTGGGGTCGCAACTGCAGCGTCAAAGTCGGTCCAGCCGGCTTCTACCTTTGCAATTAGCTCGTCATCGCCAACCTCGTCGGCACCTGCTGCGCGGGCTGCATCTGCTGCGGCACCGTTTGCAAATACAATCACGCGAGCGGTCTTACCGGTTCCGTGAGGCAGGGATACTGTGCCACGGATCATCTGGTCGGCTTTTCTTGGGTCCACACCAAGCTTGAGTGCTACCTCAACGGTGGAGTTTGTCTTCTTGCCAGCGGTTTCAATCGCTAGCGCAGCAGCTTCTGCTACTGAGTAGAGGCGTCCTGCCTCTAGTTTGCTTGCGGCCTCGTTGTAGGCCTTTGAGCGCTTTGCCATTCTGCTATTCCTTTTCGGTCACAGTTCGTGGTTGGAAAGGGGCGCTTTACCCCACCCACGAGCTTTATTGGGGTTATTACTTCTCGACGGTGATGCCCATGGAGCGGGCGGTTCCGGCGATGATGTTGGCAGCTGCCTGCAGGTCGTTTGCGTTCAGATCAGCCATCTTTGCTTCGGCAATCTGCTCGCACTGTGCCCAGCTAAGCTTCGCAACCTTATCGGTGTGAGGGGTTGCGCTTCCCTTCTTGACTCCGGCGGCCTTCTTGATTAGCTCGGCTGCTGGTGGGGTCTTTAGGACGAAGGTGAAGCTGCGGTCTTCGTAAACGGAGATCTCAACTGGCACAACATTGCCGCGCTGGTCGGCGGTGGCGTTGTTGTAGGCAGTGCAGAACTCCATGATGTTCACGCCGTGCTGACCTAGTGCAGGTCCGATAGGAGGAGCTGGGTTAGCAGCGCCTGCCTGGATCTGAAGCTTGATCAGTCCGACGACTTTCTTCTTCGGTGCCATTTTTCTTTCTTTCTTTAGTTCAGCGGGCCGACCTGGTCAAAGGACAGCTCCACTGGAGTCTCTCGCTCGAAGAGCGAAACTAGAAAGGTGACCTTGCCAGACTCTGGCTTGATCTCCGAAATTGTTCCTGGGAGGCCGGCGAATGAGCCGTCCTTGATCATGATGCTTTCGCCAATTGAGAAGTCGATCTTTACTGGGATTGACTTGCCCTTGGCCTTGCCTGCAGTCACCTGAGCCTTAGCGGTCTTGACCTCTTCAGACTCTTCTGGAGTGAATAGTGGCTTGAGCATCTCAAAAGCTTCGTTTGGACGAAGTGGGCTTGGGTTTGCCGAGTTACCCACGAAGCCGGTTACGGCTGGGGTGTGGCGGATTAGGTCCCAGGTCTCTTCGGTCATGTCCATGCGGATAACAACGTAACCAGGAACCTTGACGCGGGTAACCAGCTTGCGCTGACCGTTCTTGATTTCTACGGTGTCTTCCAAAGGAACTTCGATCTGGTAAACGTCGTCGCCACCAGGCTGCGAAAGCTTGCGGTTTTCGATGTTCTGCTTCACGCGCTTCTCGTAGCCGGCGTAAGAGTGAACAATGTACCACTTGCCCGGCTGGCTTCTTAGCTCCTGGCGGAACTTACGGTATGGGTCTTCTTCCTCGGCCTCTTCAGCCTTGGCTACTGGAGCCTCTTCGATGTGGAAGCCGTCCATCTCGTGCTCGGCCTCGTTATCTGCAGCCTTCAGGTCGCTCTCGTCCAGGTCGACGTTCTCGTCGACGGCTGGCTCGCCAATCTCCAGCGGCTCTGTCTCGCTGGTGTCACTGAAATTCAAATCTGACAACTTCTTCTACCTCTAATCTGCAAACACAAAGGTCACGACGTTTAGAAACGCCCAGTCCAAAATGGAAATGATGACCATGATGACCGCAACGAACGCCAACACGACACCGGTGGAGCGGAACAGTTCCGCGCGGGTCGGCTTGGTTACCTTGCCTAGCTCGGCAAGCACCTGACGAATGAACAGGGCAATCTTCTGGAACGGGTTGCGGGTCTTGGCGGCATCCGCCTTGGCCTTTTCAACCAGATCCTCAGAGGCTCTTTCGTTTTCTTCTGCCACTTCTGACCTTTCTCTCGCAGGGCGGACAGGACTCGAACCTGCAACTTGCGGTTTTGGAGACCGCTGCTCTACCAATTGAACTACCGCCCTAAAGTTGCCATCGCCATCAACCAAGAACAGGCACAAGGCTTGGTTTCAAGTGCCATCTGATGAAGACACACTTCTAGATTGAAAATCTATTTAGTGAATTTTCGCCAGATTAGTTTTCGGCAGATGTCAACTTGTAAAAGTGTAGGGGGTTAATCCGCCTAGCGCAACGGGCAACTGGTGCAACTTAGCGCTCAACACAAGTATCCTTGCATCATGTCTAGCCAGCGTATCTCCTCAAAAATCACCGCCATTGCCGAAAGCGCGACCCTGAAGGTCGACAGCAAGGCCAAGGCCCTGATTGCCCAGGGTAAAAAGGTAATTTCCTACGCGGCTGGCGAGCCAGATTTCCCAACTCCAGATCACATTGTCGAGGCGGCGGTGAGGGCTGCTCGTGACCCAAAGAACCACCGCTACACCATGGCCGTTGGTCTTCCCGAGATGCGCGAGGCAATCGTGCAGAAGACTCTGCAGGACTCTGGCACCAAGGTCGAGGCCTCTCAGGTTGTTGTGACCAACGGTGGCAAGCAGGCGGTCTACCAGGCGTTCCAGGTTGTTGTGGATGATGGCGATGAGGTTTTGGTACCAGCTCCCTATTGGACCACCTATCCAGAGGCCATCAAGCTTGCCGGCGGCAAGCAGGTGGATGTCTTTGCCGGTAGCGACCAGGGCTACAAGGTCACCGTGGAGCAGCTGGAAGCCCACTACACCGATAAAACCAAGGCGCTGCTGCTTTGTTCGCCTTCCAACCCAACCGGTGCTGTTTATTCCCGAGAAGAAATCGAGGCCATTGGAAAGTGGGTGGCATCCAAGGAAAACCTCTGGGTGATCACCGATGAGATCTACCAGAACCTCACCTATGACGGCGTGAAGGCCGTATCCATCGTGGACGCTGTTCCTGCCTTGCAGGACCGCACCATCCTGGTCAACGGTGTTGCCAAGAGCTATGCAATGACCGGATGGCGCCTGGGCTGGATGATTGCACCGAGCGATGCCGCCAAGGCTGCCGCGAACCTGCAGTCGCACCTAACCTCTAACGTCTCCAATGTTTCGCAGCGCGCTGCAATAGAGGCCCTCACCGGTGACCAGGAGCCGATCAGGCAGATGCTTGAGGCGTTTGACCGCAGGCGCAAGCTGGCGGTGGCG
>JALQVB010000078.1 GCA_023260495.1 Aquiluna sp.
CTGAACTTCGTCACGCTGCAGGAGTGGGAGAAGGGTGCAAGTCACATCTCCAGCCAGTTCTGCAAGCTTGGCCGCAACGCCAGACTGAAGCACATCGTGGTGAGCATGGGCGGTGATTTGGTGAGAGTGGTGCCATCGGTTGCGCTCAGCGCACCTGGTGCTGAAATCAATATGTATGGGGTTTACTTAGCCGATACCGGAAACTATTTCGAGCACCGGCCATACGTGGACCACATTGCAGAAAACTGCGTTTCAAACGTTGCCTACAAAGGCGCACTCCAGGGATCCGGAGCTCACACAGTGTGGGTCGGCGATGTCCTTATTCGAGAGAGCGCCGTTGGAACCAGCACCTATGAGCTGAACCGAAACCTATTGCTGGTTGATGGGGCCAGAGCAGACTCGGTGCCAAACCTAGAGATTGAAACCGGAAAGATCGAAGGGGCTGGCCACGCCAGCGCCTCCGGCCGGTTCGATGACGAGCAGCTGTTCTACCTGATGGCGCGCGGTATCGAGGCTGAGGCTGCCAAGAAATTGGTGGTTCGCGGCTTCCTAAGCGAGGTAATCCAGAAAATTGAAATCCCGCAGGTGGAGGAGCGACTAGTCGCATCCATCGAGGTTGAGCTAGAGAGGTCCGGTAGCTAATGGCAGTAAGAATTTGCGCCCTAGACGACATCGGGACCGGCAAGGCGATCAGGGTCAAGATTGGCGACCACGCCATTGCGATTGTACGCACCCCGGCCGGCGAGGTGAAGGCGCTAGATGACAAGTGCTCACACGGCGAAATTTCACTCAGCGAAGGCTTCGTTGATAACGAAACGGTTGAGTGCTGGGCCCACGGGGCCAAGTTTGACCTAAACACCGGCAAGCCGCTCTCGCTTCCGGCATACGAACCAGTAGCCACCTACGAGGTGATCATCGAAAACGGTGACATCTTCATCGAATACGAAGACTAGAGAATTAGAAAATAAGGAAAATCATGGCAACCCTAGAAATCAAGAACCTCCACGTTGATGTTGTTACCGATCAGGGCAACAAGCAGATCCTGAAGGGAGTGGACCTAACCATCCGCTCTGGGGAAATCCACGCAATCATGGGGCCAAACGGCTCTGGCAAGTCGACACTCGCCTATTCCATTGCTGGGCACCCTAAGTATGAGGTCACCGGGGGAGAGATCCTGCTAGATGGTGAAGACGTGCTTGAGATGAGCGTTGACGAGCGCGCTCGCGCTGGCCTCTTTCTAGCCATGCAGTATCCAGTCGAGGTGCCCGGAGTTTCGGTTTCAAACTTCCTCCGCACGGCCAAGACCGCACTGAGCGGCGAGGCCCCGAAGCTGCGCGAATGGGTGGGAGACTTGAAAGAGGCGATGAATAACCTTCGAATGGACCCTGACTTCACCGAGCGCAATGTGAACGAGGGATTCTCCGGTGGTGAGAAAAAGCGCCACGAGATTCTTCAGCTGGAGCTTCTCAAGCCAAAGTTTGCCATTTTGGACGAGACCGACTCGGGTCTCGACGTCGATGCGCTCAAGGTGGTCTCTGAGGGCGTCAACCGTGCTCACCAGAGCAATGACCTGGGTGTTCTCCTGATTACCCACTACACGCGAATTCTCAACTACATCAAGCCTGACTTCGTGCACGTTTTCGTAGCCGGTAAGGTCGCTGAGCAGGGTGGTGCGGAGCTCGCCGAGCGCCTCGAGAACGAAGGCTATGACCGCTACACCAAGAGCGCAGTATGAATGAAGTAAAGCAGCTACCAGCCGACGAGTTCGACCGGGTACTGGAGGCGATGAAAGACATCATTGACCCAGAGATTGGCGTGAACATAGTCGATTTGGGACTGGTCTACGACCTGCTGGAATCAGAAGACGGTGCCTTGCTCATCAACATGACCCTCACCAGCGCTGGCTGTCCGCTAACCGATGTCATTGAGGAGCAGACCGCCCAGGCCCTAGATGGCGTCGTTGAGGCATTCCGCATCAACTGGGTCTGGATGCCACCTTGGGGTCCAGAGCGAATCAGCGAGGATGGGCGCGAGATGATGCGCGCCATCGGTTTTTCTATCTAGCGAACAAACTTCCAGGCAATCGGCAACAAAGCCGCAGCAGCAATAGCTTTTACAGTGTCGCCAACTATGAACGGCAGCACGCCGGCGGCAATTGCAGCCGCTGGAGTCATACCAAGGCCGACTACCAACCAACCCGCTCCAAGTAGGTAAATGACTAGCGAGCCAGCGGCAAAGCTGAAGTGCTCCGGCTGCCATGAAGCCAACTAGGTAACCAGCCGTTGGCATGACCGCGCTGAGCGACTTGGCCGCTGCGAATACCGGTAGTCCAGCTGCACCCATGGCAAAGTAAAGCCCCATAGAACTCAGTGCTCTCCAAGGGCCAAGGGCTGCGGCAATGAGCAGAACTGCGAAAGTCTGAAGGGTCATCGGAACCGGATACATAGGCACTACCACCTGCGCGGCAATAGCGGTCAGAATGGCGCCAGAAATTACCAGCGTGATGTCGTTTGCAACGCTCTTTGGGAAGATGCGGTCGACGATTGGGGTAATTGCAGTCATGGTGTTTCCTTCCGATTAGGGAAAATCTTACTGGTTAGCATCTTCAAACTCGGCGTCCAAGTCCGCTCGAGTCTTTCGCTTGAGTTTTGGCTGTGCCAAGCCGGCAGCCTCGCGCAGCAGTCGGCGATCGTTTCGATACGCCCAAAAGAAGGCCACAAAGGCCATGATTCCGAAAATAATCCACTGGATCGCGTAGGAGAGGTGATTGCCTTCATCCAGAGATGGCTTGGGCATGCCCAACGGTGCCTCGGGGTAGCTCGGTTGCTCGGTTACTACTCGGCCATAGCGATCTGTAATCACCGGACCGAGCCGCGATAGCCTGGAGGCCACCTCGGTAAGGTCTATAGAGGCCAAGGTGGCTGCCTCCTCGCGGCCCAGATCTGGCTCACCAACTCGCAGTCGAACCACTAGTTCGTGGGAACCAGGCTGCGGCAGGGGATTGCTCGCGGGCTCAGTGAGGTCGCTGCTAGCAATTAACCAGCCGCGCTCCACGATCAGAATTTCACCGCTAGCTAACCTAAGGGGAACCAATTGCAAGAATCCGGCCTGACCATTGAGCGGCCGGTTTCTAACCAACATCGCCTCCTGGGGCAGGTATTCGCCGGTCACTATGGCAGGAGTCCACTCCTGATCTGATTTGCCATCTGGGTTTATCGACCAATCAATCTGGTCGAAGGGCTGGGGGCTAAGGTCATAGTTCGCTACAACCTGATTGATTCGATCTACTCGCTGGTTGCGTCGGTCAAATTGCCACCAGCTAAGCGCTGATGTGGCGATCGCAAAAACGACAACGAGAGCGAGCCAAGGGGCCCAGCGTCTAACTGTCGCTTTGTTCAAAGTCTCTTACTCCCAAGAAAAACTCTCTTGCTTGCAAATAGTCAACCAGAAAGCTCAGGTGTTCGTTGCACGCGGCCCAAAGCTTCACCCTCTCACTGCCGTGGATCTTGGGGTTGCGCCACTCAATGAGTCTTACCGCCACTTCGCTACAGCCGGCCCGGGAGCACTTTTGCTCAGTCGTCAATGCGAATATCGCTTGCCTTGATGGTCAACTTGGGAGCAATCGCACTGCTTTGCTTCTTGGTGCTTGGCCCCTGCGCATTGGCAATCACAACAGCAAAATAGGGTAGGAAGATTGCGGCGCCAAAGAAAAGCCACATCCAGATGCCGGTCGTGAAAACACCAAGGACGATGCAGATGGTGCGAATGCCCATGGCAATTGAGTAGCGAATCATGCGCTGCTTTCTCTCTTCTTCTGGAGAAAGGTCAAGCGATGTAACGCTTTGTCGCTCTGCCAATAGAGGTTCCCACCTAACTAGACTTTGGTAACCATATACGTCGCACAGTCAATGCTATTCCCGCTAAGGAGACACGAATGTCCGAATCCCGCACCGTTTTGGTCACCGGAGGCAATCGAGGCATCGGCCACTCCATCGCCAGTGAGTTTGTGGCAAGCGGCTACAAAGTCGCCGTAACGGCACGGAGCGGCTCTGGACCTGAGGGGACCTTGACGGTGCGAGCCGATGTAACGGACGCAGCCAGTCTGGACGCCG
>JALQVB010000079.1 GCA_023260495.1 Aquiluna sp.
GTATCTTGCTCATCGGAGCAGGCGGTGTTGGCGATGCAATTGTCAAAATCGCTGCTGAACGTAATTTCTTTGAAAAAGTAATCGTGTCCGATTACGCCCTGGAACGGGCGCAGCGGACAGTCGACTGGGTTTCCCAGTGGCACCCCGAAGAGGTGGCAGCAAAATTTGAAGCCGCCCAAATTGACGCGAGTGATTCTGCGAATGTGACCGCTCTGGCCCAAGAGCACCAGGCCACCCACATCGTGAACGCGGTGGAACCAAAGTTTGTGCAGAGCATATTCCAGGGAGCCCTGGATGCTGGAGCAAACTACATGGACATGGCGATGAGCCTTTCTCACCCAAACGAGGAGGATCCCTTCTCAAAGCCGGGTGAGAAGCTTGGCGACTGGCAGTACTCCAAGGCTGAAGAGTTCGAAAAGGCTGGGCTGTTGGCCCTGGTGGGAACCGGAGCTGAGCCAGGGATCTCGAACATCTTTGCTCGCTATGCGGCCGACCACCTATTCAGCGAGATCGACGAGATTTCTATTCTGGATGGCGGCAGCCTGGTGGTTACCAACGATGAGGGTGAGGAAATCTTTGCTCCATCGTTCTCCATCTGGACCGTTATCGAGGAATGCCTAAACCCGCCGCTGATCTGGGAGAAAGATCGCGGCTGGTACACGACTAAGCCCTTCAGCGAACCAGAGCTGTTTGAGTTCCCAGAGGGCATTGGACCGATTAAGTGCGTGAACGTTGAGCACGAAGAGGTGAACATGTTGCCTCGCACCATGAACGCCAAGCGTGTGACATTCAAGTACGGCCTCGGTTCTGAGTTCATCAGCGTGCTGAAGATGCTTCACGCGCTGGGCCTTGACAAGGTGAACCCGGTTTGGGTTCGCTCCAAGTCGGGTAGGGCTCAGGTTTCACCGCGTGACCTGGTTGCTGCCGTGCTGCCAGACCCTGCCTCACTGGTTGAGCGCATGACCGGCAAGACCTGCGCGGGAACCCTGGTGACCGGCAAGGGCAAGGATGGTGAGCCTCGTGCCACCTACCTGTACCACGTGGCCGACACCGAGTGGACAGCCGAAGAGTTTGACGCTCAGGCCGTGGTCTGGCAAACAGCTTTGGTCCCAGTTGTGGCGCTTGAGCTTCTAGCCCGTGGTGACTGGCAGGCCACTGGCGTGCGCGGTCCAGAGGAGTTTGACGCCAAGGTGTTCTTGGATCTGATGCAGACCGGCTACAAGCAAAACTGGGAGGCTCAGGATCGCAATCCTGAGAATCCAAGCGTCATCGAAGAGGACTAGGAATAATCCCACATCCCCAGGGGTTTAATGGACAGTATCCAGAAAACCCCTGGGGATTACTCTCAGCCAATCCTCAGTTGAAGTTTTTAGGGTGTAAGAGCTAACAGGAGGACGATTCAGATGAAGCTTTCGAAGCGTTGGGCGCCAGCCATCATTTCCCCTGCGGTCATTGCTGCCGTGGCGCTAAACCCGTTGCAGGCTAACGCTGTTGATTTGCCAGATCTCACCCCGGAAGAACTGATGGTCATGATGCAGCAGGCAGAGCCGGTTGAATTCTCTGGAACCGTGCTGAAGACATCAAACTTGGGCCTACCTGCCTTAGAGCTCTCTTCCATGCTCTCCGAATCCGAGATTGAGCAGATGCGGGAGAAAACTCCCGAAGAATTCGCATCCTTCGTTCCAGATGTGATTGAGAACAACGCTTTGACCGACGCCATGGAGCTGATTGCTGGCGAGCACCGGATCCGCGTCTACGTGGGAGAGACCGGGGTGCGTTCGCAAATTCTGGATCCAATGGCACAGCGTGACTTCATTGCCTCAGGAAACACCGTTTGGGTTTACGACTCACGAGAGCAGACCGCAGCCTATGCAGAGATTGACGAGGCTAGGGCTAAAGCCAGCAAGGAGGAGGCAATGTTGCGCCTCGATACCTATGCTGCCGAGATTGGGCTTGACCTAACCAACCCTCAGGCTGTCGCCGAATACGCAATGGCTCAGGTTGGAGATAGCTCGCAGGTTTCAGTGGGCACTGACCACTTCCACGCTGGCCGCACCGCCTATGAGCTAATCATCACCCCGAACAGTGATGTCTCGCTGATTGCATCCATAGTGATTTCTATTGACTCAGAATTTGGGATTCCGCTGGCGGTGACTGTGAACTCCACCGAGCAGTCTGAGCCTGCCATGCAGATCGGATTCGAGAGCATTAGCTTCCAAGACCAAGATGAGAGCCTGTTTAGTTTCACTCCCCCTGCTGGCACAACCGTGACCAACCTGAATGAGCTTGGGGCTCAGGCCAAGGACATGGAAATGTTCATGAGCGAGGAAGAGATGGCCGAGCTCGAGGCAAAGACAGCGGCAAAGCCGGAGCCGACGATGATTGGCGATAGCTGGGACTCCGTGATTCACATGCCAGCGCGCGACTCGGGCGAGCTGGACATGCTCTCCGAGGGCCTGTTTGCTGAGCTGATGTCGGATGTTGATGGCGGAAAGGTTTTCAGCACTCCGGTGATGAACGTCCTGGTAACTGATTCTGGTGACATCTACGCCGGTGCGGTGACCGTCGCACACCTGCTAGCAGTAGCGAAGTAACCAGATTGACGCAGCTGGCCATCGAAACCAGCGAGCTAACCAAACGCTTTGGTGACCAGCTTGCTGTCAATCACATAAACCTCGCAGTCCCACAGGGTTCAGTCTTTGGGTTTCTAGGGCCTAATGGTTCTGGTAAGACAACCACTATCCGCATGCTCCTCGGCCTTGCTGAGGCAACCGATGGTGAAATCAAGCTGCTGGGTCAGTCCATCCCCAAGCAGCTGGAGCAAGCACTGCCCAAGGTAGGTGCGCTGGTTGAAGGCCCCGCCTTCTATCCGTTTATGTCAGGACGAAACAACCTGATTCGCATCGATGCTGCGGATCGCTTCAGCGATCCCGCTACTAGGTTGCAGCGCGTGGATGCGGCATTGGAGCGAGTCGGGCTTTCCAACGCCGCGAAGAAGAAGGTTCACGCCTACTCCCTGGGAATGAAGCAGCGCCTCGGCCTTGCCAACGCACTGCTCAAGCCCAGGCAGATTTTGATTTTGGATGAGCCAACCAACGGTCTTGATCCGCAAGGGACCAGAGAGGTAAGAAACTTAAGTCGCTCGCTCGCGAGCGAGGGAATCACGATCTTTGTCTCCTCTCACCTGCTCTCTGAGATTGAGCTACTCTGCAGCCACGTTGCCGTGATGAGTGCTGGAAAGATTGTGGCCCAAGGTCTCATTGAAGACCTTCGGAACGAGGAGCCGACCAGACTGATCATTCGCACCAGTCAGATTGATGCCGCGGTTGAAATGTTGGGCGCGAGCAACATCACCAAAGCCAAGATTCGCGGTGACCAGATTACGGTGAATGTAGATCCAAACCTGGATGTTGCAGCACTCAACGCGAAGCTGGTCCGCAAAAAAATCGACATCCAGGAGATTCGCCTCGAGCGCTCATCGCTGGAAGAGAAGTTTGTGAAGCTGACCGGAGAGGGGTTTGAGGTTGTTCGCTAAAACCCTAGGACTCGGTCTGATGCTCTCAGAGCTAAGAGTCATGTTTACCCGACGCCGCACCTGGGCGATGCTCGCTGCGATTGCGCTGATTCCAATTTTGCTTGCCACCGCCGTGGCGCTTTCTTCCGAACGGCTAGCACCTGGAGAGGGCCCGCCGTTCTTGGCTCAGGTGACGCAGAACGGTCTGTTTACCGGTTTCACCGCAATGCTGCTGGCCATCCCGCTCTTCCTGCCACTGACGGTGTCCGTGGTTTCCGGTGACACCATCGCCGGTGAGGCTGGCCTGGGAACGCTGCGCTACTTGCTGATTTCCCCCGTGGGCAGAGCGAGGCTTCTTGTCGTCAAGTTTCTGGCGAGCCTCGTCTTTATCCTGGCCGGTACCTTCACCCTGATGATTGCCGGAGCGGCAATCGGCGCCATCTTGTTTCCGGTTGGGCCAGTGACGCTGTTATCGGGAGTGACAATCAGTATCTTTGAGGCCTTTGGCCGGATGGCTCTGGTCGCCCTCTACACAACTATCTCTATGGCCGGCATGGCTGCAGTTGGGCTCTTCATCTC
>JALQVB010000007.1 GCA_023260495.1 Aquiluna sp.
CAGCTTTGCAAGCTCCGGTGTAGCCAGCTGATAATCAATCCGCCAGCCAGCGTCTGTGTCAAAAGCTTTTCCCCTGTAGGACCACCAGGTGTAGGGCCCTGGAACACCAGGATGGGCTGCACGTCCCATGTCAACCCAGCCCTGCTCTGCAAAGTCATCAAAGTAGGCGCGCTCTTCGGGTAGGAAGCCGGCAGATTTGAGGTTGCCTTTCCAGTTTTTGATGTCGAGCTCGGTGTGGCCGACATTCAAATCACCGACCACTACCGCGAGCCTCTTCGAGCTCATCAGCTCGGCCATGCGCTCACGCATTGCGTCTAAGAACTTGTACTTCTCAACCTGTTTGGGTGTATCAGCCTCACCCGAGTGGACGTAGCAGCTGACAACCGTAAGTGGTCCAGCACCGGTCTCAATGTCAGTCTCCAGCCATCTCCCGAAGGAATCGAACTCTTCAGGGCCAATGTCTGTGCGGTGGTTGAGAACTTTCGCTTTTGTGAGGACAGCAACGCCGGCTCTGCCCTTTGCACTCGCCTCCTGGTCGAAGATGTTCCAGCCACCAGCGAGTGGACCGTCACCCTCTGCCAGTTTTCTAAGTTCCTCAGAAGGAGCCCTTACCTCTTGCAAACAGAGGATGTCTGGGTCTGTCTCTTTCAGCCAAGCGTCCATGCCCTTTCGAGCTGCGGCACGTATGCCATTTACATTTACTGTTGCGAGAGTGAGCACGGGTCTAACTTAGAAGCTAGATAAGTGCATAGAGGTCACTGCCTCGCACTTCCAGCTGAATTTTCCCGAGTGGACTGTTTGCCGGACCCGCAACTGGCTCACCCGTATCGGGGCTGAACCGAGCTCCGTGGCAACCGCAGGCAATCTCGTCATCCCTTATGCCATTTACTATGCAGCCGGCATGGGTGCACTTAGCCGAAAATGCTCTGAACACTCCCTCTCTGGGTTGCGTCACCAAAATAGTCAGGCTCTCATCCACCATGAATTTTGTTCCAGATCCGACCATTACTTCAGCAGTGGAACCAAGGAGTATCTCGCCTGACAGCTCTTCGGGAGCTTCATCTACGGTTGCAGACGGCGGGGTGGTCTCAGCTGGCTCTGGCTCTGAGGCGCATGCTGCAAGGGTTACTGCACCGGTTGCGGCGAGGCCTGACGCGACAACGGTTCTGCGAGAAATGGACATGCACTGCCCAACAGAAAAATTGCCTAGGGTCTTCCCCGAAGAATTGCCTGCTTAACCTCTGCGATGGCTTTGGTCACTTCAATTCCTCTGGGGCAAGCCTCGGTGCAGTTAAAGGTTGTACGGCAGCGCCAGACACCTTCTTTGTCGTTGAGAATGTCGATCCTCACCTGAGCACCCTCGTCGCGTGAGTCGAAGATGAACCTGTGAGCGTTGACAATGGCAGCGGGGCCAAAGTATTGGCCGTCTGTCCAGAACACAGGGCAGCTTGTGGTGCAGGCTGCGCAAAGAATGCACTTGGTGGTGTCGTCGTAGCGCGCGCGGTCCTCTGGAGACTGCAGGCGCTCCTTGGTCGGGTTGTCGCTAGCCATCAGGAACGGATTGATGTCTTTGTAGGCCTGGTAGAACGGGTTCATGTCCACGATCAGGTCCTTCTCGACCGGCAGTCCCTTGATTGGCTCGATGTAAATCGGCTGCGAGATGTCCAGATCCTTGATCAGGGTCTTGCAGGCAAGTCGGTTGCGGCCGTTGATGCGCATGGCATCAGATCCACACACACCGTGGGCGCAGGAGCGGCGGAAGGTTAGGCTGCCGTCGATTTCCCACTTCACTTTGTGCAGGGCGTCCAGCACGCGGTCGGTGCCAAACATCTCGACGTCGTAGTCAACCCACTTCGGCTCGGAATCGACCTCAGGGTCGAATCTACGAATCATCAGGGTGACGTGGAAACTTGCCACCTCGGCAATTGCCTGCTCTGCCATTAGTACTTGCGCTCCATCGGCTGGTAGTTGGTGATTACGACTGGCTTCCAGTCGACCTTGATGTTGGTCTTGGTCTTCCGGTCAGTCTTCTCCTTGAGGTAGGCCATGGAGTGAACCATGAACTTCTTGTCATCGCGGTTTGGGTAGTCTTCGCGCAGGTGAGCACCGCGGCTCTCGCGGCGCTCGCGGCAGGTGACCACGGTCACCTCTGCAAGGTCCAGCAGGAAGCCGAGCTCAACGGCCTCTAGAAGATCGGTGTTGAAGCGCTTGCCCTGATCCTGAATCGAGATCTTCTCGTAGCGCTGACGCAGCTCGGCAATCTTGGCTAGCGCCTCGTTTAGCGTCTCTTCGGTGCGGAATACCTGGGCATTCTTGTCCATGGTCTCCTGCAGCTCCTTGCGCAGCTGAGCAATCTTTTCCTTGCCCTTGGACTTGCGCACCTTGGCCAGCATGTCGATGACATCCTGAGCTGCGTTCTCCGGTAGCGGCACCTGAGTGGCGGTCTTGGCGTATTCCACCGAGTACTTACCGGCGCGCTTTCCAAAGACGTTGATGTCTAGCAGCGAGTTCGTGCCCAGACGGTTGGCGCCGTGCACCGAAACGCAGGCGCACTCGCCAGCAGCGTAGAGTCCAGGAATCACGGTGTCATTGTCGGAGAGCACCTCTGCCTTGATGTTGGTGGGGATGCCACCCATGGCGTAGTGCGCGGTTGGGAACACAGGGACCGGCTCGGTGTAAGGCTCAACGCCCAGGTAGGTGCGTGCAAACTCAGTGATGTCTGGCAGCTTGGCATCAATCACCGCTGGTTCCAGGTGGGTTAGGTCCAGCAGAACGTAGTCCTTGTTTGGACCGGCACCGCGACCCTCGCGAACCTCGTTCGCCATTGCCCGGGCAACCATGTCGCGCGGTGCCAGGTCCTTGATGGTTGGGGCGTAGCGCTCCATGAAGCGCTCGCCCGATGCGTTACGAAGAATGCCACCTTCGCCTCGGGCTGCCTCGGAGAGCAGAATTCCCAGACCGGCTAGGCCGGTTGGGTGGAACTGGTAAAACTCCATGTCCTCAAGTGGGATCCCGCGACGGTACGCAATTGCGACACCGTCACCGGTGAGGGTGTGGGCATTCGAGGTGGTCTTGTAGATCTTTCCGAAACCACCGGTTGCAAAAACTATGGACTTTCCAGCGAACACGTGGATGTCACCGGTGGCAAGCTCATAGGCAACCACTCCGGCGGGCTTGCCCTGGTTCATGACTAGATCTAGGACGTAGAACTCGTTGTAGAACTCGATGCCCAGCTTGACGCAGTTTTGGTAGAGCGTCTGAAGAATCATGTGGCCGGTGCGGTCGGCGGCGTAGCAGCTGCGGCGAACCGGTGCCTTGCCATGGTCACGGGTGTGACCACCAAAGCGGCGCTGATCGATCTTGCCATCTGGGGTTCGGTTGAACGGAAGACCCATGTTCTCAAGGTCAATGACCGCATCCACGGATTCCTTGGCGAGGATTTCAGCTGCGTCCTGGTCAACCAGATAGTCGCCGCCCTTGACGGTGTCGAAAGTGTGCCACTCCCAGCTGTCTTCTTCAACGTTTGCCAGGGCAGCGGCCATACCGCCCTGCGCTGCGCCGGTGTGACTGCGGGTCGGGAACAGCTTGGAGATGACGGCCACATTGGCATCGGAGCCAGCCTCAATGGCGGCACGCATTCCTGCACCACCGGCACCAACGATTATGACGTCGTGGCTGTGGTAAATCACATTTTCATTCGTGCTCAAGAAAAGTTCCTAACTTGCTGGGCAGAAAGATGGCAGTAGCTCAGCCGCGGCTCCGGCTGGGCATGGGTCAAAGGTGAAGATAACGAGTGTTCCCAGAAGGATCAGCAGGCCACCAACTGCCCAAAGGGTGACGTTGAGCCCCTTGCGGATGCTGGCGCGCTCTACGTAGTCGTTCACGATGGTGCGCATGCCGTTGGTGCCGTGAATAAGAGCCAGCCACAACATGGCAAGGTCCCAGCCCTGCCAGAACGGGTCGGCCCACTTGCCAGCAACAAAGGCGAAGTCGATTGCCTTGATGCCCTCGCCGACTACTAGGTTCGAAATCAGGTGGGTGAAGATCAGCACCACCAGAAGTGGGCCGGACAGGCGCATGAACAGCCAGCCGTACTTCTCCCAGTTGGCTTGCTTGCGGGTGCGGGGTGAATTTGGAGTCTCGATAGTTACGGCCATGATTACTCCCCGAATACTCTCGCTAGGTGAACTGGTGCAAAGCCGGCCAGTAGCACAACCGTGATCACAATCACAGCCCAGAACATTGCAGACTGGAATTTCGTTCCCTTGGACCAGAAGTCAACCGCGATTACTCGCAGACCGTTGAGACCGTGGAACACAATGGCACCGACCAAGCCGAGCTCAGCCATACCAATCAGCGGAGTCTTGTAGGACTCAATAACGACGTTGTAGGCCTCTGGGCTCACCCGCACCAAAGCGGTGTCCAGAACGTGCACTAGTAGAAAGAAGAAGATGCCAACACCGGTGATGCGGTGCAGCACCCAGGACCACATTCCGACCTTGCCGCGATATAGGGTCCCTGCGGGCAAATTAGCCAAGCCAGCCTCCGTGGGTAGATTTTCGCTCCAAGTCTAACCGCTGGAGTCTTGCGCTTTCGTAAACAGAACAAAACATCTAGGGTGTTTGGCGTGATGGATTCCTCTTCAGATGCCGCTTCACGCTTCTACGCCGTTATTCCGGCCGGCGGTATCGGCTCCCGGTTATGGCCGCTGAGCCGAGCAAGCGCCCCCAAGTTTTTGCACGATCTGACTGGAAATGGCCAGACCCTGCTGCAGGACACTTGGGACCGGCTGCTGCCAATCTCGCAGGGTAGGACCATGGTGGTCACCGGAGATGTGCACGCCGGCGCAGTGAGCGAGCAGCTGCCAAACCTCGACTTCAATGACGTCGTGTTAGAGCCATCGCCTCGCGATTCAACCGCCGCGATTGCCCTAGCCGCGGCCATCCTGGCGAAGCGTCAACCCGATGTCATCATCGGCTCCTTCGCTGCCGACCACGTGATCTTGGAGGAGGACAAGTTCCGCTCTGCTGTGGCAGAGGCGGTGGAGATTGCCGCCAGCGGGAAGATAGTCACGATTGGAATTCGACCGACCGAACCATCGGTGGCCTTCGGCTATATCAAACGGGGTAAGCAAATAGGCGATTCAAAGGCATTTGATGTTGCCAAGTTCGTTGAGAAACCTCGGCTACCCAAAGCCAAGAAGTACTTCGAATCTGGAGAATACCTTTGGAATGCTGGAATGTTTATCGCTCCAGCAGAGCTGCTCTTGCAAATCCTGGCCAAGACCGAGCCGGCGCTAGAGCGAGGGGTGCGCCAGATCGCAGAGGCTTGGGATACCGATCAGCGCGCTGAGGTTATGAAGCAGGTCTGGCCAACCCTAAACAAGATTGCCATTGACTACTCGGTAGCAGAGCCCGCCGCCGCGAAGGGTCTGGTTGCGGTCGTGCCAGGCGAATTCGAATGGCATGACGTCGGTGATTTTGCGGCGATTGCAGAGCTGCAGTCGGAGGGGCGAAAGAATCACTTGGCCGTGCTTGGATCGGCCAGAGTGCTCTCCGACTCATCCAGTGGCATCTTGGTTTCGGAGACCGGCAGGCTGGTGGCCCTGATTGGACTGGAGAATGTGATTGTGGTTGACACACCAGATGCCCTTCTCGTGACGTCCAAGGAGCATGCCCAGAAAGTAAAGAGCTTGGTGGACGTGCTGAGACAGTCTGGGCATTCGGAACTTTTGTGACGATGCAAAAAAAATTCGTGAATGTTGCAAGTTGGTAAAACTCGGCTCCAGATTCAGGGGAGTAGGTTTTCCCGAGTAAAGTAAGCACCAATCAGGCCGCTTGGTCTATCACATCTATTCAGGAGGAAAACCTTGAATCTAAAGAATGCATCAGCAGCATTCGCACTTCTAGGCGCTTCGGCTCTTGTTCTATCTGGTTGCGCAGCCGCACCAGAGGCAGAGCCAACCGCGTCCAGCACTGCAACTGCTACCGAGTCCGAGGCACCAGCCGAGACCGTTGACTTCCTTGCTTGCGCCGTATCCGATGAGGGTAGCTGGAACGACAAGTCCTTCAACGAGTCCGTAATGGACGGCCTAATGCTGGCCGAGAGCCAGCTAGGTGTTCAGATTGGTGACGCCGAGTCGAACTCGTCGGAAGACTTTGAGCCAAACCTGCAGGCAATGGTTGACGCAAACTGCGACATCACCTTCGCTGTTGGTTTCAACCTGGTTGACTCCGTCAACGCAGCTGCCGAGGCCAACCCAGACGTGCACTTCGTAACCATTGATGGTTGGTCCAACGGTGCCACCAACCTAAAGCCAGTTGGTTACAACATGGCTGAGTCCAGCTTCCTAGCCGGATACGTTTCCGCTGCACACTCCGCTAGCAAGGTTGTTGGAACCTACGGTGGAATTCAGATCCCTGCTGTTACCGACTTCATGGACGGCTTCTACTACGGAGCAATGTCATGGGGCGAGGAGAACGGCGTTGCCGTGACCGTTGTTGGTTGGGACCCAGTCGCAATGACCGGTGACTTCATGGGTGACTTCACCCCTAACTCGGGAGTTTCCAAGTCCATCGCAGCAGCCCAGATTGAGGCTGGCGCAGACGTCATCTTCCCAGTTGCCGGATTCCAGTTCGGTGCTGTCTCCGAGGCAATCAAGGAGGCCGGCATTGACGGCGCCATGGTTGGTGTTGACAAGGACATCGCCCTGACCAGCCCAGAGTACGCAGACATCGTTCTGACCTCTGCTGAGAAGCGCATGACCGCTGCTGTCTACGACATCATCGCGGATCTAGTTGCAGGTGCAGAGTTCACCGGTGACTACTACATCGGAACCCTTGCCAACGGTGGCACCGGCCTAAGCCCGTTCTACGGCTTTGACGCTGCCATCGATGACGCCACCAAGGCTCGCCTCGCCGAGCTGGAGAACGGCATCATCGCAGGTGAGATCGATCCAAAGGCCGTGAACTATTAGTAGTTCGCTTTGGGGCCGCAGGGGATTTTCCTGCGGCCCCTTCCTTTGGCAAAATAAGTTGTCGGCACAAAGGAGTGCTTTGTGAAATTAGAGTTACGCGGTATCACCAAGCGTTTTGGAACGCTGGTTGCAAATGATTCGATTGACCTAACGGTCAACCCGGGCGAAATACACGCCCTGCTCGGGGAAAACGGGGCTGGTAAATCCACCCTGATGAACGTCCTATACGGTCTTTACACCGCGGACGAGGGCCAAATTCTGCTTGATGACAAGCCACAAGATTTCGATGGCCCGGGCGATGCCATGGCCGCCGGTATTGGCATGGTGCACCAGCACTTCATGCTCATTCCAGTTTTCACAGTCGCTGAAAACGTTGCCCTGGGGCACGAGCCGACCAAGGCCCTAGGTGCGCTGGACACCGCCAAGGCTCGGCAGCAGGTAATTGAGATTTCGGAGCGCTTTGGTTTCAATGTCGACCCAGACGCACTCGTTGAGGATCTACCAGTTGGCGTGCAGCAGCGAGTTGAGATCATCAAGGCGCTGTCGCGTGATGCCAAAGTTCTGGTGCTGGATGAGCCAACCGCGGTGCTGACTCCGCAGGAGACCGACGAGCTGATGGAGATCATGCGCCAGCTTGCCTCCAGCGGCACATCAATTGTCTTTATCACCCACAAGCTGCGCGAGGTGAAGGAAGTAGCCGACACAATCACCGTTATCCGCCTGGGCAAGGTAGTTGGTAGCGCATCCCCAAATGCCTCAACCTCGGAGCTTGCCTCGCTGATGGTTGGTCGTGAGGTCGAGCTCACCATCTCAAAGAAGCAGGCAGAGGTCGGCGATGTGATTCTCAAGGTGGAGGACATTGCCGCACTGGATGATCGTGGCCAGCGCGCTGTGGACGGCGTTAGCTTTGAGGTTCGCGGTGGCGAGGTGCTGGCTGTCGCCGGCGTCCAGGGAAATGGGCAGACCGAGTTGGCCGAGGTGCTGCTTGGACTTCGCTCCAGCCTCTCGGGCCGCGGCCACATCGAACTAACTGGTCAGGACGTGACCGAGGCATCGGTTCGCGCCCGACTCGACATTGGTCTGGGCTACGTCCCTGAAGACCGCAAAAAGGACGGCTTGGTTTCAGAGTTCACCATTGCAGAGAACATGATGCTGAACGCTTCATACAAGTCGCGGTTCACCAAGGGTTTGAGCATCAACTTCCCAGCACGAGCAAAGATTTCGGCCGACCTGGTCAAAGAATTTGATGTTAGAACCCCATCGATTGACACCCCGGCAGGAAACCTTTCGGGTGGAAATCAGCAGAAAGTTGTGGTTGCCAGGGAGCTGTCTCGGGATGTCAACCTGTTGATCGCAGCCCAGCCAACTCGTGGTGTGGATGTTGGCTCAATCGAGTTCATCCACGAGCAAATCATTTCAGAGCGCGATGCCGGGAAGGCAGTGCTACTGATCTCCACGGAGTTGGATGAGGTCTTGGCGCTGGCTGACCGTATTGCGGTGATGTATCGGGGCAAGATCGTGGGAATTGTTGAACCAAGTGCCACCCGAGAGCAACTTGGCAAGCTAATGGCGGGAGTGAGCGCATGAGCAACAACGAAGATCGCTTCTCGCAGGCGCTAAAGGAAATCCTGGCCGGAGGTTTCACCAGAACCATCATTTCGGTGATTTTGGGCTTCTTGGTGGGCGCCCTGTTCATGATTGGGTCGAACCCGGAGTTCATCGAGTCGCTCGGATACTTCTTCTCTCGGCCTGCTGACGCGCTTGGTGCGGCCTGGTCGGTGGTCAACGAAGGCTATGGAGCGCTATTCAAGGGTGCTATTTACAACGGCGATGCCGACACCTTCGTGAAGGCCATCAAGCCGATGACAGAGACACTTCGATTGGGAGCACCGCTGATCCTTGCGGGTCTTGGTTTGGGCCTAACCTTCCGAGTCGGACTTTTCAACATTGGTGGAACCGGACAGCTAATCACCGGACTGATTTTTGCCGTGTTTGTCGCTACCCGCATGGAACTGCCGTTCTTCCTGCACCTCCCGCTGGCGATTATCGCCGCGGTAGTTGGAGCCACTTTGCTTGGTGCGCTGGTTGGCTTCTTGAAGGCCCGCACCGGTGCGCATGAGGTGATTCTCACCATCATGTTCAACTACATAATGTTGTATTTCTTTACCTTCCTGATGCGCGATCCGGCCCTGCTTCAGGAGCAGGCCGCGACCGGAAATCCGAAGGCAGATCCTGCTGCCGAAACCGCGCTACTGCCGCTGCTGCTGGGCGATGAGTTCAAGCTGCACTGGGGCATCATCTTGGCGATAGTTGCCGTGTTTGTGTTCTGGTGGCTGATGGAGCGATCCACGATTGGTTTCCGGCTTCGCATGGTCGGTTACAACCCCGATGCAGCCCGGGCCGCGGGAATCAACGTGGAGCGGACCTATGTGCTGGCGATGGGCCTTTCGGCCGCCTTCGTCGGATTGGCAGCTGCCAATCAGGCCCTGGGAACGCAATTTGGTCTGACGCCAAGCGCTCACGCCAACATTGGCTTCGACGCCATCACTGTGGCCCTGCTGGGAGGCTCGAACGCACCGGGCATCTTGCTTGCCGGCCTGCTCTTCGGTGCCTTCAAGGCCGGCTCGCCTTCGATGCAGGTGCTGGGCGTTTCGCCTGAGGTGCTCGGCATCGTTCAAGGAGCAATCGTGCTGTTCATTGCAGCGCCGCCGCTGATCCGGGCAATGTTCCGACTTCCCAAGCCGCAGACCACAAATGTTCTTGGCGAAATACGAGATCGAATCTTTAGGAAGGGAGGTGCCAAATGAGCATCGTAGAGCTATCTAAAGAAGAGCGCATTGGCTTTAAGTCCCCGTTCATCATGGGCGGCTTGGGCCTGCTGGTTCTGGTTTTCTTTGGCCTTCTAGGCCGTGAAGGGGATTCCACCTTCCTGCTCTCTCGCAAAGACGATGTTGTGCAGCTTCCCGAGCTTCCGGTGGACTCCTCAACCTTGGGTCTGGTATCCGGACTGCTAATGCTGGCAATCGCCAGCTACTCCTTCGTGCTTGCTCGGCAAAACCGCAAGAGCCCAATGTGGCTAGCAGTAATCTTCGGCCTGCTAGGGGTAGTCGCGCTGCTTGGCTGGCTGGCAACCGGGAACACAATCCCGGTCGCATTCATCGCCGGAACGGCGCTGGTGCTTGCGGTTCCAATCATGCTGGGCGCCATGGGCGGATTGATGTGTGAGCGAGTCGGTATTACCAACATTGCCATTGAGGCTCAGCTGCTCACAGGTGCTTTCCTGGCGGCTGTTGTGGCTTCGATCACCGACAGCTACACCCTGGGAATCATCGCCGCCATGATCGGTGGCGCTTTGGTTTCGATGGTGCTGGCGGTGTTCTCCATCAAGTTCCTGGCTCAGCAGATCATCGTGGGTGTTGTCTTGAATGTGCTGATTATTGGAATCACCAACTTCCTCTACCAGCAGTGGCTCACCGAGGATGCCGAGAACGTAAACTTCCCCGGCACCCTGGACATCATCAAGATTCCAGTGCTGAGCGACATTCCAGTAATCGGACCGGTGATTTTTGAAAACCGCATTACGGTGTTCGCGGCGCTAGTGATCGTGCCTACGCTCTACTTCGTGCTCTTCAAGACCAAGCTCGGCCTTCGGGCCAGGGCTGTTGGTGAGCACCCGCTAGCGGCAGACACAGTGGGTATTAGCGTGGCCCGCACCAGATTCTGGTGGGTCACCATTGGTGGCATGTCGGCCGGCCTCGGCGGGGCGGCAATGACCATCGGTGGCGGTGGTGCATTTGGTCGCGAAATGGCCGGAGGTCTTGGATTTATTGCCTTGGCCGTGGTCATCCTTGGCCGTTGGCACCCAATCTCCGCGGCCTTTGCGGCGTTGCTGTTTGGCTTCTCCATCATCTTGCGTATTTGGGCCAACCAGGTGAGCCCTGGCTTCCCAACCGACTTCATCGCGATGGTGCCATACGCCGTCACCATCATTGCCGTGGTTGCATTTGTTGGTCAATCGAGACCGCCGAAGGCGCTCGCGATTCCTTATACCAAGGGGTAATCATGGACATTGATTGGAATAAGCTCACCGCAGCTGCCACAGAGGCAATGCACAACGCCTACGCCCCGTACTCCAACTACCCGGTTGGCGCGGCAGCGCTGGTTGATGATGGTCGCATCATTACCGGGGCCAACGTGGAGAATGCGTCGTATGGGCTGGGACTTTGTGCCGAGTGTTCGATGGTCAGCGAGCTTTTTCGCACCGGCGGCGGTCGACTGGTCGCCTTTGCTTGCGTGAACGGACAGGGCGAGACCATCATGCCTTGTGGCCGCTGCCGGCAGCTGCTGAACGAGCATGCGGCCCCAAACATGCTGCTGCAGACCGTGAGCGGCATCAAGACCATGGCAGAGGTGCTGCCAGATGCATTCGGACGTGAGGATCTAAACCAGTGAATTTTTCCGCAGTTGAGCTAATCATCAAGAAGCGCGAGCATGAGGAGCTCACAACCGATGAGATTCGCTGGCTAGTCGCGAATTACACCTCTGGGGTGGTGGCAGACGAGCAGATGTCGGCGATGGCGATGGCGATTTTGCTCAACGGCATGAACCGCCGCGAGATCCTAGATCTGACCATGGCGATGATTGATTCCGGTGAGCGCCTTGACTTCTCGGGTCTCAGCATGCCAACTGCAGACAAGCATTCCACCGGTGGCGTGGGGGACAAGATAACCCTGCCGCTGGCACCTTTGGTTGCCTCCTACGGGGTTGCCGTGCCGCAACTTTCTGGCAGAGGCCTTGGCCACACCGGCGGCACCCTGGACAAGATGGAGGCCATTTCCGGTTGGCAGGCCTCGGTCTCCAACACCGAGCTCTACAGCCAGCTTGCCGAGGTCGGCGCCGTGGTGTGTGCTGCGGGAGCTGGATTGGCCCCAGCCGACAGGAAGCTCTATTCGCTGCGCGATGTGACTGGCACCGTAGAGGCCATCCCGCTGATTGCCTCGTCCATCATGAGCAAGAAGATCGCCGAGGGCACATCGGCCCTGGTGCTGGATGTCAAGGTTGGCTCCGGAGCATTTATGAAGACCCTCGACCGGGCAGGCGAGCTGGCTCGCACACTCGTGCAGATTGGTCAGGATGCCGGCGTGAAGACGTCGGCACTGCTTACCGACATGTCGACGCCGCTTGGCAAGAAGATCGGCAATGCGCTCGAGGTGGAGGAGTCCCTCGAAGTGCTCTCTGGCGGCGGACCGCAGGATGTCATCGAGATCACCGTGGAGCTGGCCAAGGAGATGCTGGCCCACTGCGGCATCACCGATGTCGACCCACTGGAAAACCTCCAAAACGGCAAGGGGCTTGAGAAATGGCGTCAGATGATTTCGGCTCAAGGCGGCGACCCTGACGCGGAGCTACCAAAGGCCAAGGAGTGGCACACCATTCGCGCGGGCTCTGATGGCTTTATTTCCCGCCTAGATGCGCTATCTGTTGGTGTGGCATCTTGGCGCCTGGGAGCTGGTCGCGAGCGCAAAGAGGATGCCGTTCAGTTTGGTGCTGGAATCGAATTGCACCACCAGCTGGGCGAGAAGGTTGCCGCTGGTGACGCCCTAATGACCCTTTACACCGATACTCCAGAGAAATTTGAGCGAGCGATTGCGCTGGCGGAATCCGCGGTCGAATTCAGCGACACTCAGCCGCAGCCTCGAGAGATTATTCTGGGACGCGTCAGTTAGGAACCCCATTGGACATTCAAGCGCTACCCAAGATTTCACTTCACGACCATCTCGATGGCGGGCTGCGGCCGCAAACCATCGTTGAGCTGGCAGACGAGATAGGGCACGAACTGCCACGCAAGAGTGCGCTTGAGCTGGCGGACTGGTTTGCCGAGGTCTGCAACTCCGGGTCGCTGGTGAAATACCTCGAGGCTTTCGATCACACCACCGCTGTGATGCAGACCCGCAAGGGGCTCGAGCGAATCGCCTACGAGAGTGTGCTGGATCTTGCCGAAGACGGCGTTATCTACGCCGAGCTTCGCTGGGCACCCGAGCAGCACCTCGGTGCAGGGCTGAGCCTGGATGAAACGGTTGAGGCCGTGCAGGATGGCCTGGAGCGCGGCATGGAGGAAGTTGGCAATCGCGGCGGCTTTATTCGCACCGGACAGCTGGTAAGCGCGATGCGCCAGAACAATCGCGCCCTGGAGATTGCCGAGCTGGCCGTGCGCCACCGCAACAACGGGGTCGTTGGTTTCGATATCGCAGGTCCCGAGCAGGGTTTTTTGCCCTCTCAGCACAAGGCTGCCTTTGACTATCTGGCCAGTGAGCTGTTCCCGGTGACAGTGCATGCCGGCGAGGCTGACGGGGTGGACTCGATCAAGGACGCAATAGTCTCCGGTAGGGCACTGCGCCTTGGCCACGGCGTTCGACTAGTCGAGGACATTATGTTCTCTCGCACCGAGGGCGATACCGATCTGGTGGTGCTGGGTCCGGTAGCTCAGTGGGTGCACGATCGCGGCATCGCCCTGGAGGTATCGCCCAGCTCAAACTTGCAGACCGGTGCTTTCTCGATGATGGGTGACAGCATGGCTGACCACCCATTTGATGTGCTCTATGACCTTGGCTTCAAGGTGACCGTGAACACCGATAATCGCCTGATGAGCGGAACCTCGCTGACTCGTGAGCTGGAGATTCTGGTGGACACCTTTGGCTACACCGTCGCCGACCTGGAGCAGTTCCAGCTCAATGCCGCCGAGGCTGCCTTCCAGGGAATGCCAGAACGTGAAGAGTTGATGGACATGATTGAGATCGGTTTCGCTCGCCAGCAGGGCTAGCTTCGCTTCTTAGAAATTTACCTGGGCGTAACCACGCCAAGAGACTTGAATGGTTGGATACTTTCGTGCTTATTTACACAGTCTGCGGAGCTGGAATTGGAACCAGCGTGCTCCTAAAATCCAACGTCGACCGCGTGTTAGAGACACTCGGCCTGGAGGCCGAGGTGAAGGCGGTAAGCATTGCCGAGGCTGCCAAACCTGACTCACCGGCGCAGCTGATTCTCACCACTCCAGAGATTGTTGAGGAGCTGGCCGGCAATCACAGCGAGATCGTTGCCATCAATTCCATCTTTGATCTTGCCGAGCTGCAGGAGAAACTTCAGCAATCACTGGGCTAGCATTCAAGGATGCAACCAGGTAATACCGAACGCACCAAACTGAAGCGACTTGCCTACAAGGCCTCCGAATCGCAAAGCGACCTCTACTCGATTCTGGATGACAACTACGTTGTTCACGTTGGGCTGGTCAGCGAGCAGGGGCCCCTTGTAATTCCGATGGCATACGGCCGGGTTGGCAACACCCTCTACCTGCACGGTTCCACAGGTTCGCGACTTATGCGCCTGCTCGCGCAAAACCCGGCGGTTTGCATCAGCCTCACCGAGCTCACCGCGCTCAAGATTTCTCGCAGCACATTCAACTCAGGCATGCACTACCGCTCGGTGATGATTTTTGGAAACGCCAGGCTGATAGCGGATGAAGAGAAGGCGGTCGCGCTGGATGCCCTCAGTGATGCTCTGGTGCCGGGCAGGGTTGCTGAGTCCCGACCAATGACCAAGAAAGAGATTGCAGCTACCATCATCGTCGCGGTCGAGCTGGATGAAACCTCGGTCAAGATAGGTGTAAACGAGGTAGACGACCCGGAAGAAGACATGAACCTTGGCTACTGGGCCGGCATAGTTCCGTTGCAAACCAGGTTTGGTCAGCCAATTCCAGCCGACGAGGAGTCTCGGGGGCTTCCGGTGCCACCGAGCATCCAAAGGCTTATTGATAAGAGCTAATTAGCTCCCGAGCAAACTCCTTTAGTCGGGCAAGCCCGTCTTCATCGCCGCGGAACTGGAGGTAGCACTTCAGCTTCGGTTCGGTGCCACTGGGGCGGAAGATCAACTTCGCACTCTTACTCTGGAGAATGACGGCGTCGGTTTTTAGTTCTTTGGAATGGCTCAGGTCGGTGTATTCCAACGTCTCGGATTCGAATTCAGCAGGCGGATTGCTTCGCACGGCAGCCATGATCTTGCCGATGATGCTGAGGTCACTCACTCGGACCGACACCTGACCGCTAGAGATCTTGCCGTAGCTCTGCTCAAGTTGTGCCAGGTGTTCTCCCAGCGAAGAACCACTACCAGCCAAATTCGCCGCCAACTCAGCAATCAGTAGCGCAGCCGTTATGCCATCCTTGTCGGGGGTGTGGCTTGGGTCGACGCAGTAGCCGAGCGCTTCCTCATAGCCAAAGATCAGATTTGGCACCTTCGAAATCCACTTGAAACCGGTGAGCGTTTGCTGGTAGTCGAGCCCGAATCTGTCCGCCACCGCGGTCAGTTCGGCGGAGACGATTGAGTTCCCCAGCGCACCTCCATCGGCGGCGCTCGCAATTTCATGGGCGAGTATCAAGCCAACCTGGTCGCCGGTGAGCATCTTGTACTCGCCACCATTGCGGATTGCCACTGCCAGTCGATCGGCATCAGGGTCGTTGGCCAAGATCAAGTCACTGCCTGCAGACTTAGCAGTCTCGTAGGCCAAATCCATGGCTCCAGCCTCTTCGGGGTTGGGAAAGCTAACCGTCGGAAAAGACCCGTCGGCTTCCTGCTGCTGGGCAACCGGCAGCAGCTCAAAGCCCAGTTGACTAAATAGCTGGCTAACAACCGGCCAGCCCACTCCGTGCAGGGCGGTGTGGGTGATCTTCACCTTGGAGCGCAAATCATTGCTAGCTGGAACCAGCTCTTTTGCTCGTTCTATGTAGGCAGTTACCGCTTCCTCCCCAAGTATCTCAACCTCGTCGCCCTTGGGGATTTGGTCAAAGCTGAGCTCTTGTGAAATCTCGTCAATCAGCTGCGCAATCTCAGCATCCTGGGGCGGTATCAGCTGGGAGCCAAAAAGCTTCCCACCCAAATAGACCTTGTAGCCGTTGTCCCTGGGCGGGTTGTGGCTTGCAGTCACGACGATGGTTGCAGAGGCCTTGGTTGTAGCACCTGTGAAAGCTGCAACCGGGGTTGGTACCCTGCGGTCAAAAAGCTTTGCACTGATGCCGGCACCGGCGATTATCTGGGCGGAATCAGTGGCAAAAACATCTGAATTTACGCGGCCGTCATAGCCGATTACAACGCTCAGTCCTCCGTCAGCATCAAGGTATTCCGCTCGGTTGCGCTCCAGGAACCTCGCGATTGCCAAAGCTGCCCTAGCCACCACAACTCGGTTCATGCGATTCGGCCCAGCCCCCAACTCGCCACGAAGCCCAGCGGTGCCAAATTCCAGCTTGGATTCAAACCGCGAGGCTAGCTCAGTGATGTTGTTGGTCTCGATCAGCTGCGTCAGCTCGGCGCGAGTAGCGGCATCCGGATCCTGGTCACGCCAGATGACGGCCTGGGCTATCAGGTCCATCAGAGCTTCGCCACAATTTGGGCCAGCAGGGCCGAAATGCGCTCCTCGGCCTGCTTTCCAGCATCAATGACTTCCTGGTGGCTCAGCGGCGTCTGCTGTATGCCAGCGGCGAGATTGGTAATCAGCGACATGCCCAGAATCTCCATGCCTGCTTGCCTCGCGGCAATGGCTTCCAGGGCTGTTGACATGCCGACGATGTGGCCGCCCATTGTCTTTGCCATCTGAACCTCGGCTGGGGTTTCGTAGTGCGGGCCGCGGAATTGGACGTAGACACCCTCATCGAGGCTTGGGTCGACTTCCCTTGCCAGCTCACGCAGCCGCTTGGAATAGAGGTTGGTGAGGTCAATGAATGTTGCACCCTCCAGCGGCGAGGACGCGGTGAGATTGATGTGATCTGAGATCAAAACAGCGGCGCCGCCCTGCCACTCAGGCTTGATGCCGCCAGCACCGTTGGTGAGCACCATAGTCTTTGCTCCGGCTGCTGCCGCGGTGCGAACGGAGTGCACCACTGCCCGCACACCGTGGTTTTCGTAGAAGTGGGTTCTTGCCCCAATAACCAGGGCGTGCTTACCGCTGGGAAGCAGAATCGAGCGGATTGTGCCGACGTGCCCGACCACTGCCGGTTTCACAAAACCGGGTATCTCACTAGCTGGAATTTCGCTGACCGTCTCGCCAATGAGATCGGCAGCCTTGGCCCAGCCAGAACCGAGGGTGAGGGCTATGTCGTGAGTTTCAATTTGAGATTTTTCCCGAATCGCATCGGCTGCTCGCTTAGCAAACTCAAATGGATCTACGTCGGGCGCATTCAATGGATGTTCCATCCTTCCGAGTATAGTTCGCTTGGCGCTTGCAAAATACGGAACAATGGTGGGGTGGCGGAAAACAAGATGCAACAACACCGAATCGTTATCATCGGCGGCGGCCCAGGCGGCTATGAAGCTGCCAGGGCAGGGCGACAGCTGGGTGCCGAAGTAGTTCTCATTGAAGAGAACGGAGTGGGCGGCAACGCGGTCTTGACCGACGTCGTGCCATCAAAGTCCCTGATTGCAACCGCTGAGGCAGCCCAGCGGGTTTCCGTTGCCCAATCACTGGGAATCGAGTTCACCATTGATGGCAAAGAGGTGAACCCGAAAATCAAGATTGATTTGCAGGATATGAATCAGCGCCTGCTGAAGTTGGCCAAGTCGCAGTCGGAAGAAATGCTTACCCATCTCAAGTCGATTGGGGTCAGGGTGATTTCCGGTCGGGGACGCCTAGATGGAAATCACCACGTGATTGTTGAGCACTCGACGGGTGGTGAGCCGGAGCGCATGGAGGCCAAGACCATCATCGTTGCGGTTGGGGCATCGCCTCGCGAGCTTGAGGGGGCAAAGACCGATGGTGAGCGCATCTTGAACTGGAAGCAGCTCTACGGCCTAAAGACTCTCCCCGAGCATCTCATTGTGGTCGGCTCTGGTGTAACCGGCGCTGAGTTTGCCTCGGCTTACCTCGAACTGGGCTGCAAGGTGACGCTTGTTTCATCGCGCGAGAAGGTGCTGCCTGGAAACGACGAGGATGCCGCAGAACTCATTGAAGATGTTTTTGTAAGGCACGGGATGAACCTGCTCAAGAAGGTTCGGGCCGACTCGGTGACGAACACAGGAACCGGGGTTGAGGTGAAGCTATCTACTGGCGAGGTGCTGACCGGTTCGCACTGCCTGATGGCAGTTGGCGCCGTTCCCAACACGGCTGGCCTTGGTCTTGAGGAGGCGGGAATCAAGCTCGAGGCAGACGGCCGAGTCGTCGTGAACAAGGTGGCTAGGACCGCCAGGGCCAACGTCTATGCGATCGGTGACTGCTCCACGCATCTGCCGCTGGCATCGGTTTCGGCGATGATGGGCAGAACTGCGGTGTATCACACCATGGGTGATGTTGCGACACCAACTCGGTTGCGCAACGTGGCCTCAAACGTTTTCACGGCTCCCGAGATTGCTCAGGTTGGCTGGTCCCAGCAGGAGATCGAACAGGGGCTGGTTCGTGGCGAAGTGCACACCATCAACCTGGAAGGAAACCCGAGGGCAAAGATGCAGGGACTGCGCGAGGGCTTCATCAAGCTATTCGCCTCGGTTGGTTCCGGCACGGTCATCGGCGGCGTCGTGGTGGCGCCAAGGGCTTCAGACTTGATCTATCCGATTGCCGTTGCAATTGAAAATAGATTGACAGTGGACCAGCTGGCTCGCACCTACACCGTCTATCCGTCGCTATCGGGCTCGATTGCAGAAGCGGCCAGTGCACTGCACCAGCCAATCGACTAGTCGGTAATTTCCAGAATCTTGGTGCCTGCCGATATGGTGGCGCCGACCTGAACTCCGATTGAGGCAATTGTCCCGGAGCGGTGTGCGGTCAGTGGCTGCTCCATCTTCATGGCCTCAAGCACCACGATCAGATCACCCTCTTGCACGCTGTCACCCTCGTTAACAGCAATCTTCACCACGGTCGCCTGCATCGGCGCCAAGAGCGTGTTGCCTTTAGCTCCGGTGTGGCTGGACTGGTGTGAGGTGCGCTTGCGCCTAGGTGCGTGCCCCGCAGCCGAACCCACCTCGCCCACCAAGAGTCTTCTTGGCACGCTAACCTCAAGCCGCTTGCCCGACACCTCAACCACTATCTCTCGCCGAGGTTCAGCTGGCGCCTCCGGGGTGACCTCGCCGGTCCAAGGCTCCAATGGGTTGTCCCATTCAGTCTCAATCCAGCGGGTGTAGACGCCAAAGTTGCCATCGGCCGCCACAAAAGCGGGGTCATTGACGATTAGGCGGTGGAAAGGGAGCACGGTTGGCATGCCTAGCAGCTGCATCTCTTCCAGCGCACGCCTTGAACGTTCCAGGGCCTCGGTGCGATCCCTGCCGGTAACAATTAGCTTGGCAACCATCGAATCGAAGTTTCCAGAGACCACGTCGCCTGCGACCACTCCAGAATCAACTCTGATGCCGGGTCCACTTGGGACTACAAACTGATTAACCGGCCCAGGTGCCGGCAAGAAGTTGCGGCCGGGATCCTCACCGTTGATACGGAACTCAAAGGAATGACCGCTGATTACCGGGTCGCCATATTCCAGCGCCTTACCCTCGGCAATCTTGAATTGCTCGCGAACCAGGTCGATGCCGGTTACCTCTTCGGAAACCGGGTGTTCTACCTGCAGCCTGGTGTTGACCTCTAGGAACGAAATGGTGCCGTCCTGAGCGACTAGGAACTCACAGGTTCCAGCTCCGACATAACCGACCTCTTTGAGGATTCGCTTGGAGGCCTCGTATAGCTCGGTCTCCTGCTGCTTGCTTAGGAATGGGGCGGGTGCTTCCTCCACCAGTTTTTGATGCCTGCGCTGAAGCGAGCAGTCTCGGGTGGAGACGACCACAACATTTCCGTGCTCATCTGCTAGGCACTGGGTCTCAACGTGCCTTGGCTTGTCAAGGTATTTTTCAATGAAGCACTCACCGCGACCAAAGGCGGCAACGGCCTCGCGGGTTGCCGATTCAAATTGCTCCGCAATCTCCTTGGCATCGCGCACGATCTTGATTCCGCGGCCACCACCGCCGTAAGCGGCCTTGATGGCAACCGGAAGTCCGAACTGCGCCACAAAATCTTCTACCTCGGCCACCGTCTCCACCGGGTTGATGGTTCCAGGTGCAAGCGGAGCGCCAACCGCCTCGGCCACCTTACGGGCCGAAACCTTGTCACCCAGTCGCTCAATAGCCTCGGCCGGTGGGCCGATCCAAATCAGACCAGCCTCAACTACCGCGCGTGCAAAGTCGGGATTCTCCGATAAAAAGCCGTATCCGGGGTGTACCGCATTGGCTCCCGAGCGCTTGGCGATTGAAATCAGCTTGTCGATTACCAGGTAGGTTTCCGCGGCAGTGGTGCCTGCAAGCGAGTAGGCCTCATCGGCCAGTTTCGCGTGCTGAGCATCTCTGTCCTGATCGGCATAGACGGCAACGGTTGGGATTTGACTGTCTTTTGCCGCTCGGATGATTCGTACCGCAATCTCACCGCGGTTTGCAATCAGCAGCTTTTCAATTCGACGCTCGGCCATAATCCGATAGCTTATTGCGCTTGGCACACCATTTTTTATTAGCGAAATACAAAAAACTCAAAGTTTTGTTGACGTTATCTCCACAACGACTCGTAATTGCGCCCGAGGCTCTCGGTTAGCTCGCGGAGCGCTCGGAGTGATAGACCAACAACTGTGTGGTAGTCGCCCTCAATTCGGTCGATGTAAGCGCCACCAATGGAATCGATGGTGAAGGCTCCAGCCACCTGTAGCGGCTCCTCGGTGGCGACATAGGCTTCGATTTGTCCGTCGCTGATATCGGCAAAGTGCACGGTGGTTTGGGTGCAGGTTGCCAGCCCGCTACCGGACGCCCTGTCAATTAGATGGTGACCCGAATGCAGCACACCAGTTCTGCCCCGCATCGCCTTCCAGCGTTCGATTGCCACAGCTGGCTCCAGTGGCTTGCCTAAAATCTCGCCATCTAGCTCCAGTGCTGAGTCGCAACCTAGCACCAGGTCGGTGGTTGCCATAGCGGCTCCCGCCTTCGCCTTGGCCTCGGCTAGCAGCAACGTTAGGTCGCAGGCCGTTGGAGGGTTGTGTTGATCAACCAGTGCGTCCTCGTCGACGCCTGGATGCAGGATGGCAAAGTCGATTCCAGCCTCGGAAAGAATCTTTTTCCGAGCTGGTGAAGTTGAGGCGAGAGTAAGAAGTGTCACGCTGCAAGGTTAGCTGTGGAACACTTAGCCCGTGTCTATTGAGCTCAGAATCGAAAAAGTGGCCCATGGTGGCGTATTCGTGGCCCGCCCCGAGGGCAAAGTCGTACTGGTTTCCGGAGCCATCGATGGCGAACTAGTTCGCGCTGAAATCACGGAGGAGGCAAAGAGCTTCATTCGGGCCGAGGTTGTCGAGGTGCTGGAGCCATCGCCTCATCGGCAGGAGCACTTCTGGGCGGCGGCCGCCAAGGGAGCCGGTGGAACAGACTTCGGGCACATCGCACTTGCACATCAGCGTGAGCTGAAAGCTCAGGTGCTCTCCGAGGCACTTTCGCGAATGGCCGGCCTAGACATCGCGGTCTCTGTTCAGGCGGCAGATGAGACCGGCCTCGGCTATCGCAGCCGCATCCAGCTGCACGCAAACAAGCACGGCAGGCTCGGTGTCAAGCGTCAGCGCAGCGATGAGGTGATCCCGATTGGCAAGCATCCGCTTGCCGTCGACGCCATAAACGAAAGTGGCATCTTCCAGAAGCGCTTCTCGGACGGCAATCGGGTCGAGGTAGCGACAGACGCGCTCGGAACGATTTCGGAGACAGTCAACGGAAAGCCAAACGGGCAGCAGCTGACCTACACGGCGCTGGAGCGGAGGTTCACTCTCTCCAGCGGCACCTTTTGGCAGGCGCACGTGAATGCTCCACAGCTACTGGCTGCTGAGGTGCTGCGCCAGCTTGAAAAATTGGGCGGCGTGGGCGAAATGTTGGATCTTTACTCTGGGGCTGGATTGTTTTCTGCCAATGTTGCCGAGCACTTCTCGGCCTCAGTGACAGCAGTCGAGTCTTCAGCATCGGCCGTGGCCGATGGAAAGAGATCGGCTAAGGACCTGACGCGCTTGAAGTTTGTGAAATCCGATGTGCTCAGCTACCTCAGGCAACAGCAAGATGCGCCAGGGACCGTCTTGCTTGACCCGCCGCGTTCCGGCGCGGCAACTAAAGTGACCAACGAGCTGATTCGCCTCAGGCCCCAGCACATCGTTTATGTGGCCTGTGATCCGGTAGCCCTGGCTCGCGATATGAAGCTGCTGGGGGCAGCTGGCTATGAGCTGGAGAGCCTATCTGCCTTTGACATCTTCCCGCAGACCCACCACTTCGAAACAGTGGTGTCCCTGCGGCTGGCTAAGGTATGAGTATGGGGAAAGTTCAAGTTGCCATAGTTGATGACCACGAGGCAGTCCGACTGGGATTCGCCACCACCTGCGAGAACTTCTTGCTTGATTTGGTTGGCTCGGCGCCGACAGTTGACGAGCTGCTAGAGCAGATAAAGGGAAAAGATTGCGATGTCGTGGTGACTGACCTATCGCTGGCCGATGGCTCAATGGTGGCCGAAAATGTGGAGAAGATTGTTTCCGCTGGCCCTGCAGTGCTGGTCTACTCCATTGCCGACAAGCCAAACCTGATGCGAGCTGCAGTTCGAGCAGGCGCTACGGCGATTGTGCCCAAGAGCGACAAAATGGAGTCGCTAATCGAGGCAATCCGACTGGCAGCTAGGGGTGCCATCATCAATAACGCGGTAACCAGCGCCATGATTGATGCCGATCTTGAGTTCAAGCAGGTGTCGCTCTCGGCTCGCGAGCGCGAGGTGCTTTCGCTCTACGCCTCTGGGATGAGCCTCAAGCAGGTTGCCTACGCGCTCAACATAAAGCAGAGCTCGGCTAAGGAGCACATCGACCGGGTGCGCGTGAAATACGCGAAACTGGGCCGCGAGGCAGGAACTAAGGTCGATCTTTTCAAGCGAGCGGTTGAGGACGGAATTATTTCCGGGGAGATGCTTTAGTGAAGCTAGCCTCCATTGCCTCCAACAGGCTCGAGGTGCTATTGGGCCGGATTGTCGGCACCGCTCTGATTCTCAATGGCATTGAGCCCTTGGTAAATGGCCTGGGTCAGCTTTCGCAACTCAACAACCTTGGCGTAGGTTTGCTCGTGCTCTTTTTGGGAACTAGCCTCTTCGCGGGAATATCTGGATGGACACCCTATGCAGCCCAGGGTTTCAGGCTGCACGGAGCAGCGGTTTTGCTGATTTTGCTGGCTACGCCATTTGGTTTTGACCAGTTCCTGGATCCCGGTCAGCGACCCTGGGTCTGGTGGGCGCTGGGACTCGGTGCCGTCTTTTTTGCCATCGGCGTTAGATCCAATCTGCGTTACCTATTCATAGTCGCCATAGGTGCTGGTTGGTTCGGGATATTTGGATTTGCGATGGGGGTTCAGCAGGCGGAGCTAGCTCTCTTGGATGCCCTCTATGTTGTGGTGTTCTCACTGGCTATCATTAGCCTGACGGACCTGGTGCGGGATGGGGCGACTCGAGTAGATGAAGCTAACTCTGAGGCGATTTCAAGAAGCTTGGATCAGGCGAGAGTGGACGCAATTGAGCGCGAGCGTCAGCGCTTGGATGCCCTGGTTCACGATCAGGTGCTACATAGCTTGTTGCTGGCGGCCAAGGCCGAGACCAAAGAAGATCAGGCAGCCGCTGCGCGTTCCGCCGACGCTGCCATTGCCGCATTGACGCGAGTCAAGGAGGGTGCGTTATCCAGTACAAGTTCGGTGGGTTTATTTCAGGCTATTGAGAGAGCAGCGAAAAGGCTGGATAGGCGGGTCCAAACCGAAATCTCCGGCGCGGGGTCCTTTGTCATAGCGGCTAACGCGGCGGAGGCATTGACTGAGGCGACCATGCAGGCTCTTGACAACGCCATTCAGCATTCGAATGCCAGCCGGATTCAGCTCTCCATGCGGGCATCTGGTGGCCTTGTCGAGTTCACCATTCGCGACGATGGGGTTGGTTTCCGAATGGAACGAGTTTCTAGGAATCGAATCGGCATAAAAACATCGATCATGGCTCGGATGCGCTCCGTCGGAGGCGAAGCAAAGGTTAGGTCTTCTCTTAATGCAGGCACCGTGGTTTCACTCAGGTGGTCCAATGTTTAGAATCTCGCGGCTCTCCCTCTCCCTCGCAGCTCTCGGATTTGGTTTTTATCACCTCTTTCTCGGGCTAGTCAGCCTTGGTGAATACCAGCGTCCAGAATTGTCGCTGGCGGCTTCGGCCATCTACCTGATTGCGCTGCTCGGCTCTGTGCTCGACATGCCTGGCCTAAAAATGAGACCTATCACCGCGATTATGTCAATGGTTGCGGTTGTGACCATGCCACACCTGGTGTTTGATGCTCTAGGTGAGGTGCGCCAAGGTAGCTACGCGACCTGGCACGTTGCAGCCGTTGCCACACTGCTTGCGGTCTTGAGCGTCAGGCAATTCCAACTCTTGGCGTGGCTGGGGTTTTCGGTTCTGACTCTTGAGGTGCTCATGTGGGGTGGTGCCGAAGTCATCTTCAACTCCGGTCTGGTTGGCGCGCTACTACTTGTAGTCGTGGCCCAGGCCGCGTCTTGGGCCTTGAGCTCCAGCTCGTCGGCCGCCGCCAAATTCCAGCAGCAAGCCATCGATATCGCCGCGGCAACCGAGGCTTCCTCCGCTGCTCGAGTCGAGCGCCAAGCACGAGTGGATGCAACCTTGAACGAGGTGAGGCCGCTTCTTGAGGAAATGGTGGCGACCGGTGGGAAACTCAGCGCCAAGTCAAGGCAAGAGGCGCTAACCAAGGAGGCTGAGCTACGCGATCAAATTCGCGGACGCAATCTAGTTGATCCCAGCGTTGTTGTCGCAGTGCGATCCGCGCGGGACCGGGGCATCGAAGTTCAATTGCTGGACGATGGGGGATTGGACGATATTCCAGAAGTCGAGCGGGCTCACTACTACCAGCAGATTGTCGAGAAGTTGGCCACGGTTACTGCAGGCAAGGTGGTAATTAGGGCCTCCCAGGGCGAGACGTGGCGCCTAACCATAGCGGCGCTGAGAAAAGAAGAAGACCGCCCAGATCTATTTGTCCGGATTTAAATGTTTATGGGGCGACTTTCGTCGCCCCTAACATCCCCCCTGGATTCCCCGAGTGCAGGTTCCTCGATCCTTTTACGAGTCCAATGAACCTGTACTCAATACATAAGCACCGATTGGAAGGAGAGTGTGGGTAAAAAGATGTATTGTTGCGACCTTTTTAGGGGACAAGCTAAGCCTCTGTTGTGTCCCAATCGCCGAGCTGGCCATTGCGCAAGTTCCTCAGTCGCTGCCACTTAGAGCCCTCCTGCTTGATGGCCACTCGGCCCAACCGACGGGACTCCAAAATCGCCGCTTCGACAACCGCCAGTGCAGCGGCCTGCTCGAAAGCATCGCCACCGCGCACCTCGAGCTGCTGCTGGATTTCCTCGGCTGAATACTCGCGCATCAGAGTGGAATGTTTCCGTGCTTCTTCGGGGGCAAGCTTGCTCGCTTGGTGCCCAGGGCACGCAGTGATCTGATGATTGAAGTCCTAGTTGCGGCCGGCTCAATTACGCCATCAAGCTCGCCGCGCTCAGCAGCCAAAAATGGACTGGCGACGTTGTAGGTGTATTCGGCTGCTAGTTGCTCGCGAACCTTTGCGACGTCTTCACCCGCCTGCTCGGCCGCTTTGATCTTGTCGCGGAACAAGATGTTTACAGCACCCTGCCCGCCCATCACGGCAATCTCAGCGGTTGGCCAGGCGAGATTTATATCTGCACCCAGCTGCTTGGATCCCATCACGATGTAGGCGCCGCCGTAGGCCTTACGGGTTATGACAGTTATCAGCGGGACTGTTGCCTCGGCGTATGCATACAGCAGTTTGGCGCCGCGTCGGATAACCCCCGCCCACTCCTGATCGGTGCCGGGCAGGTAGCCGGGTACGTCAACCAGGGTGATGATGGGGATGGAGAAGGAGTCGCAGAACCTAACGAAG
>JALQVB010000080.1 GCA_023260495.1 Aquiluna sp.
ACAGATCCGCCCCAGTCGTCGCGCCAGCTTCTAGCCTGCGAGTAGTCCAAATTCATACCCAGTGATCCAAATATGTCCCTAGCGATGCTCAGCATTTGCTCGACACTTGGCACTAGCTCCGGTGTTGCCACAAAGGGCTCCCCGACGCAATCGACTGCCTCGGTTGTGCGCTCTAAATCATCCGAGCCACCGTCGTCCACGGCAAATCCAGGCTCCGTACAGCCGCCCCACTGATTGCTCCAGCGGTTGAAGCTCCAACCGCCGGTGCCATACCACCAGGTATTCACCGAGAAGTCGTCGCCCGATATCGAATAGCTTGGGTAATCATCGCTGGACCACTCGTCTCTCACCGGCTGACCATCAACGCCAAACTTCGCAGCTATCTGGTTCAGTAGTTCAATCGGGTCGCCGACTTTGCGCACCTCAAAAATCTCACCCGAGCCGCCCTGGTTACTCAGTCCATCGGCGATGTGGTTGTATTCAATCCAGCCAGGCCAAATCATGTCCATGTCCGATGCCATTGGAGCGCCAGCGCTTTCGGAAGTAGCGCTGTCTTTGGCGCCAGAGGCCAAGGAGCTTCCTCCGCCCGCTAGTTCAAAGAGCGGCTGAGGCTGCTGCAATTGCGGAATGGTGATTCCAACAGCCAAAATGGCGGCCGCGGCTCCACCAAGTGACCATCGGGCAGCTCGGTAGCCAATGCCACCCCGAGGCTTGCCCAGAGCCGCACTTGCCACAACCCCCTCGTTGAGGGTTGGAAAATCTTGAGCGGCATCGGAGTTTGCGATGCGGCTTCTCAGTTCTTTTTCATCCATAACTAAGAGATGTAATTAGTCATTGTCTTTTTCAAAATTGGCCAACAAATTTTGCCGAGCTCTGGTCAGCCGGATATTTGCTGCGTTTATCGTTAGTCCGAGCGCTGCGGAGATCTGCTCAGGCTCGAGTCCCTCCAATGCCCATAGGGCCAGCACCTCTCGGTCCTTTTCGGAAATCTTTCGCCATGCACTGGCAAGCTCAAGATCGGCCAGGGCAATGGATTCTGCGCTAGGTGCGGCTACTGGTTCCTGCAACGTTGCAAGGATGTTGGAGCGACCCTGCTGCTTGCGGTGGAAGTTGGCAACTAAGTAGCGGGCAGTTTTGATGAGCCATGGGAACTCAAGGCCGGCAGGGATCTTTTCCCGTTTTGACCAGGCAATTTCAAAGAGATCGCTCGCCAAGTCCTCAACGGCTTCATGCGGCAGGCGACGCGCAAGGAAGCGACTGATTTCGGGCAGTCGCTCCCTGAAGATCGCGTTGAATTCTTCGCCGGTCATATTTCACTTCCTACCAACCCAATGTAGTGGGGAGGCGTTATTTTTCAGATCGACCTAAAGCAATTTGGGGCGTGATCAAAAATCATTCCTGATGATTGCATCAGCGCATACATGGTTGTGGGTCCCACAAAGCTGAAACCCAGTCGCTTCAGCTCCTTGCTAAGCGCCACAGATTCTTCCGAGACTGCACGCCATTCGAAATTCTTAGTGTCAGTCCTTGCTACGGCGGGGGCGAACGACCACATCAGCTCGGTTAGGTCGAGACCCCGCTCAACAACAACCCTTGCGTTGTTGACCACCGAGGCAATCTTGGCGCGATTGCGGATTATGCGCTCATCATTTGCCAATTCCGCTAGCTTCTTCTCGTCGAACCGAGCCACTTGCTCTGGTTGAAAACCATCGAAGGCGCTGCGGAAGCCATCGCGCCGCTTGAGAATAGTGAGCCAACTCAGGCCGGCCTGAAAACCTTCGAGCGATATCCCTTCAAAGAGCTGCTGCTGACCTTTGGTTTCGGTTCCCCACTCATGATCGTGGTAGTCGATGTAAATCTGGTCTTCGGTCACCCAGCTGCAGCGCTCGATGCCATCGGAAAGTACTTTGCTGTGGCTCACCGGTGCGCGATTCCTTCAAGCTCGAGTAGTTGAACTTTGGTTTCGATTCCCTCGCCACCTGAGTATCCGGTTAGTTTTCCGCTTGCCCCCATGACCCGATGGCAACCAATGATTATCGGAATTGGGTTGGCGCCCACGGCACCGCCAACGGCCCTGGATGCCCTTGGCTTTCCAATCGCCTTTGCAATGTCCCCGTAGCTCAGAGTTGACCCAAACGGAATGGCGGCTATCTGCCGCCAAACACTTTCTTGAAACTCGGTTCCCTGAAAGGTCACTGGAACATCAAACGCAGTTGCCTCTCCGGCGAAGTACTTCATCAGCTGTGTGGCAGCTTTGTCGGCAATGGCCTCAGCTTTTTTGCTATCCGAGAAGTTGGTTAGGTGGTGCTCTTCGCTCAGGAAGTCAATTTTTGCAAGCGCATCCTCGGTGCAGCTGATTGCCACCTGGCCGACCGGGGTTTGAATAATCTTGCGGGCTGAAATTTCGATCACCCTCATACGCTAGCGGGGTTTGAAAGAAAACGATTTCCCCTGTGCATAACTTCATTGAGCTGAGGCCAAGCGCGAAACTGTTTTGATGAACATTGCTTTTCTGCTGCCATCTCTGCTCTACGGGCTTTTTCTCTTTGCCTCGACCGGCTCGTTGCTGCTGCTTCTGCTTTCTGGCACAACGATGCTGGTTTGGTTATTTGTCCGTTCTGGGCAGCAAGATTTGAGTCAAGAAGTAAGTTTTGTTTCCGGAAGGGTCTACCTGGGTAAGCGCAGACTCCCACTCTCACCGCTTCTATGGGGTGCAAAACTGCGAACCAGAATCTACGAGGCTGCTTTTACCCAGGACATTGCCGAGCGCTCGCGGCAAATGCCGCCGGGAATCCAGGCCGTGCATGCAACAGGGGAGTTCATCGACCTCACTCCAACGGAGTCGCGCCCCCACCTAATCGCGATTGGCCCCACGGGAAGTGGCAAGACAGAGTTGATTAGGAGAATTGCGACTGGATTTAGAGGTGCGAAATTTGCCATTGACTTCAAGTCGGGGGAGGGCCTTGGTCATCTAGTTCCACCGGATCGACTCATTACCAATCGAAGTAGCCCGGATGAAGTTGCGGCATTTTTCGACCTATTGGGTATCAAGAGCAGCCTGAAGCTGCCGCTGATTCTGATGGTCGATGAGCTCGGCGAAGCGCTCGACCGTATTGGACCAAAACTGACTGCCGCCGTCGTGTTCGCAGTTGGTGGCGCTGGCGGAGCCGCAATGTTCTCAATGGCAACCGAGCCTTGGCATATTACGGTTGCGATGGGCCTCATAGGGATTGGCTGCGCACCTGTCCTCATGGCCTCATATTATATTTTTGCCCGCACTTATTCGCCCGCAGCATTTGCCTCACTTGCCGCGATGATGGTGGGGCTGGGATCACTGGGGAATATCATGAGTTCTGCGCCGCTTGCTTGGGCTATTGAGGCATTCGGCTGGCGGGCCACGGTGCTGGGACTAGCAGCACTGACACTCACCATCGCGGCTCTCATAATGGTCTTGGTTGAAAACCCAGAACGCGTCACGCACAGCCAAAAAGGAAGCGTTCTGGATGTTCTTAAAATACCAGCACTCTGGCCGATCTTATTGTTCCTGATGGTGATCTATGTGCCATCCGCGGCGTTGCGCGGCCTATGGTCCGGCCCCTATCTGCAATCGGTTTTCAACGTCGACGGCACAGTCATCGGAAACGTAACGTTTTTCATGGCCATCGCAATGATCGTGGGTAGCTTTGCCTACGGTCCACTGGACCGTGTATTTGGCACACGGAAATGGATCGTTTGGGTCGGGAACTTTATGGGGATGCTGGCCTGCGTTGCCCTCGCGATATGGCCCGACCGAGGTCTTCTCAGCGCAACCATCCTTTTGTCGGCGATTGGCTTCTTTGGCGCGTCTTACCCGATGATCATGGCACATGGGCGCGGGTTCCTTCCCCCGCACCTCGTTGGTCGCGGAGTAACGCTTATGAACCTGTGTTCTATCGGCGCAGTCGGCCTTATTCAAACCTCTGCAAAGCCGCTCACCGCCGCGCTTTGGAGCGGCACGACGACA
>JALQVB010000081.1 GCA_023260495.1 Aquiluna sp.
AATCTTCGTATTCCCGCTGGTTTCCAACTGGCTCACCTACGTCCTTGCCATAGCAATTGGAACCGTAGTCACCGCTTTGCTGGTGCTGGTTGCCAAGAACATTGGTGCCAAGGAGAAGGTCGCTGCCTAAGTCGACACAAACTAACCACAAGGGCCCCGGGAAACCGGGGCCCTTGTCATTTGTAAGCGCCGTCGCAGCGAGACGGATACATTCTTGCGGTGTTCTGATTTTCGTTTTTATACTCGGAATGACGATCAAAGGAGATCACCTTGAGCACTCGCGACAGAATTGACCCGGAGTCACGTATCCCTCTTGAGGGCCTACTTCAAGTCCTCCCTGGAGGCTTCAACTCAATTCCAGATATTGTTAAGCGTCGCGAAGTGCTCAGTCAGATGCGCGCAGCTAGTGAGGTTCCGACTAATCCAAACATCGAAGTATCGAACCACGCTGTGCCCGGTCCAGCAGGGGAGATTGCCGTTCGCGTCTACTCACCCAAGAAGCTGAGTCAGCCTGCAGCTGGCCTAATTTACATTCACGGTGGGGGAATGATCATGGGAGGACTCGATGGAGAAGACGCAACATGCCAGATGATGGCAGAGCGTTTAGGGGCCGTCGTCGTATCAGTTGACTACCGCAAGGCTCCTGAAAACCCCTATCCGGCTGCACCCGAGGACTGTTACGCGGCTGCCAGCTGGGTGTTTGAGAACGCAAAAGAACTGAACCTAGATGCCAGCAACATTGGCCTCTATGGGCAATCAGCAGGAGGCGGTCTGGCAATTGCCGTGGCGCTAATGGCGAGAGATCGCGGCGGGCCTAAATTTTCTTTTCTGGTACCGATTTATCCGATGATCGATGATCGCAACACCAGCGAATCGTCCAGGTTGGTCACCGATGTGGGAATTTGGGATCGTGCCGGATCAATAGAGGCGTGGGGTTGGTATCTCGGGGGCAAAGCCGCGGATCAATACGCTGCGCCTGCGCGAGCGGAAGACCTAAGTGGCTTGCCGCCGACGTATATTGACGTGGGCGAGTTGGACATGTTCCGCGATGAGGACATGGACTTCGCGAAACGGCTAGCAGAAGCTGGGGTTCAGGTTGAATTCCACTTGTGGCCCGGCGCTTACCACGCCTCCGAGATTTTCGCCCCGGAGGCGACTCTGAGTAAGACAATCTGGGAAACCAGAATCAGAGGACTCAGGCGACTTATCGGCTAGTAGGTGATTATTCTGCGAGTGGCCTGCGGGGCAAGCCGTCTGCGAAATCTTTGAACGTACCTGAAAAGCTTGCTTACTTTCGTCGATGTTCCCATGGGCTCAAGCTGGGTAAATCCCTCCTGAGATTTCACGGCGACCAATACCAACAAGATCCAGCCACCCTCAATCAGCAACCGGCTCTCAGCAAGCGACTGGGCAGCAAGGGCTAGGAAGATAAACAGCGGGTACAAATACAGCGGTGAGGTGTGTCGCACTGCGATGTGCCACAGCCGCACGAACGTTGCCACCATCAACCACAGGAAGACACCAAGCCCCAGCAACCCCAGCTGTACCAACACATCTAGCGAGGCATTGTGCGCCTGATACATAGGCACCCCACCAATGACCGCCAGACCCTCCCACGGCTCAACGCCTGGACGCCAATAGCCAATCCAGCCCCAGCCTTCTAAAGGCTTCTCAACGACCAGGGTCCACACAGCCGACCAAATCTCAAACCTGCCGGTGGCATCGGCCGATCGCCCGACCAACTCAAAGGCCTCCTCCCGGAAGACCAGCCCCAGCACCCCGAATCCTCCCAAAACTATTAGCGAGCGAAGATATATGGCTCGCCTGACTCTGGGGCTCTTACCCTCGGCAATCACTGCCACCGCAGCGGCAAATAACACGATTGCCCCGGCAACCTGCATAGTTGCCGACTGGGCAAGGGTTGCCATAACCAAACTCAAAACCAAGGAAGCCGCTGGAACCGATCGCCTTTTGGCGGTCACAATCATCTCAATGAGAAATACCAGGGCACCCAGCACGGCGAGGAACGCCAACAGGTTTGCGTTGCCTACGATGCCTTGAATCCTGTCACCCTCAAACAGGTTGCCCTGTGACCACAGATAAGCCCTCGTTGGAGGCTCGCCCCCGTAGTTGGGAAAGATGGGCTCAATCTGGCCCAGCCAAGCCGCCAGCAGCTCAAAGAGAAGGGAAGCGACCAGAATCAATCGGAGAGTGTTACTCAGGATGTTGAGCAGCTGTCGCCAACCGAACTGGTTCACCAAAAACAGCGCAAACGCCGTCCCACCAAACTGCAACGCCACGGACAGCACGGACTGGGGTCGGTATTGGGACCAGAGCAGACTCATCAGCATTAGGCCCAGCAGCACGACTAGTGGGTCAGGGATGCGCTTTAGGGTGCTGCGGGCATCGAACCTAATCAGAAAATAGCTGCTCGCAAATATCACCAGAGCAGCAAGGATGCCCCAACCAATCCAGCCCATCGAATACCGGATTGCATCGGGGGCCAGCACCAGAAAGAGTCCCGGATAGGCCAGGATTGCTCCAGCCCTGTAGCGCAGCGAAGCCGAGTCAAACGGGATTCGAATCGGTTGGGTAAGCAGAATGGTGCTTGTAATTTTTGTTCCTCTTGCACTTGAGCGCTGAAGAAGAATAGCGCCATAAACTGGCAGAGTGAAGATACCGTCCCCCGAAATAATCGACCCAAAATCTGTACCTAGCCTGCGCTGGGGAATCATTGGCCCCGGCGGCATCGCCAACGAATTCGTCTCGGCTACCAAGAAGCACACCACTCAGCAGTTCTCAGCGGTTGCTTCGCGTACCGCAGGTCGCGCAGCGAAGTTCGCTGCAGACCACGCAATTCCCACCGTGCATGAGAACTATCAGCAGCTCGTAGAGGACGAGAACCTGGACGCCATCTACATCGCCAGCTGGCAGGTAGAGCACTTTGAGCACGCAATGCTGGCACTGAACGCTTGCAAGCATGTGCTGATTGAAAAGCCAATCACGGTGCTGCCGGAGCACGCCGAGCAGATCTTCGCCCTGGCTGCCGAAAAGGGACTATTGGCAATGGAGGCAATGTGGACAAGGTATTTGCCACAGAGCACCATCATCAGGAAGATGCTCGCCGAGGGCGACTTAGGTGCTCCACAACTTTTCACCGGAACCTTCGCGGTGGATAACCGTCACATCGAGAGACTCTGGACCAAGGGTGGTGGTGGAATCGTCTACGACATGGGCATCTATCCAATCGCCATGGCTCAGCAGTTCATGGGTAACCCAAGTTCCATTTCCGCCAGCGGCAGCGTTGACGAAAACGGGATGGACCAGGAAAGCTTCGCGGTCCTGGACTATGACCACGGCGGAAGGTCACTTGTTACGACCTCAGGCATTGCCACGGTGCCAACAACAGCCAGCTGCAGCTTTGAAAAAGGCGTAATTGTTGTGGATGAGCCGTTCTTTGTGCCATCAGGCATCAGACTGCGCGACAAGGAGCTCTACTTCGAGGAGCAAACCTGGAGTGACCAGACGCCGATCCGGGGACACGAGGGCCTTAGCTACCAAGCAACCTGGTTTGCCAAATATGTCTCAGAGGGTCGCAATGATTCTGAGGTGCATAGCGCCGCTGACACCATTGCGAACATCCGCACGGCTCAGGAAATCACCGCGCAGCTTGGTGCGACACCCTTCTAGTCGCGCACTCCGATGATCATTGGGTCATGGAATGACCCGCCAAATGCCTTCTCGCTGGCACCACTTCTGTCTAGGTAAGGAGTGATGCCACCGAGGTGGAATGGCCAGCCGGCTCCCATGATCATGCACAGGTCGATGTCCTGCGGAGTCTGAACGACCTTCTCATCCAGCATCAGCTTCACTTCACGGGCCAGGCCAACCTGCACCGACTCGAAGATCTGCTCCGCGCTACGGGCAGAGGTGCCACCCGAGACAATCTCGATGGCCTTC
>JALQVB010000082.1 GCA_023260495.1 Aquiluna sp.
CTTCACCGCTCGCCTGCAGGGCCAGGGTTACGGAACTCTAAAAGGCGAGGTGGCCGAGGCTGTGGTTTCGACACTTGAGCCAATTCGCGCTCGAGCAATAGAGCTTCTAGAAGATCCAGCTGAGCTAGATCGACTGCTAGCAAAGGGTGCTGCCAAAGCTAATGAGCTTGCGGAGCAAACCCTTGCAACCGTCTACGACCGCATCGGCTTCGTCCGTCCCTAGCTGTTCGGGAATTTCTCAGCGATAGCGAGTATTGTTCTAGTTAACACAGTTCTTCGGGGTCAGTGAAAATCTGAGCCGGCGGTTAAAGTCCGCGACCCGACTGGAAGCATCGCAGCCAGCGATGCGGCTTCAGGCGGTTGATTCGGTGAAATTCCGAAACCGACGGTAATAGTCCGGATGGGAGAAGGACTTGGGTTCGCGTACGCGTTCCCGTTTTTTCTCGCGCGCCCTGCGGTAGCTGTGTCCTACCGAGAGGGCAGTTATGACTCAATTCGACCCCGCAATGCGCCGGGCACTTGAGTTTGCGCTACTCGGTCCAGCTCACGGCGTGAACCCGCAGGTTGGTGCAGTAATCCTGGATTCCGATCTCAACATCGTTGCCGAGGGCTACCACAAGGGCTCCGGCACGCCTCATGCCGAGGTCGTGGCACTTCAAGAGCTGAGCAAGAAAGTTTCCCTCCCGCTCTCCCCCGGCTTCACTGCCGTGGTGACGCTAGAGCCCTGCAATCACACTGGAAGAACCGGTCCATGTGCGCAGGCACTAATCGAAGCAGGAGTTAGCCGAGTAGTTTTTGCATCCAAAGATCCCGGCGATGCCTCCAGTGGCGGAGCCCAGCGGCTCCGTGATGCAGGCATCGAGGTCATTGACGGCGTGCTGCTTGCAGAAGCCGAAGACCAGGGTCGGGTTTGGCTCACCGCTCACCGAAACCACCGCCCGTTTGTCACGCTGAAGTGGGCGAGCAGCCTGGATGGCCGCACCGCGGCCCAAGACGGCAGCAGCAAATGGATTTCTGGCCTAGAGTCCCGCAACGATTCCCACGAACGTCGCAGTGAGGTGGATGCGATTCTGGTTGGCACCGGCACCGTGGAGGCCGATGACCCGGAGCTAACTGCACGCAAACCCGATGGCACCCTTTACGACCACCAGCCACTGCGCGTGGTGCTGGGAATGCGAGACCTAAAACCCGAGCTGCGCGTCTTCAACGAAAAAGCCGAGACGCTGCGGCTGCGAACTAATTCTGTCACCGCAGCCTTGCAAGATATCTGGGATTTGGGCCTGAAGCACGTATGGGTTGAAGGCGGACCGCATGTGGCGAGTGAGTTTGTCAAAGAGGGACTGGTAGATGAGTTCATCATCTACCTTGCCCCGATGCTGCTCGGTGGAGATCGCACCTCGATCACTGACCTTGGCATACCAAGCATGCACCAGGCGATTGGCCTAGAGATTTTGGAGCACAAGATGCTCGGGTCAGACGTTTTTATTAGAGCAAGGAGAAAGTAATGTTCACCGGAATCATTGAAGAGTTGGGCAAGGTCAAGGCCATCGAAAAGCAGCAGGACGCGATCCGGCTGACGATCGGCGCGAACAAGGTCCTCTCTGACCTGAAGCGAGGAGATTCGATTTCCTGCAGCGGCACCTGCCTCACCGCCATCGAAATCAACGATGAAGGCTTCACCGCCGATGTGATGCTGGAGACCCTGAGGCGCTCCAGCCTAGACGGCATTGCGGTTGGCGACCCCATCAACCTAGAGCGAGCGATGAACCACGAGACTCGATTTGGCGGCCACATCGTGCAGGGCCACGTCGATGGCGTGGGAGAGTTTGTCTCCCGCGAGAAGAGCGAGAACTGGGACTGGGTAAAGATCCGAATCCCCCGCGAGCTTCTCAAGTATGTGGTGCACAAGGGTTCAATCACCTTAGATGGCATCTCACTCACCGTGAATGACATAGAAGACGATGTCATCTCGCTGTCTCTGATTCCAGAGACCCTGGCCGTGACAACCCTCGGCTACAAGCAGCCTGGCGACAAGGTAAACGTCGAGGCTGACGTGCTGGCAAAGCACATCGAACGACTTATGGAGATGCGTTGAACATAGAGTATTCGCCGATCGAAGAGGTGCTTGAAGCCCTTCGGGACGGCAAACCGGTGGTCGTCACGGATGACGAAGACCGCGAAAACGAAGGCGATGCGATTATCGCCGCTGAGTATGCGACCGAAGAATGGGTGGCATGGATGGTGCGCTACACCTCCGGCTACCTGTGCGCACCAATGTCCGAAGAGAGAGCGAATGCGCTTGACCTGCCGCTGATGTGGGTGCGGACCCAAGACCCGCATCAAACCGCTTATACGGTGAGCGTAGACGCCGCAAACCGCGAGTCAACTGGAATCTCTGCCAAGGAGCGAGCCAACACTGCCAGGGTGCTGGCCAACCCCGCATCCAGCCCGGAATCCCTACTGCGCCCCGGTCACGTGATTCCACTGAGGGCCAAGTCTGGTGGAGTATTGGAGCGCCCTGGCCACACCGAAGCCGCGGTGGATTTGATGGAGCTGGCTGGGCTTCAGCCGGTCGGGCTGATGGCAGAGCTAGTGAATGATGACGGAACAATGATGCGTTCTGGGGAATTATTTGAACTAGCAAAGCGGTTTGACCTTCCTATGAGCACTATTTCGCACCTGAGGGACCACATCGCAAAGCGCGGCAAGGAAGCCAAGGTCTCCTCAAACCGAATTCGGTTTGAGGCAGAGGCAAACGTTCCTACCACCCACGGCGACTTCCGCCTGCGTGGCTACTACGACGTGCAGACCACGGCCGACCACGTTGCCATCATTTCTGGCAACCCGACCGGTGAGAACGTTTTGGTGCGCATGCACTCAGAGTGCATCACCGGCGAGGCCTTCGGATCACTCAAGTGCGAGTGCGGTCCTCAACTAGAGGCCGCCATGGACGCCATCAACGAGAACCCAGATGGCGGCATCGTGATTTACCTGCGTGGCCAGGAGGGTCGCGGCATCGGACTGCTGAACAAGCTAAAGGCCTACTCCCTTCAGGAGAAGGGCCTAGACACCGTTGATGCCAACCTGGCGCTGGGTCTACCAAGCGAGGCTCGCGAGTACGGAGCCGCGGTGGCCATCCTGGAGGACCTAGGAGTCACGAGCGTTCGACTATTGACCAACAACCCAGCCAAGCGCCGCTACCTCGAGGACGCCAACGTGGTAGTCACCGAGACCGTGCCACTGATCGTGGGCCTAGCCGAGCAGAACAAAGGCTACCTAGAAGCCAAGCGAGCACGCATGGGTCACATGATTCCCGCTAACCTTAAGTAGTGAGCGGTCAAGGAGCACCCCAGCTGAAAGTGAGCGGGGCAGGCATAAAAGTATTTGTTATCTCGACTTCTTGGCATACCCAGATTATGGACGGGTTGACCTCAGGGGCAAGAGCCGAGCTCGAGCGCAGCGGTGCGACTGACGTCACTTACTGGGAAATTCCCGGCGCATTTGAGCTTCCCCTAGCAGCCCAAAAGGCAATCGACCTTGGAGCAGAGGCAGTTATTGCCCTGGGCGTTGTGATTCAAGGCGAAACCCCGCACTTTGACTATGTCTGCAATGCCGCAACTGACGGCCTAACTCGGGTGCAGCTCGACTCAGGCGTCCCAATCGGGTTTGGTCTTTTAACGGTCAACACTGAGGCAGAGGCGCTTGCCCGGGCTGGACTGGAAGGATCGAAAGAAGACAAGGGTGCAGAGGCGGTTCAAGCTGCTCTCACCATGGTCAGACTCGCGCAGTTCTAACCCAAAGTTCAGCCTGGTTGTCTAGGCTGGTGCTCATGGAACTAATTGACATCGCTCGCTACTCACTTCTCGTTTTGCACTTCATCGGCTACGCCGCCCTGTTTGGTGGCTTCATGACTCAGATGAAGGCCATGGGCGCTGGAA
>JALQVB010000083.1 GCA_023260495.1 Aquiluna sp.
AAGGGTCCGTTCATCGACGGTCATTTAATCAAGAAGGTCGATGATCAGAACGCCAAGGGAACCAAGAACGTGATCAAGACCTGGTCCCGCCGCTCAATGATTGTTCCAGCCATGCTGGGCCACACCATTGCCGTGCACGACGGTCGCAAGCACATCCCAGTTTTCGTCACCGAGACCATGGTTGGTCACAAGCTTGGCGAATTCGCACCAACCAGGACCTTCCGTGGACACGTGAAGGACGACAAGAAGGGACGCCGCGGCTAAGGCCGCAGGCGAAGAGAGGAAAAGATGGAAGCCATCGCTAAGGTGCGGAACATCCGCATTACCCCTCAGAAGGCTCGTCGTGTCGTCGATCTAATCCGCGGCAAGCAGGCCACTGAGGCCCTGGGAATCCTAAAGTTCCAGCCACAGGCTGCAGCCGAGCCGATCTACAAGGTCGTTGCCTCCGCTGTTGCCAACGCAAAGGTCAAGGGCGAGAGCGCCGGTGCCGTTGTGGACGAGCAGGATCTGGTTATCTCACAGGCTTTTGTTGACGAGGGTGTCACCCTGAAGCGGTTCCGTCCGCGTGCTCAGGGTCGTGCTTTCCGCATCAACAAGCGCACCAGCCACATCACCGTTGTGGTTGCCACCCCAGACGAGGCAGCAAAGAAGGCAGGTAAGTAATGGGTCAGAAAGTCAATCCCTACGGCTTCCGCCTAGGCATCACCACCGACCACCGTTCGCGTTGGTTCGCGGACTCCACCAAGAAGGGTCAGCGCTACAGCGACTACGTGGTTGAGGACGCAAAGGTCCGCAGCTACCTGCAGGACAAGCTAGACCGCGCTGGTATCTCCAAGATTGAGCTAGAGCGTACTCGCGACCGCATCCGCATCGACATTTTTGCCGCCCGCCCGGGTCTGGTCATTGGTCGCCGCGGTGCCGAGGCCGAGACCCTGCGCGCTGAGCTGGAGAAGCTAACCAGCAAGCAGGTGCTGCTCAACATCCTTGAGGTTAAGAACCCAGAGGCTGACGCTCAGCTGGTGGCTCAGGGCATCGCCGAGCAGCTGTCTGCTCGTGTTGCCTTCCGCCGCGCAATGCGCAAGGGAATCCAGGGTGCGCTTCGCAGCGGTGCCAAGGGTATCCGGGTGCAGTGCTCCGGTCGTCTTGGCGGCGCCGAGATGAGCCGCAGCGAGTTCTACCGCGAGGGTCGTGTGCCACTGCACACCCTTCGCTCCAACATCGATTTCGGTTTCTACGAGGCCAAGACCACTTTCGGTCGCATTGGCGTCAAGGTCTGGATCTACAAGGGCGACCTCACCGCTAAGGAGCTGGCTGCACAGCAGGCTAACCAGCGTCCACAGCGTGGTGGTGGCCGTCGTGGTCCTCGCCAGGAGGCTGCAGTAGCAGCAGGAAGTGAGGCGTAAATGCTGATTCCACGTAAGGTCAAGCACCGCAAGCAGCACCGCCCAGGTCGTGCCGGTCACGCAACCGGTGGTACCCAGGTGAACTTCGGTGAGTACGGCATCCAGGCCCTAACTCCTGCCTACCTGACCAACCGTCAGATTGAGGCAGCTCGTATTGCGATGACCCGCCACATCAAGCGTGGTGGAAAGGTTTGGATCAACGTGTTCCCAGACCGTTCGCTAACCAAGAAGCCAGCGGAAACCCGTATGGGTTCCGGTAAGGGATCCCCAGAGCACTGGGTCGTCAACGTCAAGCCAGGCCGCGTGCTGTTCGAGCTTGCCGGTGTAAACGAGACCATCGCTCGTGAGGCCATGATGCGTGCAATCCACAAGTTGCCGCTGAAGGCTCGCATTATCAAGCGTGAAGAAGGTGACGCATAATGATCGGTTCAAAGAACCTATCCCCACAGGACCTAGACAAGATCGAGGACTCCCTGTTGGTTGAGGAGCTGCGCAAGGCTAAGGAAGAGCTATTCAACCTGCGCTTCCAGAGTGCCACCGGCCAGCTAGACAACCACGGTCGTCTGAAGGCTGTGAAGCGCGACATCGCTCGCATCTACACCGTGCTGCGCGAGCGCGAGCTCGGCATTCGTGCCGTGCCGACCCCAGCACCAGCAAAGAGCGCAGCCAAGAAGAAGGCTGACGAGACCAAAGCCGAGGAGGCATAAAGATGGCTGAAGAGAAGAAGCCAGCTGCCAAGAAGCCAGCCGCTAAGGCTGCAGCTCCAAAGGCTGCTGCCAAGCCGGCTGCAAAGGCTGCCCCAAAGGCTGCCGCAAAGCCAAAGGTTGCGAAGGCTCCAAAGGAGATCAAAGAGGTCTCCCGCGGCTACCGCAAGTCCCGTCGTGGCTATGTTGTTTCGGACAAGATGGACAAGACCATCGTTGTGCTAGTTGAGGACCGCAAGAAGCACCCGCTTTACGGCAAGGTTATGCGCGTTTCCAAGAAGATCAAGGCACATGACGAGAACAACACCGCCGGCATCGGCGACCTCGTGCTAATCGACGAGACTCGTCCACTGTCCGCAACTAAGAACTGGCGCCTAGTCGAGATTCTCGAAAAGGCTAAGTAACCCCTAGGTCTAACGGTCGGAAATCGTTAGCCACAAAACAAGGAGAACAAAGTGATTCAGCAGGAATCCAGACTGAAGGTCGCCGATAACACTGGTGCCAAGGAGCTGCTCACCATCCGCGTACTCGGTGGTTCAACCCGCCGCTACGCAGGTCTTGGTGACGTCATCGTGGCCTCGGTGAAGGACGCCATCCCAGGCGGAAACGTCAAGAAGGGTGATGTCGTAAAGGCCGTTGTCGTTCGCACTAAGAAGGAGACCCGTCGTCCAGATGGCTCCTACATCAAGTTCGACGAGAACGCAGCTGTCATCATCAAGCCAGATGGCGAACCACGCGGAACTCGTATCTTTGGCCCAATCGGCCGCGAGCTGCGTGAGAAGAAGTTCATGAAGATTATTTCGCTAGCTCCGGAGGTGCTGTAATGAAGATCAAGAAGGGCGATCTAGTACAGGTCATTTCCGGCGGCTCCAAGGAGCGCGGCGGCGACAAGGGCAAGCAGGGACACGTTCTTGCTGTGCTGCGCGAATCTGACCGAGTCATCGTTGAGGGCGTCAACATCGTCACCAAGCACACCCGTGCTGGTCAGGGCGAGCGTGGCGAGACCACCGGTGGCATCGTGACCCAGGAGGCACCAATCCACGTATCAAACGTGGCACTGGTAGACCCATCGACCAAGAAGCCAACCCGTGCCGGCTACAAGCTGGAGACCAAGGATGGCGAGACCAAGAAGGTGCGTATCGCACGCAAGAGCGGGAAGGAGATCTAATGGCAACCGCAACTAAGACCGCTAAGGCCCTGCCTCGCCTGAAGGCTCAGTACCGCAAGGAGATTGCTCCTGCGCTGCAGAAGGAATTCAACTTCGAGAACCCGATGATGGTTCCAGGTCTGACCAAGATCGTTGTGAACATGGGTGTTGGCCAGGCAGCCAAGGAAGGCAAGCTCATCGAGGGCGCCATCCGCGACCTGACCGCAATCACCGGCCAGAAGCCTCAGGTAAACGTAGCCAAGAAGTCCATCGCGCAGTTCAAGCTGCGTGAGGGTCAGCCAATTGGTGCCCACGTAACCCTGCGTGGCGACCGCATGTGGGAGTTCCTAGACCGCCTGCTAAACCTTTCGCTTCCACGTATCCGCGACTTCCGTGGTCTATCTGCAAAGCAGTTTGACGGCCGCGGCAACTACACATTTGGCCTGAGCGAGCAGTCCATGTTCCACGAAGTGGACCAGGACTCGATCGACCAGGTTCGAGGCATGGACATCACCGTGGTGACCACCGCCAAGAACGACGACGAGGGCCGCGCGCTGCTAAAGGCGCTGGGCTTCCCGTTCAAATAAACCCCCTATTGAACTAGGTCCCTAGAGCCCGCAAGCGCTAGAGAAACCGGTTCGAGAAAGAAGAAAAAATATGTCAATGACAGATCC
>JALQVB010000084.1 GCA_023260495.1 Aquiluna sp.
TGGAAATCAGGCCCTTATCGACCCAATGAGTCCTGAGCGCAAGCTCGAAATGTTCAAACTCCTGGTCCGCATGGGCTACAAGGAAATCGAAGTTGGCTTTCCTTCCGCTTCGCAGACCGACTTTGACTTCGTCAGAATCCTCATCGAAGAGGGGCACATTCCAGACGATGTGATTATTCAGGTGCTGACTCAGTCACGCGATCATTTGATTGAGCGAACCTACGAGTCGCTCCGGGGTGCAAAGCAGGCCATTGTGCACTTCTACAACTCCACCTCGGTGTTGCAGCGCCGCGTTGTGTTTGGCCAAGACAAAGAGGGCATCAAGAAGATTGCAGTTGATGCCGCCAAGAAGTGTCTTGAATTGGAAGCTTCCGTTCCCGAGACTCAGATTTACTACGAGTATTCACCAGAGTCCTACACCGGAACCGAACTGGAATATGCAGTTGAGGTGTGCAATGCGGTTGCAGAGGTCATCAAACCGACTCCCGATCGGAAGATGATTATTAACCTGCCGGCCACGGTTGAGATGATCACGCCAAACATTTACGCGGACAGCATCGAATGGATGAGCCGCAATCTTGCTCCGCGGGACGCCATCATTCTCTCGCTTCACCCGCACAATGACCGGGGAACCGCAGTTGCAGCTGCAGAGCTTGGATACATGGCTGGTGCCGACCGCATTGAAGGTTGTTTGTTCGGCAATGGTGAGCGCACCGGGAATGTGGATTTGATCACGCTGGGGCTGAACCTGTTTAGCCAGGGCGTTGACCCACAGATTGACTTCAGCAACATTGATGAGATCAAGCGCACCGTCGAGTACTGCAATCAGCTTCCTGTCCCAGAGCGCTCACCCTATGGGGGCGACCTTGTCTACACCGCATTTTCTGGTAGCCACCAGGATGCGATCAAGAAGGGCTTTGAGCACCTAGAACGCGATGCCAAGGCTGCGGGTGTGCCTGTTGAGAAGTTCACTTGGGCCGTTCCATATCTTCCGATTGACCCGAAGGATGTTGGACGCTCCTATGAGGCAGTCATTCGAGTCAACTCCCAGTCCGGCAAGGGTGGGGTGGCCTACCTTCTTAAGACCGATCACGCTCTGGACTTGCCTCGAAAGCTGCAGATTGAGTTTTCCCGGGTGGTTCAAGGGCACACCGACTCCGTCGGGGGCGAGATCAGCTCGGAGCGGCTGTGGGAGATTTTCCAAGACGAATACCTTCCAGCGGAGATTCATGAACGTCGCTGGGGACGCTTTGAACTGAAGCGCATGCGCTCCGAGAGTGAGATGGATGGCGTCGTCAATCTAGACGTGATTCTGCGCGATGGCGAAGGCGAATGGGCCGCTACCGGGCAGGGCAACGGTCCGATCTCGGCTTTCATTGACATCCTGCAGCAGCAGGGTGTGAGCGTGAAGGTATTGGACTACGTCGAGCACACCATGAGTTCAGGCGGTGACGCTAACGCGGCTGCCTACACCGAACTCGATGTGAATGGCCACTCGCTATGGGGCGTTGGAATTGACGGTGACATTGCGGTGGCCTCGCTCAAGGCGCTAATCAGTGGCGTGAACCGAGCCTTGCGCATCGCAGTTCCCGCGTAATTGCTAAACCATCTGGGATACTGACCAGGTGCCTACATACCGTGATGAAGCAGTGGTACTGCGCACCCACAAGCTGGGTGAAGTGGACCGCATCCTCACGCTGCTAACTAGGCACCACGGTCAAATTAGGGCTGTAGCAAAAGGCGTGCGCAAGACCTCGAGTCGATTCGGGGGGAAGCTCGAACCATTTATGGTGGTAGACCTGCAGCTTTACGAGGGTCGCAATCTAGATACCGTTTCGCAGGCAGAGCAGCTTGCCAACTACGGGGCTGAAATCGCTGGCGACTATCCAAGATTCACCATCGCAAATGCAATCGCCGAGGCTGCCGAGAGGATGACTCGCGAGATCTCCTCCGAGAAAAACTATTTGCTTGTTCTTGGGGCTCTGAGGTCACTGGCAGTCGGTGAGATTCGCTCCGATCAAATTCTGGATTCTTACCTGTTGCGCGCCCTTTCACTCTCGGGCTGGGTCCCAGCGCTGGATGAGTGTTCGAGCTGTGGCAGCGAGCCGGTGACATTCTCAACCCATACCGGTGCCGTCTCATGTCGACAGTGCACGCTGCCAGGATCGGTTCAGCTCGGCACCGCCGGGCTTGCTCACATGAAGCACCTGCTGGCGGGTTCCTGGGAGGAAGTGGCTATGGCAACTGAGGCAACCAGGTCTAATGTGAGTGGTGTCATAGCCGGCTACATGCAGTGGCAGCTTGAGCGCGGTCTGCGCTCACTGAGTTTTGTGGAGCGCAGTTGAAGCCATTTGATCCCTCTCGCAAGCCCCCAGAGTTAAACCACATTCCTGGGCACATAGCTGTGGTCATGGATGGCAACGGACGTTGGGCAAATCAGCGCGGTTTGACAAGAACGGAAGGTCACCGCGCGGGAGAACCCGCCTTGCTTGATGTTGTGGCGGGTGCAATAGAGGCTGGGGTGAAACAGCTAACTGCTTTTGCCTTCTCAACCGAGAATTGGAAACGGTCGCCCGAGGAAGTTCGCTTTCTGATGGGCTTCAATCGAGATGTCTTGCGCAGGCGCCGCGACCTGCTCAATGAGTGGAATGTAAAGATTCTGTGGTCGGGGCGAAGGTCCAAATTGTGGCCCTCGGTGATTACCGAGCTGGAGGCAGCTCAGGAGCTTACCAAGCACAACACTGGACTCACCCTGGTTATGGCCGTGAACTACGGCGGCAGGCAGGAGATTGTCGATGCTGCCCAGGCGCTAGTTGACCGGGCAAGCGAAGGCAAAAGAGTCAAAGTCTCGGAGCGGTTGTTTTCAAAGCAGCTCTACCAGCCGAGAATGCCCGATGTTGACCTAGTAATAAGATCCAGCGGTGAGATGCGACTAAGCAATTACCTGCTTTGGGAAAGCTCCTACGCCGAGCTGATTTTCCGTGAGGAATTGTGGCCCGAGTTTACGCGGGAATTGCTGTGGGAGTGCATTGCCGAGTATTCAAACCGCACCCGGCGCTTCGGGAAAGCCGTTGATAGCCCGCTAAACTAGCCTTTTCCCCTTCAACAATTCAAAGTGGAGTGTAGATGGCCACCTCAAAGCTAGACGCCGTAATTTCCCTTGCCAAGCGGCGCGGATTCGTTTTTCAGGCCGGTGAGATCTACGGTGGATCGCGCTCGGCATGGGACTACGGACCCCTGGGTGTTGAACTCAAGGAAAACATCAAGCGTCAGTGGTGGCAGTCGATGGTCTCCGGTCGCGACGACGTTGTTGGCCTTGACTCCTCCATCATCCTGCCAAAGCGTGTCTGGGAGGCCTCGGGTCACGTTGAGGCCTTCGTGGACCCACTGATTGAATGCACCAGCTGCCACAAGCGCTTCCGAGCAGATCATCTCGAAGAAGCCTTTGAGGAGAAGAAGGGTCGCGCCCCATCATCGATGTCCGAGATCGCCTGCCCAAACTGTGGCTCAAAGGACATTTGGACCGAGCCAAAGAATTTCAACGGGCTGCTAAAGACTTCTCTAGGTCCGGTTGAGGACGAGTCGGGTCTTCACTACCTGAGGCCAGAGACCGCTCAGGGAATCTTTGTCAACTTCAATAACGTCCTAAATGCCTCACGCATGAAGCCGCCGTTTGGAATTGGTCAGATGGGTAAGAGCTTCCGAAACGAAATCACTCCGGGCAATTTCATCTTCCGCACGCGCGAGTTCGAGCAGATGGAGATGGAGTTCTTCGTCGAGCCGTCCACCGCGGGGGAGTGGCACAAGTACTGGATCGAGACGCGCCTGCAGTGGTACGTCGACCTCGGCATCAACCCCGACAACCTGCGGCTCTACGAACACCCGAAG
>JALQVB010000085.1 GCA_023260495.1 Aquiluna sp.
GAGGTTCCAGGTGAGACCGAGGAGACCTCGGATATCGACCACGTAGTTTTGGTTCTAGAGCCACGTCACCGCTCCGAGATTTTCCACCGCCTGGTTCAGGGCAGTGGCAAGAGCATTGTGTTTGTCCGCACCAAGCAGACCGCCGAGGCGCTGGCTCAGAGCCTGAACGATGCTGGCGTGCCAACCGCACGACTGCACGGAGATCTAAACCAGGCCCAGCGCACCAGAAACCTAGAGCGCTTCACCAAGGGTGCTGCACGGGTGATGATCGCCACCGACGTTGCCGCTCGCGGTATTCACGTTGACGATGTGAAGCTAGTGGTTCAGGTTGATCTGCCCGAAGACTTCAAGACCTACCTGCACCGCGCTGGCCGCACTGGCCGCGCCGGTCGCAGTGGAACCGTGGTTTCGCTGGTTCCGGTTGGCCGCACCAAGAAGGTCGAGACCATTTTGAAGATGGCCGACCGCGAGGCCACCTACCACCAGGCTTTCCCGGGAGATCAGCTGGTTGAAGAGCTGGCTGGTCCAATTGCCCCGCCACCGGTTGTTGACTCGCTGGACTTTGGCGACAGCCGGTTCCAGGGCATCAGCAAGGACAAGGTAAAGAAGGACTTGCGAGCCAAGCACCCGCCCCGTAAGCTATACGCAGCCAAAGACCGCCGGTTTAGGTCGAGGTAAATCAAAAAGAACTAGTTCTTTTCGTTTGCCCCGCCTACTAAGGTTCGCAAGAAAACCCGCGTAGGTGAACGTAAAGAGCTTTTGCTCCGGTGTTTATCTGCGCCGGAGCTTTTTTGTTTCCTGGACCGGCACCAACAACAAGGAGTGCCATGGCAGACAAGAAGGCAACGGTTGCCGAACTGACCCAGCTATTCGCTGAGTCGGGCGCAATCTTCCTGACTGAATACCGCGGACTCAAGGTGGCAGAGCTTAAGACCCTCCGCCGCTCAATGGCTAATGACGCAACCTATGTCGTTGCTAAGAACACCCTTCTAACCATTGCTGCGAAGGAAGCCGGAATAACCGCTTTCGACGGTCAGCTGGCGGGTCCAACCGCTATGACCTTCGTTCACGGTGACGCCGTCAACGCAGCAAAGGCCCTGAAGGAATTCGCAAAGGCACAGCCGCTGCTAGTCGTGAAGTCCGGTTACATGGATGGAATCGCACTAACTGAGGCGGATGTAAAGAAGCTCGCAGATCTCGAAACCCGCGAGGTGCTACTCGGCAAGGCCGCTGGCGCTTTCAAGGCTTCGCTATTCAAGGCTGCCTACACCTTCAACGCCCTGCCTTCCAAGGCGGTCCGCGTTGTCGACGCGCTGCGTCAAAAGCAAGAGTCCAACTAAACGTAAAACCCACTAGGAGAACAAAATGGCAAAGATGACTGCCGACCAGCTCATTGAGGCTTTCAAGGAGCTGACCCTGATCGAGCTTTCCGACTTCGTTAAGAAGTTCGAGGAGGAGTTCGACGTAACCGCTGCTGCACCTGTCGCAGTCGCCGCCGCTGGCGGAGCTGCACCTGCTGAGGCCGCTGAGGAGAAGGACGAGTTCGACGTCGTTCTTGAGGCAGCTGGCGACCAGAAGATCCAGGTCATCAAGGAGGTTCGCGCTATCACCGGTCTAGGACTGGGTGAGGCAAAGGCCCTCGTTGATGGTGCACCTTCCACCCTGCTGGAGGGTGCCAAGAAGGAGGCAGCCGAGGACGCTAAGGCCAAGATTGAGGCTGCAGGCGGCAAGGTTACCCTCAAGTAATCAAGCTTCAAACAAACAAACCCCCGGGAGAGAACTCTCGGGGGTTTGTTTATGTTCGGTTAACCGAACAATTCAATCAGTCATAGCAGCCCCATGCTCTACTTTTGCCTTGTGACAAAAAATCGCTACTTCACAGGTCTCCAATTGCTATCTCGAGCATCTGGCAGAAGAGCGAAGGCTAGGTCAAGATCGGGACTTATTGCCGCAACTTTTTCAGCAATCTTTGCGTTGCTTGCCAGTGGCCTAAGTCCGCTAGCGCCGGCTGAGCCTGCTGAGGCGGCCACTGTTGGGTCGGGCTCTTGTGCAGCAGTGGTCACGAATTCATCGACCGTGTCGACGGCGACTGAAAATGGTGATTGCGTTGTCGCCTTCAAGTCTGGGTCGAATTCCATAACGTTGCCCTCGAATGTTGGCACGGTTCAGATTTTGCTCGTCGGCGGTGGCGGTGGCGGTGGCGGTGGAACGGTCCGCTACGATAACGCAGGCGGCGGCGGTGGTGCCGGAGGCGTTCGAACCGTCACTCTCCATTCAGGTCTCGGCGGGCAAGAGCTAAGTGTGGTTGTCGGGGCCGGTGGGGTCGGTGGCGCGACTGGATATTCGGGAACTGATCGCCCCGCAAGCAGTGGCTCAGGGGGTGGAGATACAACTGTATCGGTGATCGGCTTGCAATATGTTGCCTCGGGAGGCAACGGAGGTGGTCGGGGTCAGTACGTAACCGAGGGAACTAACGGGGGAGGCGGAGCATCAGGCACGCCCACTTCAAATTCAGGTGATACGGCAAATTCAGGTGGTGCGGCTAACTCGACCATCGCCGGTGGCGGTGGTGGAAGTTCATCACCTGGCCTCGATGACGGCACCGGAGGCTCGGGCACGGCATCATCTCTGGTTTCATCGACAACTTTCTCTTATTTAGGGGTCGGTGTTCCGAGTGGTGCCAACACATTCTTTGCCGGTGGTGGTGGCGGTGGAAATGATGACAATGCTCAAACCCCAGCTGCTGCGACCGGTGGAGGAGGCCGTGGTGCCTACGATGGGGTTTCGGCGACAGTTGTGGCCGCGAACACTGGCGGCGGGGGTGGTGGCGGCGGATCAGATAACGTAGACCGGGAGGGGGCAGCTGGGGGTAGCGGCGTTGTCGTCGTAAGGTACACACTTCTGCCAACCTACACAATAAGTTATAACGCCAACGGCGCCACCTCTGGCTCTGCCCCTGGCAACCAAACTAAGACTTTTGGCACCAACATCACACTCGCATCTAACTCTGGAGGTCTTGTCCGAACGGGCTATACCTTCTTGGGATGGAACACCCAAGCGAATGGCCTAGGCACAAACTATGCAGCGGCTGCTTCCTACACGAGCGATGCAAACCTGACTTTGTTTGCGAGGTGGCAGTCAGACCTCGTTCTGGCCTTTGATGCTACTGACACAAACTCATTCGCTTCTGGAAACGCCATCACAAATCTAGGGACGACAGGCGCCAGCAACAACGGAACCCTCAGTGCGGGAATCCAAGTAGCCAACCAGGCATTTGACTTTCCGGACAACAACTCTTCTGACTACATTGACCTGGCTGGGACGCTCAGCTCGGATCTTCTCCAAGATGGCTACACCTTTGACATTTATGCGGCTGTCCCTTCAAGCGGGGCTGTGTGGGACAGGCTCATAGGTTTCGCAGTGGACGACGGTACAGGAGAACCTGGAGTTGCGGGTCGACAGCTAACCATTTCCAGAGATGGATCAACCAACAAGTTGACGCTCCATGTTTGGAACGACACGCGTACCGGCGAGGATTACGCGTGGTGTCGCACTGATGCTGATGTGTTCGATGGAACGATGAAGCGCTACACAGTCGTCGGAACGTCCACTGGTTGCCAAGTCTTCGTCGACAACGAAGAAATTGCCGCGACGGAAACGACTGTAGACAAAAACTTCATCCCGCCAAGCGGTAGCACTTGGGACAACCTTTACATTGGAAAGTCCAACCACTCAAACGACCTTTTTGAAGGTGAGATTCGTTCAGTCCGACTTTTCTCCAGTGTGCTTACTCCGGCTCAGATTGATTTGATTGACTCGGGCGACCTCACTTACACAACCGTCAACCTAAATGCCGATGGCGGAAGCTTGAATTCAACCCCA
>JALQVB010000086.1 GCA_023260495.1 Aquiluna sp.
CGCTTCCAGGCCACTTCCTCATACACACCATCGTTGCCGGCGGCCATGAACTGAATCTTTTCGCCAAGCTGCGGATACTTCACGTAGAACTTGATTTGCTTGCCGTTATCCAGCAGCTTGGTCCAAGCAGAAAACTCACCTGAGCTTGGGCCTTCGGTGGCAGCCAGCGAGGGCTGGAAGCCAAGAAAAACTAGCCCGATCAAAACCAATGCAAGTAAGCGCTTCAAGATACCCCCAACAACTTGTGTTTCGAACCTACACTCCTGCGGTCGCTATTTCTAGCCTTAGAGTCTGAGGCCTTAGGTCTAGCCCTTGTAAGTACTTCTGATGATTCGAACCCCATTGAGCCAAATCTCAAATCGGTTCTTTCCGGGAGCAAGCTGCACCCTTCTCAGCAGGTATTCGCTGCCGCCCTGAGACCATAGCTTAGGGTCAGTCTCATCAACGGCCCTCACCCATGCAATCTCGCGGCCATTCACCTTGAACTGCACTTTGCCCACGCCAACTGGGTCCTTGGCATACATCCTTACCTCAGTGCGATCCTCATTCACCTTGGTCCACGCAGCTATCAAGGCCTGGGCATCTGGAGTAACGGAGGCAAAACCAGAAATCACTCGGACTGCACCTTGAATTGTGAGCTTGCCCTGATCGCCGGTGAGCGAGAGGTCGTAGATACCCGGATCAAGTTCAGGCAATCCAAGGGTCAGGTTTGTCGGACCCTGCTCCTTGATAGTCGCCTTCTTGGTGTCAACCTCGGCCTCCTTCACCCCACCTAGGTTCTTGCCGGTCAGCTCCAGATCTCCACCACTTGGTGCGGTTGGAATCCCGCCACCGGTTGGAAGATCCAAGGTTGGCAGGTTTGGGTTGATTGTTGGTGTGGAGGAAGGGTCGCCCCAGACAGCGTAGAGCGTGACATTACCGCTGAGTGTGTAGCTAGCGGATGGTGCATAGGTCGCAGTTGTTGCCGCACTGGAGGTATCCCAACCAAGCAACACCTTGCCACTCATGGCGAACCCAGTTCCAGAGGAAAGCGTCACCGAACCACCTGCATGAGATGAGGTGGTAGTTCCCGTGCCGCCATTAGCGTCGTAGCTGATGGTGTAGGTGGGTGAATATGCAGCAGCCTGGAAGCCAGCAGGCTTCGCTCCGTAGGCATACAACTCCACGCCGGTCGGGCCCCAAAGCGCCATGTAGGTCTGATCGTTCCAGGTGAGGATAGGCGGCGAACCGGAGACGCCACTGTCAGAACCTGCCCTAAAATCGGCAAGCATTGTTGCCTCTGAACCTTGGATTATCCAGGGTTCGAAGCCGGTCCCTGACGCTTGTGCGAAGGTAAACATCTCTTCACCCGAGACGTAGTTTGGGGCGGGTCGGCCGGTGTCGGTTGCCAACGATCCTGGGAAGAAGTCTTTGGCGAGGCTGACCTCGTAGCCATCCCATTTCCAAAGCTCGCGGTTATCAATTACGCCGCCGAAGCCTGAAGATGCAGTGAAGTACAGCTCGTTGCACCGAACAGCAAACGAGGTCGGATAAGAACCCTTTTCACCGCCGGTGTTGTAGGTGTTGATGTTCTCAACGAGGCTTGCGGCAGTGGTCGGGTCGGCTGGGTCCCAGACCATTAGCTCCACGTTGGCATCGTTTCCCGTCGGGGACGCAGAAATCACTAGTTTTCCATTGAAGCCGGCGAGCCCAAAGTATCTAAGGCCTGCTGTCCCGGGAATCAAAGCTGGGCTTGCGGTGCCATCAGTTTGATAGAGGCCTCCGGAGGATCGGAAGTAGAGGTTTGAGCCGACGACAGTTAAGTCGTAAACAGTGCTAAAAGCCGGTGAGGAGAAGTAGTCCAACATCCGCACCGGAGCGGGGGATGGCTGACTCAGGTCAATCACATAACCCGTGCTGGAGCTTGGATAGCTCGCTACGAAGAAGAGCTTGGTTCCCAACAGTGCGCCATATCCCGGCTTGCTCCCGTTGGTTAGCTGGCTACTCGTACTCGTGGGATCAGCGTTGGCTGGATTGATGTCGGCAACCAGTGAGATTTGAGTTCCATCAAATTTATAGAGCTCATATCCAGTGGTGCCATCTGTTGCTTGGAGGTATAGCTCTGTGCCGGTGTTGGCAATAATTCCTGTGTCATAGACACCGCTGCCTGTCCCTTCGTAGAGGTCATCCACGAGGGAAATCTGGCCATTGGCATACTCGAACAATTCGTAGCCTGTTGTGTCACTACGTGTCACCAGATACATCTTGTTGTTCAAGATTTCCATGGCGTAGACGTTGGCGTGCGAGGCACCCGGGTTTATCTCGGCAACTTGGTAAATCTCGCGGGGGTCTGCTGCCGCGGTGCTGGCCAATGCAACCGAGTGGTAGAGGCTAGTGGCCCCTTGAATTTTCCAGAGCAATCCGAGCCGGCCATCGCTATCGGCAACCGGCTGCGCCTCATAGTTGTTCTCTGGGTGCGTTGTGGTCTGCTGGGGTGCAGTCCACGAGTTGCCATCAGAGCTATAAGTGAGGACTGGGAAGTAGTTTTCGCCAGCGTTGGCCTTTTGGAGCCAGGCGAGAGCAAACTTGGATGAGTCGTATCGAGTAAGTCGCGCCCGCCATACCGAGTTTGCCGAACCCGACACGGTTTGTTCGCTCGAATCCCAAGTTATAGACGCAGTGTTGGAGCCGCTACGCACAAGCGCTTGGTTGCCACCATCGACCACCCAAGCAACCACCACTTTTTGTGCCGACGCCGCGATTCTCGGCTCCTTGAAGGTTCCCGCGGTAGAAGAAACCTGCGAGGCAGTGGCCCAGACCGTGCCGTCAAAGGACGACAGGTAAACAGTTTCATTCGGTGCACTACCTTCGGTCCAAGAGGCAAAAAGGTTTCCAGCTGGGTCCGCCGCATATCCAACCTCGTAACTCACCGAAGCGGTGGCCGCAATTGATGCTGAGGCTGCAAAAACATTGCTGGCCGCGTCAAAAATGCTCGAATGAACGCTTGATCCGGTCGCCCAAGCCGCATATACGGCACCTGTTTCGGCGGCAACAAGCTCTGGGTAGTAAACAGAGCTTCCAGCAGCCGGGACCCGCGATTCGGTGCTCCAGGTTGTTCCAAGGTCGTCAGACACTCGATAGCTAAAGTGGAACCCGTTGTCGATTTCATTCCATGCGACGATGAGATCACCATCGGTATCAAAAGCTGCGGCTAGTAGCTGGGTATTTGCGGTCGCATTGAGCGATGAAGGTGAGCTCCACGTGGATCCCCCGTCGGTGCTGACGGATGCAAAAATAGTGCTGGATCCGTTGGCACCCGTTTGCCACGTGATGGCGATGGCGCCGGATGAGCTCACCGCAACAGCCGGATGCACTCGAGAGGTGGCCTGAGCGATGACCCATGTCTGCAGAGTTTCCCAAGAGCCACCGGCATCGCTGCTCCTGACCAGGTGCATGTTGGAATTGCTGTCGGACGTAAAGACTGCGAAAAGATTCCCGTCACTATCGCGAGTTGTCTTCAAATCAGTAGCGTTCGATATACCGCTGTGGAGCGTCACCCTGGAATTGAAATCTGCGGCCGTGCCGACGATTTTCGCAGTGCCCTCGTCATACCCAGTCCTGTTGGTAAAGACGCGGGTGGTCACAGACTGCTCCGCCAAGACTCCGGTTACCGTCAATAGCCCATCGCTGATGGTAGCTGTGGAGCAGTCGCTACTGAATGTGGTCCATGTGTAATTGGCATCCCAGTTGGTTATTTCT
>JALQVB010000087.1 GCA_023260495.1 Aquiluna sp.
ATCGACGCCGTTGCAAACGGTAACGACGAGTGGATGGCTGGTGTTGCAGAGGTCTGGAACAACGGTTACCAGTTCGCAAACACCCCAGACAACGCATTGGTTACTCTTTCCTCCGGCCCATACGTGCTTGAGGAGCTAGTTGAGGAGCAGTACGCAACTCACGTAATCAACCCGCTTTACAACTGGGGTCCAAAGCCTAAGTACGAGCGCATCACCATCCGTCAGATTGCTGACTCAACCGCTGCTATCCAGGCTGTTGACAACGGTGAGGTTCAGATTGCATCCGGTCAGCCAACCGCTGACGTGCTGCAGCTGGTCCAGGGCCTAGCCAACGCCGAGTACGCATCGGGTGAAGAAGCTGCTTACGAGCACATTGACCTAACCGTCAACAACGGCGGTCCATTCGACCCAGCCAGCTACGGTGGCGATGAGGCCAAGGCTTCGGCTGTCCGCCAGGCCTTCCTGCTCTCCGTTCCTCGTAACGAGATCATCGAGAAGCTGATCAAGCCACTGAACGAGAACGCTCGCGTTCGCTCTTCAGTGCTATTCATCCCAGGCTCGAACGGTTACGACGAGGCTGAGTCCTACTACGCACAGTACCTAGGCACCGATGACGAGAACCGCGAGCTAGCAAAGCAGATCCTTGCTGACGCTGGCGTTGCAACTCCAATCGATGTCGAGTTCTGGTACCCAGAGGGCAACGTTCGTCGTGGCCAGGAGTTCGAGCTAATCTCGCTGTCCGCGAGCCAGGTCGGCTTCAACCTAATCGACGAGTCCGAGCCAAACTGGGAGTTCACCAACGCGGTTTACCCAGAAATCAACCCACACGATGCAACCATCTTCGCTTGGGCTGCGACTTCGCTGGCAGTGTCCGGTGACGACCAGTACCTAACCCTAGGTGGCCCATCGAACTGGACTGGTTACAGCAACGAGACCGTTGACGGTCTGCTCGAAGAGCTAAACGTTGCGGTGAACGTTGAGGACCAGCTACGCATCCGTCTCGCAATCGAGGCTGAGCTGGCTAAGGATGCCTACAACATCACCATCTTCCAGTTCCCAGGTTTGACCTGGTGGGACAAGTCCGTATCGGGTGTATCTCCAAACCTATTGGTTCCTTACTTCTACTGGAACTTCTGGGACTGGACCCCAACTGCGGGATAATCTAAGTAACTAGCAGTCCGGGGGTCATCACCAATCCGGTGATGGCCCCCGAACTCTGCTAGCGAACTGGAGCAAAGATGCTGGGTTTTGTTTTTAGGCGCGCGGCCGCCACTTTGATGGTGTTGCTGGTTGCATCGTTTATCGTCTATCAGCTAACCGCTATCTCTGGGGATCCACTGCTTGAGCTTCGAGGCTCGCGGGATCCCGATGTTCAATACAAGATTCAATACCTGAGCGATCTGCTGATGCTGGATGTGCCGCCTGCGGTTCGCTACTTCTACTGGCTTGGTGGGGCCGCTGGCTGCCTAATCGGTCAGTGTGATTTGGGAATCGCGGTCTCCCGCGGAGAAATCCCTGTCACGGAGGCACTGGCTGGTGCGATTGCCTCAACAGTGCAGCTGATCGCCTTGGCCACAATCCTCTCCATCATTATTGGAATAGCAATCGGAATGACCACCGCACTGCGGCAGTACTCCGGTTATGACTACACAGTCACTTTTTTCGCCTTCATTTTTTATTCGCTACCAATCTTCTGGGTCGCGGTTTTGCTCAAGGAATTCGGAGCCATTCAGTTCAACAGGTTCCTTGAGGAACCCGTCATTCCGCTTGGTGCGATGACGCTTATAGCGCTGCTCATAGCTGGTGCGGTAACCGGGATTATTGGCGGCGGACTGAAAACCAGGATTCAGAGTTTCCTCGGTTCCATTTTGCTTTCGGTCGTCGTGATGATTTTCCTGAATGCCACCCAGTGGCTGAAGTATCCGTCGCTTGGCGTGGTGGGCGTGGTTTTGGTCACGCTCCTGTTTGCCGGCGTGGTCTTGGTGCTCACGCTTGGTTTCGGCCAACGGCGAGGAGTGCTAATCGTCGGCGGAATGGCGCTTGTCGCGGCGGCCATGTGGATGCCGGGCCAGTATTTGTTCTATTACGTCCAGGGACTCCCCGGAATCTTCCTGATGATTGCCATCATGACCGGAATCGGAGTCGGTGTCGGACTTATTTTTGGTGGCGACGGTCGCAAAGAAATCTCACGTGCTGCCGGCATAACCGGCTTCCTATCCGGCCTGGTGCTCGTGGTGGATGAGGCACTGCAGTATTGGAGCACCTACATAGATCTAATCCCACTGCAGAGCGGTTACATCTCCACAATTGGCGCGGTGACTCCCACCGTTAAGCGTCAGGACAACCTTTGGCTCAATCTGCTCGACTCCTACGCGCACTTGATTCTGCCGACTGCTGCCTTGTTGATCATCTCGGTTGCAGGGTATACACGCTATGCCAGAGCCTCGCTGCTCGAAGTAATGAACCAGGATTACGTTCGCACAGCTCGTGCCAAGGGCCTGAGCGAGAGAGTTGTGGTGGTTCGCCACGCAATGCGCAACGCCCTGCTGCCTATCGCCACGATTGTGCCGGTCGACATCACGGCCCTCATTGGTGGCGCGGTGATTACCGAGCAGGTGTTTGCCTGGAATGGAATGGGAGCACTGTTCATCAGAGGCCTAGGGGCAGTGGATGTGAATCTTGTAATGGGTTACGTAATGATCGTTGGGCTTATGGCCGTGATCGGAAATGTCATAGCCGACTTGCTCTACAGCGCCCTCGACCCGAGAATCAGGATTAGCTGATGGCTAAGAAGAAACCAATTGATGAAACCCAGCTGAATCGTGAAATCACGATTGAGCAGCGCGAGACTGAGGGCTTGTCGCTCGGAACCATTGTTCGCCGCAGGTTCTTGCGCCACAAGGCTGCCGTAACATCGTTGATTGTGCTAATCGGCATCTCGCTATTGGCATTCACGTCGGTAGGCACCGTCATCGGCGGGACCGGAAATCTTGTTGTTGACCCGAACACTGGACGGCTTGCCGTAGACGGCTTCCGCATACCAGGCTGGTGGTCCTACAACTGGTACGAAAACTACGACATTGTCAACGTCGGTGGCGCTCCAACTATGCAGCTGTGGCCATTCAGCCCAGGGGAGCACCCATTCGGCCAGGACACTCTCGGCAAGGACATTTTTGCTCGAGTGATGCGAGGCATACAGCAGTCGCTGACTGTTGTTTTTATTGTCGGACTGATTTCAACCGTAGTTGGCACCGTGGTCGGTGCTGTGGCCGGATTCTTCCGCGGCAAGATTGACTCCATCCTGATGCGCGCAACCGATGTGGTCATCATCCTTCCACTGCTGGTTGTTGGTGCCGTGCTTAGCCGCAACTTCGGCGGCGATGCGGTGAGCTTGGCAGTTTTGCTCGGTGCTCTGGCGTGGACCGGCCTCGCCCGTCTTGTTAGGGCCGAGTTCCTCGCACTTCGTGAGCGCGAGTTTGTCGATGCTGCGCGAGTTGCCGGGGCGTCTAACTTCCGAATCATCTTCAAGCACATCCTGCCCAACACCATCGGCGTAATCGTGGTGAACGCGACCCTGCTGATGGCCGCAGCCATCCTGATTGAGACGTCGCTGAGCTTCCTTGGTTTTGGAATCGTCGCACCAGATATCTCACTCGGTCAGATCATCAGCGAATACAACGAGGCTTTCAAGACTAGGCCCTGGTTGTTCTG
>JALQVB010000088.1 GCA_023260495.1 Aquiluna sp.
CCGACCAGCTGGGAAGCCACAGTGCGGGCAATCAATCTCGGCCGGAATCTCTTCCTCAGCAACGTTGGCTGCGAAGAACGGGTGAGTTTCGTGTCCGTTTGCGCAGTAGAAACTCTTGGTGACGCGCTCTACCTGGTGACCGCGGTCCTTCTCTCCCATGGGGCCGGCCCCAACGCGGGCTCCTCTAATTGATGGTGAAGTCGACATTATGCCCAACCAAACCTGGTGAAGAGGCCCAGCACGATGATGACGCTAACCCAGACCAGGCCTAGCACGATGGTGATTCGGTTTAGGTTGCGCTCGGCAACGCCGGAGGACTGCATGGAACTTGAAACTCCGCCACCAAACATGTCAGCAACTCCACCGCCACGACCCTTGTGTAGCAGGATCATGAGTATGAGAAGCACGCTGGTGATTGCAAGCAAAACCAGCAGAGCTGTCTGTAGTGCGGCCATTATTTCCTCCAAAACCTCGTCAAATTATAGGACTATGTGCTTTTGAAAGCGACTGATGCCGGAAAACTCCTCGGCGTCCAGCGATGCTCCACCCACCAAAACACCGTCAACCTCTGGGCTTTGCAGGAATCCTGCAACGTTGTTTGCCTTCACCGAACCGCCGTAGAGAATGCGCGCGTTGCTCGCTTCCTCGCCATAGTTTTCTCGCAGTGCTGCGCGAATCGCAGCTGCAACGTCCTCGGCCTCCTTTGGCGTGGCAACCTTGCCGGTACCAATGGCCCAGACGGGTTCATAGGCAATGATGAAATCTGAAAGCTTGTCATGTCCGCTTAGGGCTGCGATGGTCTGCGCCACCGGAACGGCACTCTGACCCTGAGTCTCGAGCTCCTCCAAAGTCTCACCAACGCAGATTACCGGCGTGATCCCGTGCTTGAATGCCGCGGCAACCTTGGCGTTTACAATCTCATCGGTTTCGCTGTGATACTGGCGACGCTCAGAATGGCCGATTAGTACGTACTTCGCATCAAGCTTGGCAAGCATTGAGCCGGAAACCTCCCCGGTGAAAGCTCCGGATTCATGAGCTGAGATGTCCTGGGCGCCAAGTCGCACTTCGAACCGCTCGGCCTCAATTAGGGTCTGGGCACTGCGTAGCGAGGTGAATGGAGGGAACACTGCAACCTCGACCTTGCCCCAGTCGTGGTCGGCATCGTTTAGTGTCCAGCACAGTTTCTGGATTAGCGCAATCGCCTGAAGGTGATCAAGGTTCATCTTCCAGTTGCCTGCGATGAATGGAACACGATTAGTCATTTAGAACCTCCAGTCCAGGAAGGCTCTTGCCCTCCAGATACTCAAGTGATGCGCCACCGCCGGTTGAGATGTGGCCAAAGGAGGCCTCATCAAACCCCAGGGCACGCACCGCTGCCGCCGAGTCGCCTCCACCAACTACCGCAAGGCCCTGAACTTCGGTGAGTGCCTGGGCCACCGCTCTGGTGCCGCTGGCAAAGTTAGCAAACTCAAAGACTCCCATAGGCCCATTCCAGAAGACTGTCTTGGAGCTGGAAACGACCTCTGCAAATCGGCTACCGGATTCCGGACCGATGTCTAGCCCCATGCCCGAAGCGCCAAAACGAGTGTTGGCAATCTGATCGACGGAAACCGTCTCGTGGTCTGCATCGGCGCTGAATCCACTGGCCACCACGATGTCAGTTGGCAAGACAATCTCAACCCCAAGCTCAGCCGCCTGCGCAAAGAAGTTGCGGACCACTTCTAGCTGGTCAGTTTCTAGCAGGCTGCCTGCCACATCGTGACCCTGAGCGGCGAGCACGGTGAAGACCATTCCGCCACCAATGACAATCTTGTCAACTCGCGGTAGCAGGTGCTCAATCACACCAAGCTTGTCCGAAACCTTTGCACCACCCAGCACTACTGTGTAGGGGCGCTCAGCATTGTCGGTGAGTCGCTCCAGCACTGACACTTCAAGCTCTACCAGGTCACCGGCGTAGCTTGGAAGCAGCTTGGCGAGCTCGTAGACGCTGGCCTGCTTACGGTGTACCACACCGAAGCCATTTGAAACGAGCAGGTCTCCATAAGCGGCAAGCTGCTCGGCAAATGCCTGCCGCTCGGCATCATCCTTGCTGGCTTCGCCCGGGTTGAACCTTAGGTTCTCAAGCAGGACCACTCCCCCGTTATCCAGGAGCTTGGTTGCAGCCTTGGCCTGCGCGCCAACTGTGTCGGCGGCGAAAACCACCGGCTGACCCAGCAGCTGCTCCAGCCGCGTTGCCACTGGGGCAAGCGAGTACTTCTCGTCTGGCGCACCCTCGGGTCTACCCAGGTGAGAAACAACAATCACCTTTGCACCAGCGTCAGAAAGGCGCTTGATGGTTGGCAAGGAAGCCCGGATGCGGCCATCGTCCGTGATCTCCCCATCCTTAAGCGGGACGTTGAGATCACAGCGGACGATTACCCGCTTGCCGGAAAGGTCTTCTGAAGCGGCGGAGAGCGAGCGCAGCATTAGAGCTTTGCAGCCACCATGGCGGTTAGCTCAACGAGGCGGTTTGAGTAGCCCCACTCGTTGTCATACCAGCTGGAGAGCTTCACGGTGTTGTCGATTACACGAACCAGGCCGGCGTCGAAGATCGACGAGTGCGGGTCGGTAACGATATCACTGGAAACGATCTCGTCTTCGGTGTAGAGCAGGATGCCCTTAAGCGGACCAGCAGCAGCTTCCTTGTATGCTGCCTTGATCTCATCGATGGTGACCTTCTTCTCCGAGACCAGAGTTAGGTCGGTGACCGAACCGGTTGGCACTGGCACGCGAAGAGCGAAACCATCCAGCTTGCCCTTCAGCTCCGGCAGAACCAGACCGATTGCCTTGGCGGCACCGGTGGAAGAAGGCACGATGTTGATTGCCGCTGCGCGAGCACGGCGAAGATCCTTGTGTGGGCCATCCTGCAGATTCTGATCAGCGGTGTAGGCGTGCACGGTGGTCATCAGTCCGTTGACGATGCCGAACTTGTCGTTGAAAACCTTTGCCAGTGGGGCAAGGCAGTTCGTGGTGCAGGAAGCGTTAGAGATGATGTGGTGGTTCTCTGGGTCGTATAGGTGCTCGTTCACACCAATCACGAAGGTGGCGTCCTCATTGGTGGCAGGAGCCGAGATGATTACCTTCTTGGCTCCAGCCTCGATGTGCTTCTTGGCCTTCTCGGCATCGGTGAAGATGCCGGTGGACTCGATGACGATGTCCACTCCGAGCTCAGCCCAAGGCAGGGCAGCTGGGTCGCGCTCGGCAAGCACCTTGATGGCCTGGCCGTTGACGATGATTGAGTCTCCCTCAACCGATACCGCAGCGCCGAGGCGACCGGTGACCGAGTCATACTTCAGCAGGTGGGCAAGACCGGCAGGGTCTGAGAGATCGTTTACTGCAACAATCTCGAGATCTGAGTTCTGAGCTAGGGCGGCGCGGAGGTAGTTGCGTCCAATGCGTCCAAAGCCGTTGATACCAATACGTGTCACGGAACACTCCAGTTTTATATATTTTGGTCAGAAAGCGCCGCGCTACGTTGGGCGGACTGCAGGCTAGCCTAGCAGCAGCGAGCGGCTGTTGACCGAAACTGAGCCGAAGCGCTTTGCCACGTCTTCCCAGTTCACGATGTT
>JALQVB010000089.1 GCA_023260495.1 Aquiluna sp.
GGACCGGGTTAGGCGCCAGTACGAAAACCCCAAGCTTAGGTTCGTTACCGCATCCATGCTCACCAGCATGCAGTTTGAAATGGCTCCAGGTGGCTACCGCGTTGACCAGGTCGACGAGGCACTGGCCCAGGTCGCTGACGACTTTGAACGGCGCGACGTTGAGGGCCAGCTTGCCCGAATTGGAAAACGCGCAATGTCTCAGGAGCTCGCAGCACAGCTTGAGCAGATCCGGCAGGTTTTAGAGCGCGACCCAGACAAGCGCTTCTCGCCCGCGCGAGCCGGATTCAATAAGCAGCTTGTTCGCCAGCTGCTGTCCGAAATCAAGGTCGAAAACGGTAAGTTGCTGGCGCCGGACACCAAGGATATGTTGACCAGGCCATTGGGTAGGGGTTCCGGCGGACCATCTAGGGTAGAAGTCAACGAATTCACCTCGCTGGTAATTGGAGCAAAGTTTCGCCAAGAGCTGCTGAGCTAATTGCTTAGCTAGGGGCCCAAAGGTAGGCTTAGAAGTCGACCTGAGGAGGTTTGTGGCTAAGCACGCCTTGCTGAAGAAGAAGCCAAAGCGCCATCTTGCGCCGCTTGGCTACATTTTCACAGCCTCCCTTGCAATGGTTAGCGCAATTGATCCGTATTCGGGAACCATGGCAAGTGCCAGCACGGTGCAAACCTACGAGGCGCCAATTGAGCAGTATCAGTCGCTCACCCTGGTGCACCAGTCTGGTGATGGTTTCCAGCGGGTTGATTTTGAAATTCTTACCGGCGCGAGTGCTCGATCACTGACAGTGAAGGCAGCTCCATACCCGGAGCCAGAAAGCGCAAAGGGCTTCGCTCTGGCTCAGGTAACCGAGCGAGGCTGGAACTACGATCAGTTCTCCTGCCTGGTAAAACTTTGGGAGCGCGAGAGCAACTGGCGCTACAACGCCACGAACAAGTCCAGCGGTGCCTACGGCATTCCGCAGTCACTTCCAGCTAGCAAGATGGCTTCGGCCGGAGCTGATTGGCGCACCAACCCAGAGACTCAGATTCGTTGGGGGTTGAATTACATCGAGGGTCGCTACGGCTCGCCTTGCGCGGCTTTGGTGCACTCGGATGAATACAACTGGTATTGATGAAGAAGAACCGCAGGCGCAAATCGCCAAGGGATGGCGAGTATCAAGAACTCGATGTTTCTCGGCTAAAGATGTCCATTCCGCACATCGAGCAAAAACGCGGGGGAGAGTTTCAGGTGCAGCAGACCAACGGAGCGAGTGCCGAGGAGGGTAAGAGCTGGATCTGTCCAGTTTGTGTCGTGACAATCGCACCGGGCACCATTCACACAGTTGCCTGGGATGTGCACCGCGGAGTTCAAACCAGACGGCACTTTCATAACCACTGCTGGAAGATCTTCGATGGGATTCTGCCATGACCGAAATCAGCAGCAGCACTGAGCTCCCGAGCGTTCGCGAGAATATCGAACTGCACACCGCAGACGGTCAAGTCCTAGTAGGAGAGCTGGCGCTGCCAGTGGCACAGCCGGTTGCCAACACCCTGATTACACTGCACCCGCTGCCGACCCACGGCGGATTCATGGACTCCCACATATTGCGCAAGGCTGCGAATAGGCTGCCGCATTTCATTTCCTCTGCGGTGCTTCGGTTCAACACCCGCGGGACCCAGTCTCCGCGAGGAAAATCAACTGGAGAATTCGATGGTGGCCATCTAGAGCGCTACGACGTGGCTGCCGCTATTGACTTCTGTGCTGAGCGCGGCCTTCCCAAGCCTTGGCTGGTTGGCTGGTCTTTCGGGACCGAGCTGGCAATAAAGTACGGCCCAGACCACGACATTGCCGGTGCGATTCTGCTGTCACCACCTCTGCATCGGGCGACTGAGGCCGATCTGATGCGCTGGAACGATTTTGCCCGCCCACTTATTGCGCTGGTTCCAGAGCTTGATGAGTTTCTTGCTCCCGAGCCGGCTAGATCCCGCTTTGCTGTCGTGCCGGGAGCAAAGGTCCTGGATTTTGATGGCGAGAAGCACTTGTGGGTGGGGGAGCGAGCCACGCGCAGGGTGCTTGACACCATTGCATCAATTGTCGCCCCCGGTTCCGCACCGTTGCCGACCAGCTACTAGCGAAGCTGCTGCAGCGGCATCCAGACTTCCCGCACAATGAGCAGGATCGACGCAGCTACCGGAATTGCCACGAGAGCACCGAGCACTCCCATGAGGGTACCTCCCAAGAGCGCTGCGATTACAACAATCGACGCGGGAATCGATACTGCCTTTTTCATCACACGTGGTGAAATCAGGTAAGCCTCAACCTGGAGGTAAATCAGGTAGTAAATCAGTGCCGGAATCACATACGGCGACCCAGACAGGAAGCTGACTCCAACCACGATGATTCCGGCCGTTGCCGAACCGATCAGCGGAATGAAGGCAATCACGAGGGCAACCAGTGAGAGCAGCAAGCTGAACTGCGAACCTACGATTGTCAGGAAGATGAACAGCATCAGTCCGTGCAGCAGGGCTACCGAAGTTTGCCCCATCACCCAGCGACCTACCGATAGCGCAACCTGATCGGTGAGCTTCTTGAAACGCTCGCGCTTACTTGCCGCAACTAGCTTTGCTAGATACTCCTTCATGCCCTCGAGCGAGGCCATGAAGTAGATGGAAAGTATCACAACGATGATGAACCCGACCAAACCGCTCAAGAGCCCAAAGCCAACTTCCAAAACTCCACCCACCAGGGTGGGCCAGTTGTTGGTGTCGGAGACGTAGTCCAGAGCATTGTTTGCGGCCGAACTTATGGCGCCGCCGCTCTGCGCATCCCAGGAAGCAATCAAATCCTGAGAGATAAGGTTCGCGACGATGTCCGGAACGCGATTGACTAGCCGAACTGCTTCGTTGACGGCTGTTGGAATGACGGCCCAGAAAAGAAGCGCAACTGCGGAGAGAAATCCCAGGATTACAACGGCCACGGCAATCATCCGCGGAATCTTTGCCCTCACCATTGCCCGGACGATTGGATCCATGCCGAGCGCCACGAAAAGCGCAATTCCGACATAGGTGATGATGGTTGCAGTTTGGGCCAGGGTGGAGCCAAGCACAATCGCGGTCAGCACTCCAAGGCCGCCGGTGAGGCCCAGCTGGAAGGCGTTAGTGACCCTGGTGCGCTCCATCTAGTCCTCCAATTTTTCCAATTCTGATACCACGCTACGCAGATTCTTCAAATATGTCTTGCTGGACAGCACGGCGTTCTCCAAATTGGAAAGTTCGGCTTTGGCATTTCGAACCAGGCTTTTTGCCTCCTGCTGGGCCTTTTCGGAGATTTCTAGCGCTTCGAGTTCAGCCGCATGCACCAATGCCTCCGCCTGATCTCGGGCTGCCTGAAGCATTCGAGTCTGCGTCTTGGTCGCCTCCAACTCCAGAGTCTCCACCTCCAGTCGCACTGTCCTGGCTGCCAACTTCAGGTCCATGATGTCTTTTTGGGCCGACTCCAGGTAGGACTGAGTCTGCCGAACCGCTTCCTGGTGCTT
>JALQVB010000008.1 GCA_023260495.1 Aquiluna sp.
AGGTGCTGACGTTGTGATTCACGATCCGATCTCGCTGGGTGGTGTGAGAGCTCGCCACCCGGAGCTCACCGCAATTGACAACTTGGATGCCGCAGCGGCGAGCGCCGAAATAGTTCTGGTTGGCACCGAATGGCGTCAATACCGAGAGATTGACCCGGTGCACTTTGGCTCGCTAGTTGCGGACAAGACCGTGATCGACGGCCGCAACTGCCTGCCCTACCACCAGTGGCAAGAGGCCGGTTGGCGCGTCATCGCACTTGGTAGGAATCTCGAGAGGTGAGCAAGCTCTCTGATTTGGCAGCAGCCAACGGCCTTGAGCGCGTTGGCAAGCGGCCCAAACTCGGAAACTACCTGCGTGATGTTTTCAAGCGCAGGGCATTTGCCTGGACCCTGTCGAACTATCGCCTGCTTGCCTCAACTGCCCGCTCCAGACTCGGCGTTGCCTGGCTGATTGTTGTTCCGGCTCTGCAGATCACCGTCTATGGACTCATATTTGGTTTGGTGCTTGGCTCTGCCCGGCCAGATAACTTCTTGCCCTTTCTAATTGTGGGCGTGGTGCTGTTTCAGTTTTTGGCTGGCAGCTTCTCTGATGGCGCCAGGAGCATTACCTCTAACTCAGCCCTTGCCAAGAGCTTGAGCTTCCCTAGGGTTCTGCTGCCGCTATCGGCAATGGTTTCGCAGTGGCTGAAGTTTTCCGGTCTCATGGTGCTTGCGCTTGTGTTCCTGCCGATCTTTGGTGAAATGCCCCGCTGGTCATGGCTGATGATGTTTGCGGTTATCGGGCTGGCCTCGCTGTTTGCCCTTGGCATCGCGATGATTTCTGCGAGGTTGACCGTTCACTTCAATGACCTAAGCCAGCTGATTCCGTTCATCACCCGCATCGCCTTCTATGCCTCTGGCGTGTTCTTCTCGGTTGACCGCCTCACAGCGGGTTTGCCTTGGCTGAGTTTCTTGGAGTGGGCGAACCCGGTGAGTGTCTACCTGGCCCTAGCCCGTGATGTGATGATCACCGGACACCCGGCCGAGAGCTGGCTCTGGGCCGTGGGAGCAGCCTGGGGAGTTGTGACCATGGTGTTTGGTTTCTTCTTCTTCTGGTCTGCCGAAGAAAGGTACGGCCGTGCTGGTTAGGGAAAATCAAAAGGCGGTTGTGGTGGTGGACAATGCCAAGGTCACCTACCGCGTCTATGCATCGGGCAAGGCCGTTCAGGAAAACGTCGACTCCCGGGTGAAGCGTCAGGGCAACCTTAGGACCGTAGAAGCAGTCAAGGGTGTTTCCATGGTCGCCTATGAGGGTGATGTCATAGGTGTCATCGGCACCAACGGCTCTGGCAAGACATCTTTGATGAAGGCCATCAGCGGGCTCACCCCTCTGGACGGTGGCAAGATCTTTGCCTCATCTAGGCCATCTTTCTTGGGAGTTGGGGCAGCAATGCTCAAGGAACTATCTGGTGAGAAAAACATCATCTTGGGTGGTCTTGCCATGGGATATTCCAGATCAGAGATCAAAGAAAAACTAGATGAAATCATCGAGTTCTCTGGCCTCAGGGAGTTCATAGACCTTCCCATGCGCACCTACTCGGCCGGAATGAGCGAAAGGCTCAAGTTCTCTATCGCCGCCAGCCGCGAGCACGACATCTTGATTATTGATGAGGCCCTGGCCGTTGGTGACTCTAAGTTCCGCAAGCGCAGCGCTGAGCGCATGAAGGAGCTGGCCCAGAATGCCGGCTGCGTGTTCCTTGTTTCACACAGCCTCAAAACCATTTTGGAAACCTGTAACCGGGCCATCTGGCTAGACAACGGAGTGCTCAAGGCAGACGGTGAAGCGTACGAAGTCTGCAAGGCTTACGCCGATGAGGTCGGCGCCGATTTAGACGACTGAGGGTCTTCACTTTCAACCATCCGCGATCTAGAATTCTGGCGTTGCAGGCAGTACCTGCAAAAGTGCGCCTAAGTCTTAGCCGGACGGCTATGAACTTAGGCGGGCGTCTTTAACTGGCTGTTCAAAACCGCTTCTAAATTGTCAGATGTTGTGTTTATACTTTTGGTGTTGCAGGAAGAACCTGCAGAAGTGCGCCTAGGACTTAGCCGGACGGCTAGGAACCTAGGCGTGCGAATTTAAAGGCGATTCTTAGCCACAAGCGATCTAGCAATTCGCAGACTTGCGAGCTCGGTTTCTAAGTTCTAGTGTTTTGGCCTCCAAAAAAGATTTGGTATTGGGTTCCGATTGACCAAGCAAGGATGTCAGCGCCCCAGAGCCCGGAGTCGTAATGCCGGTGAAGATGGACAAAGTCCAGCTCAGAATCTCTTCTTAATCTCTCTGCTGACAAAACTTGAGTGTCAAATTGTTTCATAGTCGTCTCATCAAGAATGAGCGAAAGCTTGGAATCATCAAGTTTTAGTAACAAGTCACTTAGGGTCGTTTGCCTTGCCACCACCATCGGTCTTTCATTTGCCGAGGCGTAAATGAAATTGCAGTAGTCGAGACCTGCTAGGACTCTGACCGCGTTTTGCTGTCGCTCCCTCCTCTCTTTCCCTATGTGGAAGGAGCGAGCCCCTTTTGCTCGCAGGCTCAACATCACTCGTCGATACTCACCAACCCTGTTAATTGGAACCACCACCCCAGCAATTGTGTATTGGGTTCTTATCGACTCATCGATGAAAACAAACTTCTTCATCTATGCATCCAAGCACTGTCAGGCGGCCGTGTGGGGCGGGTGTTTCTTGACTGTGGAAAGGTAGAATCAGCGTTAGTTTCCAAAGGCTAAAGGGGCGTTAGGTGCCAGCTAAAAAGAGCACACTTATCTCCTTTGTGATGCCGGTGAGAAACGAAGAAGCCCACCTAGAAAATGCCTTTCACTCCGTGTTCGCGCAGGAGCTTCCAAAGGGTTATGCAGCAGAGCTTGTGCTCGCTATTGCACCATCAACAGATCGCACCAAAGAAATCGCGGAGCGGCTTGCCAGGGAGAGTGCGAAGGTGCGGATCGTTGAGAATCCATCGGGGCTCACCTCAGCCGGATTGAACCTTGCCATTGCTGAATCCAAAGGTGAGATTGTCGTGCGAGTCGACGCACACTCCGAACTGCAGCCGGGATACGTTTTGGAGGCAGTTCGGGTGTTGGAGCTAGACCCTTCTGTTGGCAACGTCGGTGGTGTCATGGCAGCCGAGGGCAAGACTGATTTTGAGAAGGCGGTGGCTTGGGCCTACCGCTCCCGCTACGGCCTTGGTGGAGGCAAGTTCCACGTCGGTGGCGAGGCAGGCGAGGTTGAGACCGTTTACCTGGGCGTCTTCCGCAGAACCGTTTTAGTTGAGGCCGGGATGTTCGACGAGAGCGTCGTGCGCGGCCAGGATTGGGAGCTGAATCAGCGCATCAGGTCTTTGGGCCACAAGATCTGGTTCACCCCTTTGATGCAGGCTAAGTATCGCCCGCGCTCGAACCTGCTACAGCTGGCCTCGCAGTTCTACCGCACTGGAATGTGGCGGGGGAAGCTTTCCCGCAAGGACTTTCCACAGATTGCGCTGAAATACCTAGCTCCCCCGGCGCTGGTGATCTTGACTCTGTTCTGGGTGCCGCTCTGGGTCTACCTGTTTGTCGTTATGGGCATTGTTGCAACAGCTCATGACCTGCAGGCAAACTCCAAGCCCTGGCTGCTTGTTGTGCTACCTACCATGCACTACCTGTGGGGCATTGGCTTCATACTTGGATTTTTGTTTCCCTCACTTGCCAAGGCCGGTGATTAGTTGACCCAGCACAGACTGGATCTGCAGGTGCTGAGGGCACTTGCTGTGCTCTCGGTGGTTTTGTATCACCTGTTCCCAGATCGCATGCCATCGGGGCTGTTGGGCGTGGATGTCTTCTTCGTGCTCTCCGGCTATTTGATTACCTCGCTGATTTGGCGGGACTTCTCTGGCGCAAAGGGCAAAGAGCTTCTCGCTCAGCTGTCTAGGTTTTGGGCCAGGCGAGCCAGAAGGTTGCTACCGGCGGCGCTCTTGGTCTTGGTCAGCACTTTTTTGGCTGGTCTTTGGCTGGGTCCGAAGACCTGGTGGTTAGATTCTTCCGGCAGCTTCTTCGCATCCGGTGCCTACGTTGCCAACTGGTACTTCGGGTTTGAGGCCACAGAGTATTTGCGCGCCGATGCCGCGGTGAGCCCCTACCAGCACTTCTGGTCGCTCTCTGTTGAAGAGCAGTTTTATGTGCTGTGGCCACTTCTTGTGATGCTGGTCATCTTTAGCTCGGTGGCCAAGAAGCTGCGGCTAAGCATCGCGCTCATGGTTGTCGTCTCCCTGGTGTCATTTGGCTATGGTCTGTATCTGTATTCCAGCGATCCTTCCTTTGCCTTCTACAACACCTTCGGCAGGATCTGGGAGTTCGGCTTCGGCGCGGTTTTGGCACTGCTGCAGGTGGGTAAGAAGGTTTCTGTTCCCAAGCTCTTCTTCCCACTCTCTTGGGCCGGGCTTACTGCCATCATGTTCGTCGGCCACGACAACCAGAGCCTGATCTGGATCACGCTGGGGGCTGTGGTGCTGACCACGGTCGCAGTGATTTCATCCGAGGACAAGCTGGGTGGCAAGTGGCTGAAGCCGCTGCATTTAGTTGGCGATTACTCCTACGGCATCTACCTCTGGCACTGGCCGGTGTTTATTTTGGCCCCGTGGGTAATTGGTGCAAGCGCTGTGAACGCCGGGCTGTTGGAGCAGGCCATGCTGGTTTTGGTAGCGCTCCTGCTCGCGGTTGCATCAAAGCATCTGGTGGAGGATCCGATTCGCTTCGGTAGCTTCGCGAAGCTCAAGAACCTAGCTCAGATTGGCATTCTGCTCGGGTTGACGGTGGCTATTCTGCTGAGCTTCGCTCAGATTGAGCGCAGCGTGAAAGAAGAGATTGGCACCCAGGCCGCTGCCCCCGTGCAACCTGGCGAGCAGACAGTAAAACCACTCACACCACCGCTCGCTGAGATCGCAGACGACAAGCCCATTGTTGAGGGCGCGGAGTACCTGATTCGCAAAGACAAAGAAGGCTTCAAGGTCGCGGAGCTTGGCGACGTCGGCAGCAGCAAAAGAATTGCGATTGTCGGAGACAGCCATGCTCGGCAGTACTACGACCCGCTAGCTTCCTTGGCCGAGAAATACTATTTCCAACTGGATGTGATATCTAAGTCCGCATGCTCCATCCAACACCCAGACAGCTATGCGCTAGATGGGCATGGAGCTGGTGAATACTGCGAAGACTGGAATCGGCAGCTGGCCGAGTATCTAAGCAGCGCAAACTATGACCTGTTAATTAGCTCCAACTCCACCCTGGTGCATGATGGCTCCCGGGAAGCCGGTGAGTCATATGCCCAGGCAGTGAGTTCCTGGATTGACCTTGGGTTTGAGGTGCTGGTCATCAGAGACAACCCCAAGCCAGTGGTGAATGATGCGGTCTTGGACTTCCGCTACTGCATCGAAGAAAACGGTGCTAACGCAGCCGAGGTTTGCGGCACTGAAATCGGCAGAGCCCTCACCCCGTTTGATTCACTCTTTGCAGCAGCCAGTGAGGTGCCGGGGGTGACTGCACTCGATCTCACCGATGCCTACTGCGATGGCGATTGGTGCCCTGTAATAATTGACGGCGTGATTCTCTACAGGGACGGCAGCCACATCACCGTGACGTTTGCCAGGACCCTTGAGGATGAGCTGGAGGCCGAGCTTCGAAGCCTGGGGATTTTATAAAGAAACCAGCGATTTCTTTTAGAAAGGGCTTGATTTCTGGCCCAGGTATTTAAGTCATGACGCTGATTTATAGGGAAACCGTGTTTTTCTTATGAAATAGAGGGGGATAAATCATAGACACGCGTCATGCCCCAAGCCCGAGACGCTGAAAACGCTCGGTGATTGATGCCTCAATACCCTCACCTTCAGCCTTCCAGTTCTCCCTTGCCTCCGAGACTGGCACCTGGCTGCGGCTCAGAACGTCCCAGTTGTAGCCAAGTGGGTAGTAAGAATTTAGGAAGCTTGAAGGTGCGATGAGCTTCAGCTCGACAATTCGGAGTTTGTCCGATGAGTAAACGCTCTGCAGGTCTCCGCTATCCAAGAGCTCCAAAACCTCTTTTCGCAGGGTCCTCGGGTTCGACAGCGGATACATGGAATTGATTTGCCAGAATCCAACTCGCTTACCCGCATCGGCAGCCTCCCGCACCAACTTGATTAGCTGGCCAGCGTTCTTGGGATCGTGCCCGTTGGCGCCGATCACCAGATCGAACTCCCGAACCTTATCGTCTTGACTTCTGGGAATCCGCATCGGCCTCGGCGCATAGAAGCGCCGCTCCTCTGGATTTGTGTAGCGGAGGTCTTTGTTGGTTCTTTGGAAGTGGTTGAAGCTGTCGCGGTAGGTGAGGCGGAAGTCGACTATCCAGCGGAAACCAAGGTCGCCTTGGGTTAGCCCGCCGTTATCTGCTCGCTGAATGGTCAGGCAGCGATAGGGATCGATGACATCCAGATCCTGCCCAAATGCGCGCTCTAGGCGCCTGCGGTATTCGCTGTCGCCGCCCTTACGGACCGTGTCGAAATAGCCGACATTTTCCATGGCCCGGTCTTTCCAGAAAAGCAGGCTCGGCTCACAAAGACCAATGCGCAGTCGCCTGATGGACTGAGCAGCCTCCAGGTTCTCTGTAAGCCTGGTGGACATTGAGATGTTGCCCACCTTGCCGGACTTTAGAAGCCACTTCACCTGCTTCTCGATGCGCTGGGGGTGCAGCCAGTCATCTGAGTCGTGGAAGGTAATTAGCTCACCAGTGGCTTCATCCAAAGCGCGGTTACGGATTCGGTAGGTGCCGCCGTTTTCTTCCTGATGCAGCACTCGAACTCGTTCATCAAGATCGGCGGCCCGGTTCAAAACTTCTTGGTATTGCTCTCCCGAGGCATCGTCGATGATCAGCAGTTCGAGGTTTTGGTAGGTGGAGGAAAGCACTGACTTGGCGGCAGTGATCAGGTGCTCATCTGGCCGGAAGGCACTCATCACCACGGTCACCTTCGGGCCTTCCAGCACCGGCTTTAGCTCACCCTGCACCGCCAAAGAATCAAAGACGCTCAGTGCTGGTTCTGATGCCAGGCTCAGCCCCGCAACATCACTAGGGATGATGGCCCTGGTGAGTCTTGCCATCCAGCGCTCTGCCTCGCTGCGCCGGTTGCGAATGAACTCCAGCGGGTCTTCCTGGTGCCTAAACGGGTTTGTCACGTCAGAGCGAAGGAAACCGGGACGAATGCTTAGGTCGAAACCCGATCCGAAGAAGACATTTAGTGCCTCAATGAACCCCAGCGCCGGCTTCATCGCAAGCTTGCGCGGCTGAAACAGGAGCACCCAACCAAGTGGGTTTCTGATTCCCTTGAGAGCACGCTCGGCAAGTTCCTGATCGCCAAGCCTTATAGCTAGCAGGGCAAGGTCGGTGCGGTGCATGTGCGAAAAGTCACCAAGGCCATATTTCTTTTCACACCACCGATAAACGACCAAAGCCTTGGTTAGGTCATCCTCGTCGATGTTTTGGTTGGCAAATAGCCAAGCCAGGTCGTAGACGGCGCGCTTTCCAACGCCGAAGCGAAGGAACTTGAGAATCCTGCGGTTTCGCCGCACCTTGCTCTGGTGCTGACCGGGTACCAGGTGGATGCCGGTGTTTAGTTCGTTTTCTAATAGTTCTAGCAGTTCGGTGGAGGTGACAGGGGCAACCATTTCGGCCAACTCTTCGCGGGCCATCAGCGAGTGGGTGCGAAGGGCTCCAAACAGAAAGGCCCGGCGCACCCTGCGGTGATAGCGAATCTGCGCTATTGGCGAGCTGGTGACATACACGCCAGATGGGAAGGCTCCGAGCACGAGGGAAGTCTACCGACCTTCCACAGCCTCCCCCTTGATGTCATCATCTGATGCCAGACTATTGACGTGTTCCGAGTTTGGTTTGCCATCATTGCGCTGCTGGTTTCAGCGGCCGCTGGGCTTGCCCTTTATCCCAAAGAGGATCTCTTTGTAGCTGGCTCGCCGCATTACTCAACCGCCGAGCTAGCGCTTGAGGAGCACTGGATTAAGGGAGCGGCACCCATCTTGGCCGCCAACTTTGATGAGGTCTCAATCGTGAACCTCAACAAGGACGTCGAGGACAGCTTCGTTTTTGACATCGCGCTCAGTGAGATCTACCAAATCACCACCGACTACACAGATGCTCCAGTTGACCTTAGAGATCTTGCTTTAGCCAATTCCATCGAACCCTTTGTCTTCGAGCGCTCGGAGATTTTCTGCAATACCCCCGGGCAGAAGTACTGCGAGCTCTTGCTTGCCTGGGACGAAGATTCCTCGGGCAGCTTCACTGCAGTCAGGTTCACCGATGACCTTTATGGCATCGTTGCCGACAACGTGCTGATTCGGCTAGGGGTGATGCCCTAGTGGAGCTGCTGTTTGAATTTGGCATCCTGGCCCTGCTGCTTGCATCCGGTGCCAGCCTTGGCTATGCCATGGGGCTGCGCGGGGCGGTGCTGGTGCCAGCTGGGCTGGCGATATCGGCCGTTGTTCGCGTGCTGAGCTACTCGCTGCTAGAAATCTTTGGTCAGGCCCAGCTGGCGTTTCTGACCTGGCTGATTCTCTCGATTGCAGCGCTCAGCTATGGTTTGCTGCGCTTTGCACGCGAGCGGCAGTATCTGATTTGGCTCGGGGTTGGAGCGCTTTCAGCCCTGATTGGACCGCTGGTCACTCGGGGCTTGGGCCTTCGGGGGATTCCCCACTCCGACTCGCTCTGGATTCTTACGCTCTCGGATCTGATGCAACGTGCAGGTGATCTAGAAATAGTTGGCGGCAGGACGGCCATTAAGCGCGGCTTTAGCTTTCCGATGCTACTTTCACTGGGACCTCAGGGTGAGTTCCTAACAGGCTTGATAGTGGTCATCTTCATTGCACTCTGTTTCGCCATCTTCTGGGCCGTCAGCCAACTTGCGCCAAAGCTGAACCAGCGCCAGTGGCTTTGGATCCTGCTGCCGGTGTTTCTGGTGCTACTCACCGCACCAATTGTTTGGCGAGCGGTGCTTTATGTCAACGGCCACACCCTGACCGCCATCGGGGTCACGCTAGCGAGCGCCGCTGTTGCAATCTCAGTTCGCGATGAAGTGATCTCCAGGCAAAACTTGCTTCTGATTGCTCTAGGACTTGCGCTCATCAGCACCACCAGGCCGGAGGGCGTCGCCTTTGCGACTCTCATTGCGGCACCTCTCATCTCACGCAAGTGGATCTCCCGCTGGGATGTTCGGCTGATTGCAGGTAGCGCCCTGATGAGCTTCGGGATTTGGATGTATGTCTATGACGGCTACATCCCCAACCTGATTCGACTCTATGATGAGCGCTTTCCAGTTGCCATGCTGATTGGCAGCTTCCTGGTTGGCCTGAAGATCTTTGACTGGTTCCGCTTCCGATTGGTTCCGCTTGCCTTTATCGGCATGGGAGCGCTGCTGGTGTTTGTGTTTGGCACCAACGCTGCCGCACTCGCCGATGATGCCTGGGCGCAGCTGCAGAACATGTTCTTGGGAGCAGGCTTCTGGGGCACCTTCTTTGTCGGCCTGATTCCAACCTTGATTGCCATTGGTCGTAAGGGGCTCTCGACCGGCTACCAAACAATGTTGAGTATCGCAGTGCTTATGGCGGTTGGCAGCGTGGTCGCCAAGCTTATGGACGGCGGCCTGTTTGGTGATCCGACCCTGGGCAGGACCGGCTGGACTGATTCACTCAACCGCATGTGGTTGCACGTCTTTGGTATCTTCTTGGTAACCGCTATTGTCGGCCTAGCGGAGCGAACCAGGCAGCTGGAGAGGATTGTGCAGTGAAGCTTTTTATTCAAATCCCGTGCCTGAACGAGGCGGAGTTTCTGCCAGCGACGCTCAAGGCTCTACCGCGCGAGGTGGAGGGCTTTGATGAGGTCTACTGGCTCATCATTGACGATGGCTCCACTGACAACACCGTTCAGGTTGCCTTTGATGCCGGCGTAGATTACGTGGTTCGCTTCAGTCACAACCAGGGACTGGCCAGTGCGTTCCAGGCTGGCGTTGACGCCTGCCTCAAGCTGGGTGCGGACGTAATCATCAACACCGATGCCGACAATCAATACGATGCCAGCGCCATCCCGGCGCTGGTAAGGCCAATCCTGGATGGTCATGCCGATGTCGTAGTTGGCGACCGCGACACCAATAGCGTCAAAGAGTTCTCCTGGCTAAAGCGCAGGTTGCAGAAGTTTGGCACCAAGGTGGTGCAGAACTTCTCCGGCGTTCCAGTGACCGATGCCACCAGTGGTTTCCGAGCCTTTGACCGCGATGCGGCAATGCAGATCAATCTGGTCTCGAAATTCACCTACACAATCGAGTCGCTGATTCAGGTAAACGAGGCATCGCTGGCGCTGGCGAACACCCCGGTGAAGCGAAACGACTCGGTCCGGCCTTCCAGGCTCTTCGGTTCTACCTGGAAGTACGTCCGCCGCAATGCCTGGACCATGATCAGGATTTACCTGCAGTACCGGCCGCTAAAGCTCTTCATGCCGCTGGGGCTGCTGCTCATGGCAGGCTCCATCGCAGCCTTCATGCCCTGGGTCATTGACAACCTAAACCCGCCGGCCACCCCGCACCTGCAGAGTGTGATCGTTGGTGCGGTGCTCTTCCTCACCTCGGTGCAGGTGATGCTCTACGGCGTGATTGCCGACAGCATCTACTCGGTGCGCTCTCTAACCAGCAAGACCCTGAAGCGAGTGCGCGATGTTGAGCTAAGGGTCGGGGTTGAACCTAATGTCCTAAAGAAGCAAAGTGACTGAGACCTGGATCGTCATTCCCGCCCGCGGCGGGTCAGTTGGTGTGCCGAGAAAGAACCTTCGCCTGCTTGTTGGCAAGCCGCTGATTGTCCACACCATCGACATCGCGCTTGAAAGAATCAAGCCAGACCACATCGTGGTCATCACCGACGACGACGAGATTGCCGAGGTCTCCTCGCGCCGCGGCGTTCAGGTTGTCCGCGAGCGCAAGGTAGCCGACGGCAGCTCCACACTGGACGAGCTGATGCTGCGCCACATTCCAGATCTGCAAAGCCTGGGCGCCAAAGAAGAAGACCTGCTACTTACTCTGCAACCAACCTGCCCTTTGGTTAGCTCGGAGCGCATAAGCGACGCGCAGGCTAAGTTCGCTGCCGGAGCAGGCTCGGTGCTCACAGTGAAGGACGACCGACATCTGCGCTGGACGATTGAAGACGGCGTTGCCAGGCCGCTCTATGCCGCCCGAGTGAATCGGCAGCTCATGCAGCCGGAATACCGCGAATCCGGAGCAATCATTGGGGCGAGAATCCGGGATGTTTTGAAATTCAAGACCAGGATCGTGGAGCCGGTGGAACTGATCCCGCTAGCCGAGCGAGAGTCGCTGGACATTGACACCTTTGCCGACCTGGCCACCGCCGAGCACTGGCTCACCCGCAAGAAGATACTGCTTTACACCGGCGGCAGCAGGGAGTTGGGCATGGGCCACCTCTACCGCACCCTTGCTCTGGCCCAAGAACTAGCTCGCCACGAAATTCTCATAGTGACCGAGGAGTCAAAGCCGCTGGGTAAGGAGTTCTTTGATGCTCAGGTGTTCGAGCATCGCGAAGTAGATAGCAGTGCCCAGCTGCTCGAGGTCGCCGAAGGGTTTGACCTGGTCATTCTCGATGTGCTGGACACCGATGCTGGCCTTGTCTCTGGATTGCACGCCGCCGGCTGCAAAGTGGTGACCTTCGAGGACCTCGGCCCGGGTGCCCTGCTGGCAGATCTAGTGGTGAGCGATATCTACCCAAACCCGAAAGCAAAGAACCAGCTTGTTGGTGTGCAGAATGCAATCTTGGCTCCCAGTTTCGAGACCATAGAGCGCAAAGCCGAGATCAACTCTGCGGTGGACCACCTGTTGGTGCTCTTCGGTGGCACTGATCCCAGCGGTTTGGCCCAGAAGTCCTTGCGGGCTCTCGAGGCCATTGGCTACTCGGGCAAGGTTAGCTGCGTTCGCGGGCTAGGTGCCGATGATCTTTCGGGTGAGTTTGATCTTGACTTGCAGGTGATGCGAAATGTCAAAAACATTGGTTCTTTGATGGCGAGCGCCGACCTCGCGCTTAGCTCCGCAGGCCGCACCATAACCGAGCTAATGAGCATCGGCGTTCCAACAATCTGCATGGCTCAAAACGAAAAAGAACTTGGTCACACCCATGCAAGCAGTGAGAACGGCATCCTGAACCTCGGCCTTGGCTCAAACATCACATCCAGCGAACTTGAGACCCAGCTTCACCGGGTGTTGACCAGCTTCGAAACGCGCAAGGAAATGTCCGAGACGGCGCTGAGCCAGATTGCTGGAAGATCAAATCACCGAGTGGTAAATCGAATTCTCGATTTAGTTTCGCTCTAGGTCGGCATCCTCAATTGGCGCATCCTGCGCCACATCCCGCGCCAGTCTCGCGCCAACAACCTCATCCCAGCGATCTATGGTGATGCCGATGTTGGAGCGAAGCGGAATTAGGTCACCCTCGCTAAGTACCTGCCCTGCAGAAAGATTCTTGGTGGCAATGATTCTGCGCCTGGCATTTGCAATTGCCACCGACTGGGTCTCCAGATGCAGCATGCCATCGCCCTCAAGGGTGCGGTAGAGCTCGAGTCGCTTCGTAAACGCCAATAGCCCGGCCTCATCGGTGGCGTGGTAGTGGTCGTTTCCAATTCCGTTCCGGTCATCCGTGAAGGGCTTCTCAATCACTCGCACGCCATTGATGGCCGCATACTCCAGAGCCGGCATCGTGCCGTCATCTTCCGGGGCCACGTGGTCGGAATACCCGACTGCAACCTGGTCACCAAATTCGCGCTGCAACACCGCGATCTGTGAGAGCTGCGCGTTGTCCTTGGGAGTTGGGTAGTTCAGCACACAGTGCAGGATGCTGACTCGCTCGGCTCCAGCTTCCAAACCGGTGCGGATTGCCGTGCGAATCTCATCGTGAGAGGAGGCCCCGACACTCATCAGCAGCGGACGACCGGTTTTCCCGGCCCGCCTGATAAGCGGGATGTTATTCAGGTCGGCTGATGCCACCTTGATGATTGGCATCAGTGGGGCAAGGTAGTCAACCGCCTCAAAATCGAACGGGGTAGAAAGAAAATCAATGCCGACAGAGGCGCAGTGCCCCGCTAGCTCCTGGTATTCCTTTGGGCCGAATGCATCAAAGCGCTGAAATAATTCGTGCTGGCTACCGGTGGGCTCTTTAGAGGTATCCCAATAGGCCGGTGAGGTGTGCTTGGCAGCAAGCTTGTCAGCCTTGTAGGTCTGAAACTTTGCGGCGTGCCCGCCGGCGCGAGCCACCTGCTCAATCATCTGCTTGGCGCGCTCCATCGAACCCTCGTAGTTCACACCAATCTCGGCAATCAGATATGGATTTAGGTGTGAGAAGGTTCTGCCAGATAATTCAAAGTCCAGCAATCAGGCCCCGTTTCGCATTTGTCCTATCAGCGTAGTAAATCTTGGCATCGCTGGGTGGTTTTGCTTTTGCCAAGAAGCTCTGCAGTTCAGCCCCGTCTGGTGATGCCGGTGCAAGCTGCATGCTGCCACGCTCAATAGCTGGAAGGGCATTTTCGTAACCTGAGATTGGCAGCACCACGACCTTGGCTCCGAAGCTCAAGCCCTCATAGAGCGTGGTTGAAAACACTCCGACCAGGAACTCTGTCTGCGCTAGAAGGTCCAAGAAGGAGGGCTCTTTGTGGGAGATACTCAGGTTGCCAGGTCGCCGCTTGGATTCGTAGTGCTCCAAAGACTCATTGGGGTGCAGTCGAAATGTGACTCTTTGGCTAGGAAGTAGCTCTGCCCAGCGGCAAGCTTCGGCGAATAGCTGATCGCCAACAGCACCCTGCGAGGTGAAAAGAATGCTGCCTGGCTGCTTGGCAGCCTCTCTTGCTTTTTCCCGCTGCCTGAGAAAAGCGAGCGATGGGCCAGTAACAACCGCCCTGGCTCCCTTAGGAAGGCGAGCACTTTGTTTCCAGAAATCCCCCCAAACCAATAGCCGGTTTGGTGCGCTTTGAATCCGAAGCTTCGGATAGGAGTAGGCCGGGTGAGAGTTTGAGATGAATCCGTGCTGAATTTCCAGCACCTTAGCTCCGGCCTGCTTGGCGCCAACCACCACCGCTGGGTGTGAGTAGGCATTAACCAACCACAGTCGCCTAAGCCCGATTTGCTCAAAAAACTCCTTGAAGGCCATGCACTGGCCGATGTAGCGGCGCACCCACCAGGCCGGAAACTCAGCGAACTTGCCAAGCCCTATTTGAAACTCATCAACAAACGCCTGGTTCATCCGCTCCCAGCGCTCCCGCACGTCGCGGACCTTCTCCTTGAGCATCAGCTCGTAGACCACGCGGTCAAACTTGGTAGCCCCGTAGGTCTTGATGCGCTCGACATCTAGCGCTGCTGCTGGATCGGAAATCTCAAGCTGCCTCAGCTTGGGCATTGCCTCAATAAAGCTCTCCGAATACGGATCGATGCCACCCACCTTGCGAACAAATGGAATTATGAGCTCTTCACAGCTGCCAAATATCTCTGCGGGAGTTTGCGCCAGCTCAACCGGCTCAGTTTGCCCAGAGGCAGGATGCGGGTCATCAAAGATGCCCAGCTCTTGGGCCAGCTGATAGTAGAGCCTGGTGCGCAGTGGTGGGTAAAGCTGGTAGCCCAAGGTGGTGACCTCGAAGGCTCCGCCGGCCCTCTCTGCGTGCTGGAACTTCTCCCAAAACTCTTGATAGTTCAAATCAGACTCCGCAGCAGTTGGTTGTAGCGGGCGCCGATATTTTTAACATCAAATTGCTGCCCGGCAGCATGCAGCAAACCGCCGCATTGCTGGCGCAGCTCCGGTTCGGACAGGCCCTTAGCTAAAGCTTTGGATAGCTGCTTGAAACTGCCTGGCTCAACTAGCAATCCCGTCTCTCCATCCAGGACCAAGTCTTCTATACCAGGCAGCTTGGATGCCACCACAAAGCTTGAGGCTGCTGCGGCCTCCATCAGCGTCACTGGCAGACCCTCACGGTCACCAGATGCTGCCACCCGCGATGGAATAACAAAGACCTCGCTACTCGCTAGCAGGTTTGCGATGCTCTCGCGGGACTGGTTGCCTAAAAACTCAATCGGCAGACCTCTGGCTTGCCGCTCCAGCTGAGCTCGCAGCGGTCCATCACCGGCAATTCGCACCTTGAGGTTCTCCGGAAGCTTCTTCTTTTCTAGCCCCCACCGCACTGCGTCAATCAGTGCATCGAAGCCCTTCTTCTCCACCAGCCGGCCAACGGCCAAGACGCTGCTTGGGATCTTCTCCTGCTTGGTCGATGCAAACTGGCTAAAGTCGGCCCCCATCGGCAGCACCTCCACCTTGGATTCGGAAAGGCCCCAGCTCATCAGCTGTGTCTTCATCTCCGAGTTCACCGTGGTGATGGCGGCTGCTTTTTCCAGAGCCATGATCTTTAGGTTCTTTAGCGAACCGCCATTGATGGCATAGATATCGCCGCCGTGGGCAGTGATCAACATTGGGGTCTTGCCCTTTGCCAAGGATGCGACGAGCCCCTGCGGGATTATCCAGTGGGAGTGAATCAGATCTGGCCCCCAAGTTCGCAGCTGCCGGGCCAGGGCCCACCACAGCCCAAGAAAGAGAAACGGCACCTCAAGCCACAGGTTTTGGTTCTGCTTCAGGTTGTCCAAGATTGACCCATCGGTGAGCTTTTGGGCAAAGGGCCAGTAGCGATAGCGGACCACTTTGACCTCACCAATAAGTTGGGCCGATCTGGCCCCAGGCACCAATGGTGCCAACACGGTGACATCAAACTCTTTGGCCTGCTCCAAAGCCAGGTCAAGCACGAAGCCGGGCGTGCCATCGCCTGGCTCTTTGGGGAAGGTGGAGGCGAGCACCAGCAGTTTGGGTTTGCTCATCTATCCCTCTCTATGGCCGCCTTGGGGTAAGTTTAGACTCCGTGAAGGTGCTCATCCTCAATAGCGACTCACCAAACAATCGTGGGGATCGCGCCATCCTGCAGGGGCTGGTTGAGCTGGTTCGCGACATCGAGCCAAATGCAGACATAACTTCACTCTCGCAATTTGCAAATAGAGACCGCGAATGGTTCGGGATTGATTTCCTGCCCTTCTCGCCCTATTCCACCTCCCCGATTGACTATTTCAAGTTGCTATCGGCTGCCCGCAAGGCAGACGTGGTTCTCTGGGGCGGCGGGGAGCTACTCAAGGACTACACCAATAAGCTTTCGCTGTTTTACTGGGCGCTCAAGCTCTGGGGCGTAAAGCTGGTGAATAGAAAAATCATCGGCAGCTTCCAGGGGATCGGGCCCACCAAGGCAAGCATTTCCAAATGGGCAATCAAGACCGCGGTGAACCAGTGCAAGGTTTTCTTGGTGCGAGACCGCGAGAGCAAAGAGAAACTAACCACCTGGGGCACCACCAGCAATGTCGTCGCAAGCTTCGATCCCGCTGTCTACACATCTTTCAATGCCGAGGCGGGAGAGAGTGTCGGAATTGGCCTGCGTCGCTGGTTTCACTACCGTCCAAGCGGTTGGCTCCCAGCCAAGTATCGATTCTGGCAAAAAGCTACTGCCGAGATTTCAGCGAATGAGCAGACCTACATCGATGAGATGGTCAGCTACGCCAATTGGCTGATTGACGAAAAAGGTTTGCACATCAAGTTCATACCGATGCACATGTCGAAAAGCGAAGACGATGCTGGATTCGCAGAGCAGATTCGCAGTCGCCTGAATAATCCTGGCGCTGCCGAGATCTTTGGCTCCGATGATCTCTCGCCGACCCAGCTGCTAGAGCAGATTGGCTCTTGCAAGATCTTTATTGCATCCCGGCTGCACAGTGCGATCCTCGCCACCCTGGCGAGGGTGCCCAGTATCTGCCTCTACTACGTGGACAAGGGTCGGCTATTTTTTGAGCAGGCGGGGCAGTCCCGCTTCGCTCGCCCCATCGAAGTGATGACTACCAAAGGATCACATCGAGAACTGATCGATTTGACCGAGCAGCTACTTTCCGAAACTGAGGCCGTGAAGCAGGAGCAGTCCCAGGCTCTGGAGAAGATGAAGCGGCAGCTCAGGGATGATCTTGCCCAGGCCTTTGAGGCGGTGCTGCGATGAATTCCAAGGCCTTTCAACGAATATTCGGTATCGCGTTCTATGCAATTGCGGCAGTCTTCTTGGTTCTATACGCCCAAAGCTTGGACTGGGCTTCCCTTGGCTCGCTTGAGGTGAACTTTCTCTGGCTTGGGATAGCGACGGTGCTCGGCCTTGCCACCAGGTTCCTGTTTGCCCGGATATGGCTTTTCTTTCTAGCGCAGTCGGGTGAGGTTAGGTCTGCAGATCGAGCGGAGCTCTATCTGGTCTATGCCAAGAGCTGGCTGGGAAGGTACATACCCGGCTCTGTCACCTGGGTGGTTGGCAAGGTGGTATTCGCAGCCAAGCTTGGCATCTCAAAGTCGCGCCTGGCGGTCTCGTCATTTTTTGAAGCAGTATTGCAACTGCTCACTGTGCTGCTGACCGCCACCCTGTTGCTGGTAGTAGACCCCCGCACCTCAGAGTTTGCCGGCCAATGGATCTGGTTGCTGCTCGCAGCCGCGATCATAGGGATAGTTTTTGTGCTTCCTCCGGTGTTCCGAGCCTGGGCATCGCTGGCCTATCGGCTGGTGCGCAAGAGCGAACTGGAGAGCAGCCTCGTGCCCGGCAGCAAAGGTCTGCTGCAAGGCTTCATGCTGTTTGTGCTGAGCTCGCTGCTAAGCGGTTTGGCGTTGTTTTTTGTTGCGCTTGCGGTGGTGCCTGACCTTGGTTTTGAGAACATGCTGTTTATCTTGGCCGCCTCAAACCTGGCCTCGGCAATCTCTATGGTGGCTGTGTTTGCTCCTGCAGGAATTGGCGTGCGGGAGGCTGTCCAAATTGCCGCACTGAGCATCGTCATGTCGCCGGCTGAGGCGGTTGTCGTGGCGTTATCTATGCGTTTGGTGAGCCTGGTTTGGGACCTAGCGTTTCCCGCTCTGGCCTGGCTTAGGAAAACTGCTCGATAAACCTAAGCATCTGCGTGTGGGTCGAGCGCATGGTCTCGACTGAAGTCTGAATCTGCGCGCCGGTCGCAAAAATCTCATCCAACTGGTCGGTGATTTCCTGAATTGGCTGCCTGGCTGATAGCACGGGTGCATTCAAAGCTTCAAGTTGGCTTATGCCGCGCGAATCCTCGGCAATCAAAGCCGATGCGATTCGCTGCGACAGCGAGAAGATGTGGCTATGCACCCGGAAGCCAAGGTGTAGGTCGGCTGCTCCCATAATTTCTTGGAACTTGGCAAAGTCGCTCTCAAAGGAAACCGGAGTGAAACCCAGCAGCCTCGCCTTCAGAATCATCTGGTAGTTCCATCTGGTGAACTTGGCGCGATCCTTGCTGCGGGTGGATTTATATCCGGCATTGAAAGCTATGTACTTCTTGGCTCTCGGGTATTTCTTCGCGAGATAACGCAGCAGTGGCTCCACGTGATCCTGCGGAACCGCCGGCATTGAGAAGATCAATTGGTTAATGTCGCGCGGCTGGTAGTCGAGCTCCAACTTCTCCTCGTCATACCATGCCGGGCAACCGGTCATCATGGCATTATCGATTCCGAGTCGGTTCAGTATCCCCACAGTCTGATGGTCGCGGGCGGATGAAAAAAAGCTGCTCTGGTGAATTTTCTTTACAAAATCCTCAGCCTGCGGCTCAAACTTGAAGTCCTCTGGAGCCTGATTGAGGCTTCCCTTCCAGCCAAGACCGTAGGGAACGATGGGAACTTCAATTCGGCCTAGGTCTAGCGGATAGATATCGGGGTAAATCTTCTTTTGGTAGGCAGGTCCACCGGTCAAAAGCAGCGCCTTGGCTGAATTGATGAGTTGATAGCTCTGTTCGGTTAGCTCTTTGCGATTCAGATCTATGATCTCGTGATCGGTGTGAGTGGCCAGCAGCGTGCGGGCACGGTGGCCAATCAGGTAGTCACCGGCGTTTTTGAAGGCACCGGTCAGCGTTACGAGCATGACTAGAGCGTATAGGTTCGGGTGCGATCTAGCAGTTCGCCGTTCACCACAATTCGCAGCCTGTTCTTTCCCTCTCGCAGGGTGATGGTGCGAATGAAGTAGATGTTGTTCTGCAGTCCGATGTATTCGCCGTTCTCATCGATTCGATCTTGCTGGACTCGCAACCAAGCGATCTCTTTATAAACACCGTTTGGCTGCTGAACCATGAACTGAATCTTGTCGCCCACCTGCGGATACTTGGCGTAGAACTTGATTTGGGTGTCGTTGATTTTCTTGACCCAGGCGGAGAATTCTCCGCCCTCAGGTCCAAGAATTTCGGCCGTTACCTCGAACGGTTCGGATTGTGGTGACAGGATGCCTGTGCCCGCTTCGTTGACACCAGCCACCGCTACCCGGTATACAACACCTGGGGCCAGCTCTGCAATTACCAAACTTGTCACCGAGGCATCGAGATCAAAGCTTTGAATCTCGGTCGTGCCCGAGTAAAGCTTCACGACCTGTCCCGTTAGCTCGCTAGACTGCTCCGCAATTGTCCAGTTCACCGTGGCATTCTGACCGCCAACCACGACGGTCGGCTGCACATAAGTCGCAGGGAGTTGAACGGTTGGATTTGAAGGCGTTGTAGGTGCTGGCTGAATTGGGTCCACGATTCCAATGGGCGTCGTGTCCGCTGGCACGGTTACATCATTCAGCGCCCCTCCGGACGAGGATGTTCCGGAGCTAAACGCCACGGTGTCCTGGAGAAGCAGATTTGCGGTGTTTGCGGGCAGTCCAGTCAGGGCGCCGGATACGGCATTGGTTTGAATGGCACCCAGCAAAGCAGCCGGCGTTTGGTAACCGTAGGACATTTGGTTCGCCACGACTCCCGACACGACTGCAGCCGCCATCGAGGTTCCTGACGCAATTGCGGTCGCGTTGTTGGTGGCATACCAGGCACTTCTCACATCCACACCAGGGGCCGTGATGTCGACCTCAGAGCCATAGTTGGAGAAGTAAGCCCAAAGATCGGTCTTGTCACTGGCACCAACCGTGATGGCGCCTGGTGAAGCCGCCGGGGAAACCAGCGAGGCATCCACGCCCGTGTTACCGGCGGCAACCACGAAGGCAAGGCCCTGCGAGGTTAGATTTCCAATTGCATCGTCTAGGTAGGTGTTGCGGTCGCCACCAAGGCTCATGTTCACAACAGCCGGCTGGCCAACCTGGGTGTTATTGGCAATCCAGTCAAGGCCCTGCAAAACGCCGAGCAGGGTTCCAGAACCGTTGCAGTCCAAAACCCGCACTGGCACCACAGTTGCACCCTTTGCGGCTCCAAACACGGTGCCGGCAGCAAGGGCCGCAACGTGGGTTCCGTGACCGTTGCAGTCGAGCGTGTCGGTGGAAGAGCCGATGGCGCTAAAGCCGGCCGCTGTGCGGCCAGTGAACTCAACGTGAGAGGTGTTGATGCCGGTGTCAACGATGTAGATCGTCACCCCAGCACCAACCTGGGCATTGTCGTAGGTGTAGGTTCCGTCGTAGCTGATGGTGGCCTGTTCAATGCGATCAAGCTGCCAAGGTGCACTGCTTTGCGATCCCGCAATCGAGAACTCTGAGTTTTCTACGATTTTTGCAACCGCCGAAGACTTAGCCAGTAGACCCAGCTCCTGGCCATCTAGCTCATAGGCGCTGAGCGCTAGCGAGCTAAAACTTCCTTGCAGCTCCTCGGTTCGCTCGGAATCAAATTCAGCTTGAGCGCTAGCTGATACAAACTCAATCAGGAAGGTGTCTTCACAAGCATCAGACAGGAGATTCTGGGCAGCCATGGTGCAATCGGCCGACAGGCCTTCCAGCTTTGCAATCGACTGCTCCGATACGCCCTGGAAACCCCCGGCGCCCAAGGGTGCCAATAGGGCGGCAAGTCCAATCAGGACTAGCGAGCGCACGGATTTAGGCATTGATTCATTGTACCTGGGGGCCGAAGAAGAAACCTGATGCTCTGCTGGGAGCTAGCTGGGTTGCCCGCCAATCATCTCAACAGCCCTAGATGCGAAGATGCAAGCTTCCTGTGCCGCGTGCAGCGGGGTGGCCCCTTCGGCGAGGTGCCTGATAAACATCGCGGCGAATGCGTCGCCGGCGCCGGTGGTGTCGACCACGTTCGCATCAGGGGCACTTACCTGCTCCACTGTGGTGGCATTTTTCACCAGGGCACCTTCGGCACCCAGGGTCACCACGACCAGCTTGAAAAGCCGGTTCAACTTATCCGCTGCAGCTACCAGCGAGTCCTCGCCGCTGAGGATCTTGGCCTCCGCAAGATTTGGAAGCAGCACGTCGGCGCCGGCTATGGCTTCTAGGAAGTACTTGGTGCCGTAATCCCTGATAAAGGACTCACTGCCGGGGTCAACAATCACCGCCATGCCGTTGGTCTGGGCGATCTCAATTAGCTTCTGCGCCCCTTGCGTTCCCATTGAGAGCACCGAGTAGCCGGAGAGGTAAAGGTAATCACCCAGCGCCTCAACGGGCAAGACGTGTGGCTCGAGGTTTACATTCGCCCCGCGGTCTGTGAAAAAGGTTCGATTCTCACCATCGGAGAGCACGACGATGCGACCAGTGGATAGCTGCTTGTCCTCTTGCAGGTGAGCAATTACTGACTTGTCTGCCAGCAGCTTGGTGAACTTTGATCCATCGCCGCGGCCCACCCTGGCAACCAGGTGCGTCTCCATGCCCAGGGTGGAGGCCCAGACGGCAAAGTTGGTGGCAGAGCCACCCAAAGTGGCGGCTATCTTGGCCTGGTTATCAGTGTCGGAGACTACCGAACCCTCGGGGACGACAATCACGTCCTCGATAAGGTCCCCCACAACCAGGCACTTAGCCATCAATCACCGCAATCTCCTTGGCCACCTCAGCAGCAACCCTGATGTTGTTGCGAACCAAATCGAGATTTACCGCGAGCGATCGCCCACCCGATTCGTTCACAATAAATTCCAACAGGAATGGCGTCACAGCCTTCCCGCGAATCCCCTGCTGTTTGGCACTACTTAGCGCCTTTTCCAAAACGCGGTCGTGCTCCTGCTTTTCCCAGGCCTGCGCCGCAGGAACCGGGTTGGCAAGCAAGACGGCCGACTCGAGACCGGATTCCCGGGCCCCAAGCAGCACCCTGGCCACCTCGTTGGCATTTTCGACGCTCCAATCCAATTCATAGCCACTGGTTGGGAGCCAGAAGCTTGGGAAGTCATTGGTTTGGTAGCCAACCACCTGCACGCTCAACGTTTCGAGCCGCTCCAGGGTGGCGGCGATGTCCAGCACACTCTTGACACCGGCAGCCACTACGACAATCGAGGCCTTGGCTAGCTCCGAAAGGTCGGCACTCTCGTCAAAGCTCTCAAAGAATTCGCGGTGCACACCCCCCAAACCACCGGTGGCAAACACGTTAATCCCGGCCTTGGCGGCGATGTAGGCAGTGGCCGCAACGGTTGTGGCTCCGGAAACGCCCTTTGCCCTGAGGATTCCCAGGTCGCGCACCGATGCCTTGGCGATATCACCCTGGGCAAGAATTTCGATCTGGCTCTCATCCAGCCCAACAGTTGGAACTCCGTCAATGACTGCGATGGTTGCCGGCTCAACCCCGGCATCGATCAGAATCTGCTCGAACTCCTTGGCCGCAGCCAGGTTCTGCGGGAATGGCAAGCCGTGAGAGATGATGGTGGACTCGAGCGCCACCACCGGCCTGTTTTCACTGAGCGCCTTGGACACCCGAGGCGAGATTGCTACGGCTTGATTTTGCATGTCTCAAGGCTAGTCAAACCCAGCGACGGTTTGTGCAGCAGATTTCGCGGTTCATTGGGAAATTTCAGGTACTAGGGATCTAATCAGGACCTGGAAATCATTTGCCGGAAGCGATATTTCCGCCCCCTCGGAGAGTGAAATCAGCTCGCCAGAGAAGAAGTCGGTGTAGTCGCCAACCAGATCTCCGAGTTCAAGCACCTGGGTCTGCGCCTTATCTGCCAGGTTAGCCAGCACAATCACATCATTGCCCTGGTAGCTGCGGGCGAAGCCAATAACGTCGGAGTTATCTAGGTGCACGGCCCTGAGGACACCACCGGCTCCAGCGGTCCACAGAGCCGGGTTGTCAGTTTTCAGGCGCACCAGATCGCCATAGAACTCGGTCCACTCGTTCCCGGCAGCCGGCCACACAATTGGGTCTTTTTCAAAGAACTCGAGCCGGCGATCTAGGCCGACTTCCTGGCCGGAATAGATCAGCGGCATTCCAGGAACGGTAAATGAGATAACCGCCAAGTTTTTTACGTTTTCACCCAGTCGCTCAAAGACGGTGCCAGACCAGGAGTTCTCGTCGTGATTGGTGATAAACACCATCTGATACTTGCCGTCCTTGTACTGAGTAGCGGTGGATTTCAGGTTGCGGCGGAAGTCTCCGGCATCAGCCGAGTTTCTGCCGAGCCTGTTAAAGAGGTCTTTCAACGGCCAGGCATAGTTTGTATCAAAAGCAGTTTTCAATAGCGCCTGGTCGCCGCCGTCCTCGGCAAGCATGAAGACGTCTTTCACCTCATGCAGCTTCTCACTGGCCAGATTCCAGAAGTCGACCGGCACGGAATGGGCAACATCGGCTCGGAAGCCGTCGATGTCAAACTCTTCGACCCAGTAGCGCATCGCATCGATCATTGCCATGCGCATTTCCCAATTGCTGAAATTTAGATCGGCTACGTCGGTCCAATCGGTGCCCGGTGGATGCACAATCTCGCCGGCCTCGTTCTGGGTGTACCACTCGGGGTGCTCGGATACCCAAGGATGGTCCCACCCAGTGTGATTGGCCACCCAGTCCAGAATCACCATCATGTTGGCATCGTGAGCCGCTGCTACCAGCTCGCGCAGATCTGCCTCTGTTCCAAACTCGCCACTTACGGCCTTGTAATCAGCAACGGAATAGGGGCTGCCGAGCGTGCCCTTGCGGTTGAGCTCCGATATGGGATGAATCGGCATCAGCCACAGAATGTCCACTCCTAGGCCGCTAAGGCGAGGAATGGCCTCGGTGACCCTGGCAAAACTGCCCTCTTGAGAGAACTGCCTAACGTTTACCTCGTAGATCACCGCCTGCTGCAAAAACTCGTCCGAGCCAAGCTCCAGCCTTGGCGCCTCGGGTTCTGTGGCCTGCGGATTTGGCGAGCAGGCGGAGAGAGTGGCAATGAGTGCCGCGGCTATCAGCCCAGGAAGAAATCGCTTCAACTTAGCTCCCAAAATTCAGTGTCGGCATGAGTCTAGAGCGGACTAAATAGGCCAAGATGGAGGCTAGCAAGGAGTGGCAATTGAAGAGACCCTGGATTCTGACGCCTAAGGGGCAGCGCAGCTCCATGCTGTTTGCGACACTGTTGGCTCTACTGTCAATTCCATTCGCCGCCCTGACCGTGGCTCAGGAACTAGACCGCCAGCCACAGCCCCTAGACACCACCCAGGTCGACTACTGCGAACTGAAAAACTGCGAAAAAATCTCGAAACTTGCAAACCTTGAGGTCGTGGGAATCGAATCCATCGAAGAGGGAAAATACGGGATCCTCATTGAGATCAGACTCCTAAACCACGGAAGCCTCAGCGGTGAGCGTGAGGTCTGGGCCGAATTGCGCAGCGCCACGGGCAACAGGATTGAGAGCATGCGGGGTGTGGTTCAGCTAAGCCCCAAGGGCAAGCAGATGTTGGAGCTGTTCTTCACCGGAAATCTTGACGAGCTCCAAAGCGGCAAACTGCTGCTCGGCTTCTAAGCTCCCCGTTACCAAACCGTTATCACTTTCAGGATGTTCTCAGGAATCACATTGTTGAACCAGACGAAGGTCGAGCAAAGATGTGCAATCTGAAACTTTGATTGACGTCCTGTTCGGCCTCGTAAAAGCCGAAAGGAAACAACAGAAAAATGAGTTCAGAAGGTTACAACGTAGTCTTCAACATGCTTTCGCTAGGAATTGCGAGCATGCTGTTCACCACAACTTTTCTCTTGGTAGCACGCGAGCGCGTTCTACCGCGTTACAGAATGGCCGTCATGGTATCGGCAACCGTTACCGCGATCGCCGCCTACCACTACTTCAGGATGTTCGACAGCTTTGTTCACGCCTTTGGGCCAGACGCCATCGAAGGCGCGGTCTACAACGTGGGCTACCGCTACGTCGACTGGTTCCTGACCGTGCCACTGCTGCTGGTTGAGACCGTTGCCGTTCTCGCCCTAGCTCGCACTGCTCAGCGTTCGCTGCTCGTGCGTTTGGTTCCAGCTGCAGCGCTGATGATTGGTCTGGGTTACCCAGGCGACTCCGGCATGACCATGGGTCTACACCCATCGGTATGGGGTCTGCTCTCCACCATCCCGTTCCTATACATCCTCTACGTTCTGTTCATCGAGCTTGGTAAGAGCCTCGAGCGCCAGAGCGAGGCCGTACAGCGCAAGATCAAGGAGCTTCGCTTGCTCCTTCTTGCCACCTGGGGCGTTT
>JALQVB010000090.1 GCA_023260495.1 Aquiluna sp.
TACGACCTGCTCGGCACAGCGGCGCATCTAAAGGCGCTGCAGGCGGCTGGCTACCTGACCTCAGATGAGCACGACGTGCTGCAGCAGGCGGTGGCTGAGCTTGGCAAGCGCGTATCGAGCGGCACCTTCAAGCCTCGTGAAGAGGAAGAAGACGTGCATGCCGCTCTAGAGCGAGGCCTCATGGAAATAGCTGGGCCAGACCTTGGCGGCAAGATTCGAGCGGGCCGCTCTCGCAACGACCAGATTGCAACCCTGGTGCGACTTTTCATGCTGGATGCCGCACATGCACTCGAGCAGCAATTGATCGACTACGTCGATGCTCTGAGCACCAAGGCCGAGGACTATATGGGAACAGCCATGGCCGGCCGCACCCACTTTCAGCACGCTCAGCCAGTGTTGCTCTCGCACCACCTCGCGGCCCATGCCTGGCCTCAGGTTAGAAACCTGCAGCGACTTGAGGACTTCAGAAAGCGCGCTAGGCGCTCGCCGTATGGTTCGGCGGCGCTCGCCGGCAACACCCTTGGGCTAGACGCCGACCTGATTGCCCAGGAGCTGGGCTTTACTGGCACCACTGAGAATTCCCTTGACGCTACATCGTCACGAGATCTCGTGGCAGAGTTTGCCTTCATCATGAGCCTGGTTGCGGTTGACCTATCTCGATTGGCCGAAGAGGTCATCATTTGGGCTAGCTATGAGTTTGGCTACATAAAGCTCGACGATGCCTTTGCCACTGGCAGCTCGATAATGCCGCAAAAGAAGAACCCTGACATCGCTGAGCTAACTAGGGGCAAGACCGGACGAGTCATCGGAAATCTAACCGGGTTGCTAGCGACCCTGAAGGCCCTGCCGCTGGCTTACAACCGCGACCTACAGGAAGACAAAGAGCCGATTTTTGATTCTTTTGACTCCCTGATGCTGCTGTTCCCAGCCATTAACGGAATGATCCGCACCGTGGAATTCAACCGGAGTCGCCTGGAGGAGCTGGCTACCGCTGGCTATGCGCTGGCTACCGATGCAGCGGAATGGCTGGTGAAGCAGGGAGTTGCTTTCCGCGATGCTCACGAGATTGTCGGCGAACTTGTTCGTCACTGTGAAGAAAAGCACATTGAGTTGGATCAGGTTTCAGACAGCGACCTGGCTGCTATTTCGAAGCACCTGACTCCAGAGGTGAGGAAGGTATTGAACCTAAACTCTGCGATTGAGTCGCGTCAGGGTCCTGGCGGAACTTCCTCGAAGCAGGTCATTGAGCAGCTGGTGCAGCTGCGGAAGCTAATTGGCAAGGTGAAGAACTAAATGGCAACATCGCAAACCTTGGCAGCGCAGCGCAATGATTCGACCTTCTCGCACATCGTCGACGAGCTGAAATGGCGCGGCGTCATGGCGCTGTCAACGGACGAGGCTGAGCTGCGCAAGGCGCTTTCTGGCCAGATCACTTTCTACTGCGGCTTTGACCCAACGGCCCCATCGCTGCACCTTGGCAACTTAGTCCAGCTAATCACCATGCGCCGGCTTCAGCTAGCCGGCCACAAGCCATTGGCTCTGGTGGGTGGCGCAACGGGATTGATTGGCGACCCCAAGCCAACCGCGGAGCGAACCCTCAATGATCGGGAGACGGTTGGGTTGTGGGTTGAAAAGCTTGCCGAGCAGAACAGCCGGTTCCTTGATTTCGAAGGCGAAAACGCCGCTCGCATGGTGAACAACCTGGACTGGACCAAGGAATACAGCGCAATTGACTTTTTGCGCGAGATCGGAAAGCACTACCGGGTGGGCAAGATGCTGTCCAAGGATGCTGTTTCTGCCCGCCTGAACTCTGAGGCTGGAATTAGCTACACCGAGTTCTCCTATCAGATTCTGCAGGGACTGGACTTCCTAGAGCTCTACCGCCGCTACGGCTGCACGATGCAAACCGGTGGAAGCGATCAGTGGGGCAATCTCACCTCGGGCACCGATTTGATTCACCGGGTTGAGGGTAAGAGCGTTCACCTGATTGCCACCCCGCTGATAACCAATGCCGACGGCAAGAAGTTTGGCAAGAGCGAAGGCAACGCAATCTGGCTAGATGCCGAGCTGACCAGCCCTTATGCGATGTATCAGTTTTGGCTCAACACCGACGATGCGGATGTCATTGATCGCCTCAAGGTCTTCACGTTCCTCTCTCGCGCCGAGATCGAAGATTACGAAGCCCAGGTTGCTGCCGAGCCGCACCTGAGGGCTGCGCAGCGTCGGCTTGCGCTTGAGGTGACTGAGCTGGTCCACTCTGAGCAGGAGGCCCAGGCGGCTCGAGACGCTTCGCTGGCACTTTTTGGTTCGGGCGATTTGGCGGCCTTGGATGCCGCAACCCTGCGCAGCGCCCTTGCCGAGCTGCCAAATGCGAAGGTTGATTCTGGAGTCACCGTGATACAGGCACTCGTCGAATCTGGACTCGCGGAGTCAAACGGAGCAGCACGGCGCGCTATCGAGCAGGGTGCAGTATCGGTGAATAAGCAGAAGATTTCCGATACCGATGCCACCGTTTCCGACTTCCTGCATGGTCAGATGGCAGTTATTGCCAAGGGAAAGAAGAACCTGGCAGGCCTGTTTCTAAGCGGCTAATCAGGCTTTAGACACGCCCGGAAAACTTGTATTTGACATGTTTACCAAAACGTAACTAAAGTATTCCAAGTTGTCCAAAGTCTGGATGGTCAGTTTTAGATCTTCAGCTCAAGTGCAACAGCCCAGACCATAAAAAACTGGCCCTTGTGGCCCTGGCTTTTGCGGTCTAGGATTTAGGTCCTCAGATCTTTGTTTGACCTGAAAATTACTGGGAAACCGGGAGTTGACAGAAAGACAGAAATCTGTAGACTTGAGAAGTTGCTCTGAAGAGGACCCGAGAGGGAAATTTCAGAAGCATCCGATCTTTGAGAACTCAACAGCGTGCACAATGTCGATGCCAAAAATCCTCGGCTAGAAACCTAGTTTCTGGCAGAGATTCCTTTTGGATAAAGACGAATTGTCAGTAGACAGTTCATTAGCCAAATCAAATTGATCACCTCATTTCCGAGGTGTTCGTAAAAACTTCGCCGGCTTGCCGGTGAAAACATTTTTTACGGAGAGTTTGATCCTGGCTCAGGACGAACGCTGGCGGCGTGCTTAACACATGCAAGTCGAACGATGAAGCTGGAGCTTGCTCCAGTGGATTAGTGGCGAACGGGTGAGTAACACGTGAGAAATCTGCCCTTGACTCTGGGATAACTGCGGGAAACTGTAGCTAATACCGGATACTTTCCTCGGTGGGCATCCACTGAGGAAGAAAGAATTTCGGTCAAGGATGATCTCGCGGCCTATCAGCTAGTTGGTGAGGTAACGGCTCACCAAGGCGACGACGGGTAGCCGGCCTGAGAGGGTGACCGGCCACACTGGGACTGAGACACGGCCCAGACTCCTACGGGAGGCAGCAGTGGGGAATATTGCACAATGGGCGCAAGCCTGATGCAGCAACGCCGCGTGAGGGATGAAGGCCTTCGGGTTGTAA
>JALQVB010000091.1 GCA_023260495.1 Aquiluna sp.
TGAATACTTTGCCGTCCCACCAACCAATCGCAGTAACTTTCGCAAGCGAGGATTTCACCCGATTCAACATCTGGTAGACCGCAGCAGAATCTTGGGGTCGAAGCCCCAAATTCGCCCACAAACAATCCGGCAAGTGAAAGATCAGCGCGAACTCGACAAAGCTGGTAGGGCTGCAAACCTACGAGGATCGCTTTCCTTCCCGCCAGGTTCCGGGCAGCTACTGATCATCGATGACGTGGTCACCACCGGGGCAACGGTGGGCGAAATGGCCCGAGCTGCACGCATGGCGGGTTATCAACCGGTGGGAATCTGTGCAATTGCTTACAGTTCCAACAGTCAGTTTTGACAGCGGGCAAAAAAGGCGTAGTTTGTAACTAGGGCAACGTAGCCCCATTGGAGGTAAAAATGGAAATCAGAATCAACGCCAAAAACCTCACAGTTTCGGACCGCTTTCGTGATTATGTTCAGGAAAAGTCTGGAAAAGTTGAGCAACTCGCACACCGCCCGCAAGAGCTCAACATCAAAGTCACTAGACACGACCATCAAAAAAACTCTGGCCAGGAAGACCAGGTTGAACTAACTGTCTATGAGCCTGGACACGTGGTGCGCGCTGAGGCCCGGGCAGCCGACAAATTCGCAGCTTTCGACATTGCCTTTGGCAAGCTGGTGGAGCGGCTTCGTCGCTACGCAGACAAGCACAAGATTCACCGTGGTGGTGGCCACAAGCACGTCAGTACCAGCGAGCTTGCGGCTTCAGATTTTGCCAAGCTCGACATCACTCCAATTGACCACGACAAACTCACCGGTGAGATTCCTGTGGTCTCCGAAGAGACCAATTCCCCAATTGTGATTCGCGCCAAAGAGTTCGAGAGTATCTCGATGCGGGCCGAGGATGCGGTCGATCACATGGAGCTGATTGGTCACGATTTCTACCTGTTTCAGGATGCGGAATCGGGAAAGCCTTCTGTGGTGTACCGTCGAAAGGGCTACTCCTACGGCGTAATTAGCCTGAAGTAGTTTGACCGCGCGGGGTAGAATTACCGCCGTTAGTCTTAGGAGCTCTATTGGTTGCAGTCCTCGATAAACTCTTGCGCGCGGGTGAGGGAAAAGTTCTTCGCAAGCTTGAAGCGATTGCACGTGAGGTAAACGCCCTCGAGTCCCACTACCAGGCGCTCAGCGATGCCGATCTAAAGGACGAGACTCGGGTGTTGCGCGAGCGCTACGCCTCCGGCGAGACCCTGGATGATTTGCTTCCCGAGGCGTTTGCTGCCGTTCGCGAGGCTTCGGTTCGCACCTTGGGCATGAGGCACTTCGACGTGCAGATCATGGGTGGTGCTGCTCTCCACCTGGGAAATATCGCAGAGATGAAGACCGGTGAGGGTAAGACCCTGGTCGCCACGCTCGCCGCTTACCTAAATGCCATCCCGGGCCGCGGTGTTCACGTGGTAACAGTCAATGACTTCCTCGCCAGCTACCAGTCCGAGCTCATGGGGCGCATCTACCGCGCATTGGGTATGACGATTGGCTGCATCACTTCCGGTCAGGACCCAGCACTTCGCAAGCAAGAGTATTCAGCTGACATCACCTACGGCACCAACAATGAGTTTGGCTTTGACTACCTGCGCGACAATATGGCGCTTTCCAAGCAGGATCTTGTCCAGCGCGGACACTTCTTTGCAGTTGTTGACGAGGTCGACTCGATTCTGATTGACGAGGCAAGAACCCCGCTAATCATTTCCGGACCAGCCTCACCGGATGTGAACCGCTGGTTTGGCGTTTTCGCCAAGCTGGTTCTGAACCTCACTGCCGAAGTCGACTATGAGGTGGACGAGAAAAAGCGCACCATTGGCGTGCTGGAGGCCGGCATCGACAAGGTTGAGGACTATCTCGGCATCGACAACCTGTATGAGAGCGCCAACACCCCGTTGATTTCATTTTTGAACAACGCTATTCGGGCGAAGGAGCTGTTCCGTCGCGACCGCGACTACGTTGTGGTGAACGGCGAGGTTCAGATTGTCGATGAGCACACTGGCCGAATTTTGCCGGGCCGCCGCTACAACGAGGGAATGCACCAGGCCATTGAGGCTAAAGAGGGCGTTGCCATCAAGGCCGAGAACCAAACACTGGCATCGATCACCCTGCAGAACTACTTCAGGCTCTACGACAAGATTTCTGGAATGACGGGAACTGCTGAGACCGAGGCGGCAGAGTTCATGTCCACCTACAAGCTAGGTGTGATTCCGATTCCGACCAACAAGCCCATGGTTCGCATGGACAAGTCGGATCTGATCTATAAGAACGAAGAGGCAAAGTTCAACATGGTGGTGGCGGATATCGCCGAGCGCCACAAGTCCGGTCAGCCGGTGCTGGTTGGAACAACGTCTGTGGAAAAGAGCGAATACCTCTCCAAGCTGTTGGCCAAGGCGGGCATCAAGCACGAGGTGCTAAATGCAAAGAACAATGCTCGGGAAGCGGTCATTGTTGCTCAGGCTGGTCGCTTCGGTGCCGTTACCGTTGCCACCAACATGGCTGGTCGAGGTACCGACATCATGCTCGGTGGTAACGCCGAATTCCTGGCCGTTGCCGAAATGCAATCCCGCGGCCTGAGTCCTGAAGAAGACCAAGAAAAGTACGAGGCCGAGTGGGACAAGGTATTTGAGCAGATCAAGGCCACGGTTGCCGAGGAAGCCGAGCGGGTGCTCGCAGTCGGTGGCTTGTATGTGCTCGGCACCGAGCGGCACGAGTCACGTCGCATTGACAACCAGCTGCGTGGTCGATCGGGTCGACAGGGTGACAAGGGTGAGTCCCGGTTCTACCTCTCGCTCACTGATGATTTGATGCGACTTTTCAACTCCGGTGCTGCCGCCGCGTTGATGAACCGGAGCTCTGTTCCAGACGATCAGGCCATTGAATCCAAAGTTGTTTCTAGGGCCATCGCATCGGCCCAGTCACAAGTGGAGGCTCGTAACGCCGAGATCCGAAAGAACATCCTCAAGTACGACGATGTGATGAACCGCCAGCGCACCGCAATCTACGCAGATAGGCGTCAGATCCTCGAAGGTGAAGACATTTCAGCAACCTTCCACGAGTTCCTCGGCGAGGTCGTGCGTGACACCGTGAATCGAAACCTGACGGAGTCCGGCAGTGGCAGCTGGGACCTAGAAGCCCTGTGGACTCAGCTCAAGACGATTTATCCAATCGGGCTCGAGGTCGAAGAAGTTCTTCAAGAGGCCAGTTCTCGAAACAAGGTCAGCACACAGTGGCTGATTGAAGAGATTATTTCTGATGCCGAGCTTGCCTACCGCAAGCGCACCGACGAGATTGGTGAGCAGCTGATGCGCGAGCTCGAGCGCCGAGTGATGCTCTCGGTGGTTGACCGCAAGTGGCGCGACCACCTCTACGAGATGGACTACCTCAAAGAGGGTATTGGCTTGCGTGCCATGGCCCAGCGAGACCCGTTGGTTGAATACCAGCGCGAAGGCTA
>JALQVB010000092.1 GCA_023260495.1 Aquiluna sp.
CCTTCTACCATCTGCTCGAGGGGGCAGGCTACCTCACAACGAACCAAACATTCTGGCGTGTAATTGGAGAGGATGCACATGACGACCTCCAAGGTGTGTCCTTGGGTTCCGGCGTCTTGGCTGGCTTCTGCGCGCAGGATTTTCGCCATTTCCTCCAAGCAGGAGTTGATGAAGTTGGCGCCCATGGAGTCGCAGGTTTCAAACCGAACTTCCACCTGGTAGTATCCCTCCAATGCGGCCGTTTTGTCCACCAATCGCAGGTCTAAAATGCCACCGCCACGCTTTTCCATATTGGCCGTCAAGTGGGCGGTCGTCTTTTTCAAATCGCCCTTAATCCGCGCAAACAGGGCATCCAAGTGGGCCGTCGGTCCGTCGAAATGGAAGTGGATGTGGCCAATTTTCGTGGTGGATAGAATGGTCGAGGTGAATCCACCGCGTTCCATCCAGAACTGTGCGGATTTCGCTGCAGCGGCTACCACAGAACTTTCTTCAATGGCCATGGGAATGGTGTAGACCTTTCCGTTGATCAAAAAGTTCGGCGCCACGCCCAGAGGAAGGAAATAATTGGCAATGGTATTCTCAATGAATTCGTCGTGGCGTTTCTGTACCACGGGGTCCGAATGCATGTAACTCTGCATCAAGTCCAAGCCTTGCTGGGGCTGAGCCAAATGCACATGCGCCAGCCATTCCATCTTGGCTTGCTTCGAGAGTTTTGAGAATCCTTTAATCTTCTTTTCCATGGGGTATGCGTGTCGGTACAAAGGTAACGCGCGCCGCAGGCCTTTGGTTTAACCAGCCTGGGCGCGCGTTGACGTGTTTGGGCTCCGCCTGTTTGCTGAGCCGTGAGGCTTAGCTCCAGAAGCCTGCGTACAGGGCCGCGAGGATAAGCATTAAAGCGAATGCACCGATGTTGTAAATGCTATCTGTCTTAAACGTTTCCTTGGTGACATTGATGCCTTTGGCGTCGTCCGCTCCTTTGTGTTGATTCCACGAGATGAGTGCAATAATGCCCATGGTGAGAAGGGCGGTATAGAGCATTTGGTCCAAAAAAGGAAGGTTGACGAAAATGGCAGCATCGGACCAGCCTTTGGGAGCCACCTTGAAGTACATGGCAATGGGGATGGAAACGAGAGCACCCACGATGGCCCCTTTATTCGTCGCCTTCTTCCAGAAGAGACCCAAAATGAAGACCGCCAAGATGCCAGGGCTTACCACGCCGGTATACTCCTGGATGAATTGGAAGGCCTGGTCAATGCCACCCAACAAGGGAGCCATGATGGATGCAATGATGAGGGCGATGACGGCTGAAATTCGGCCCATATTGACGGTCTGACGGTCATTTGCATCGCGCTTGATGTAGGCCTTGTAGATGTCCATGGTGAAAATGGTAGCGGTAGAATTGAGCATAGAGGCCAAGGACGATACAATGGCAGCGGTCAATGCCGCGAAGGCCAAACCTTTCATGCCAGTGGGCAAGAATTGGAGCAACCAGGGGTAGGCCTTATCGGCCTCACCCGCAACCGGCATGTTGTTGCTGGCCAGGCTGCCCAGGCTTTCCATGATGGCAGGGTCGTTCACCATAACATACGCGGCGATACCGGGAACCACCACGATAATGGGAAGTATAAGCTTAATTCCGGCAGCCAAGAGGATGCCTTTCTGAGATTCCTTTAAACTCTTAGCCGCCAATGTGCGCTGAATGATGTACTGGTTGAAGCCCCAGTAGTAAATGTTCGCTACCCACATGCCACCGATGAGGACACCGATGCCGGGGAGGTTCATGTATTCGGGGTTGGATTCGTCGAGGATCATGACGAAGCGTTCGGGCGCGGCGTCCATGATTTTGGACATGCCTGCCATGAAGCCCTCACCGCCACTCACGGCATCGAGCGCCAAATAGGTCGTGACCAAACCGCCAATGGTCAAGAAGAATACCTGGATGACATCCGTCCAGGAAACGGCCGAAAGTCCCCCGTACAGGGAGTAGGCGGCCGCAAAAACGGCCAAACCAATGACACCGTACATCATGGGGATGCCCATAATGGTTTCCAGAGCCAAACTGCCCAAGTACAGGACCGACGCCAAGTTGACAAAAACGTAAAGCGCAATCCAGAAAACGGCCAAAATGGTTTTCAAATTGGTGGAGTAGCGCTTTTCGACAAATTCGGGAATGGTATAGATGCCCTTCTCAATGAAGATGGGCAGAAAGTACTTACCTACAATAATCAAGGTGAGCGCCGCCATCCATTCGTAAGAGGCAATGGCCAAGCCCACGCTGAAGCCGGAGCCCGACATGCCAATAAACTGCTCGGCCGAGATGTTGGCCGCAATCAGCGAGGTGCCTACCGCCCACCATGGGAGGGACTTACTCGCCAGGAAGTAGTCTTCGGCGTTTTTTTCGTGGCCTTTCTTGTCTCGGGAGACCCAGAGGCCCACGCCCAGGATCAAGAGGGCATAGCCCATGAAGATGGCGTAATCGAGGAATTCAAAGGTGCCGGTCATAGTTGGGGAGTTAGGGAGTTTGGGGGTTAGGGAGCTAGGGGGTTAGGGAGTTTGGGGGCTAGGGGGTTCGGAAGTTTGGGAGTTAGGGAGTTTTTGGAATTCCGTGCTAACAAACCATCGAACGATCAAACAAACCTACCCTCAGAGTTCAAAGTGAAAGCCGCGCTTGGAAAGTGCTTCGTAGCGGGCGGGGTCAAAACGGTAGAGGCGAGCAGGGCGGTGGCGAACCGCCTTTTGGGTTTTGTCGAGCGCGATGAGTAGGTCCATGGCGAGAATTTTCTTGCGGAAGTTGGCCTTGTCAAATTCGGTATTAAGCAAAGTCTCGTATAAATGCTGGAGATCTGCCAGGGTAAACTCTTCAGGCAGCAGCTCAAATCCAATGGGTTTTTGGCGCACCTTCGTCTGGAGACGCTCTAAGGCTGCATTAAAGATTTCCTTGTGGTCAAAGGCCATGTCACCCAAATCTTGGATGCGCGTCCATTGAGCCGCGGTCGCCCATGAGGAGGGTCGCGGGTTGTAATCGCCAATTTTCAGCAACGAGTAGTAGGCTATGGTTGCGACACGCCCGAGCGGGTGACGGTTTACGCTGGCAAAGGTTTGAAGCTGCTCGAGGTAGACATCTGTCAGGCCTGTCAAGTCGCGCAGTACGCGTTGGGTGGCTGTCACGGCGTCTTCACGAGGGTGGACGAGGTCACCCGGAATGGCTTGAAAGCCCCGGTAGGGATCCGTGCCCCGCTCAATGAGCAATACCTTGACATCTTTGCCGTCGTAGCCAAAGACGACACAGTCCACGGAGATGCCAAAGGAAAAGTACTCGGCGATGTCCGGGTGGTTTAAGGTATCTACGGGGCTGTAGTCGGGTAGGGCAGGCATTTGTTTGGTGCGGGTATTGGAAGCTCCTTTGTTATGGTCTAAAGTACTAAAAGAAAAT
>JALQVB010000093.1 GCA_023260495.1 Aquiluna sp.
TTATTTAGGAACAAATGGATTGGCTACGATCACTGCAGCAGACTTAGACAATGGAACAACTGACAACTGTCAGATAGCTACTATTGCTATTGATAGCACAACGTTTGATTATACAGAGCTAGGACCAAACAATGTGTGGTTCAAAGCCATCGACGTGAATAGCAATGTAGACAGTGGAATTGTTATTGTAACCGTATTAGATACAACGCAACCAATACTAGCAACACAACCTCGCACTATTTATTTAGATGCCAATGGTAAGTACTGCTACCTAAACCCCTATGAGGGAGCCAGACAAGCACTTGCCGAGGCCTACAGAAACGTTGCAGTCACGGGCGCGGCTCCGAGAGCAGTCACCAACTGCCTGAACTTCGGATCCCCGGAGAACCCAGAGGTGATGTGGCAGTTCAAGGAGGCAACCGCAGGTCTTGCAGATGCCTGCCAAGAACTGGGCATTCCAGTCACCGGCGGAAACGTTAGCTTCTACAACCAGACCGGAGACGTTGCCATCTATCCAACTCCAGTGGTTGGTGTGCTGGGCGTCATCGACGACGTAGCAAGAAGAATCCCATCTGGCTGGCAGGACGATGGCAACAACATCTACCTGCTCGGAACTACATTTGACGAACTAGACGGCTCGGCATGGGCCAAGGACCTACACAACCACCTCGGTGGCCAGCCGCCGAAGGTGGACTTGCAGAAGGAAAAGCAGCTCGCAGAGCTCCTGCACGGTGCATCCATTCAGGGTCTTATCGAAGCCGCGCATGACGTTTCTGAGGGTGGTCTAGGCATCGCGATTCTCGAGGCAAGCCTCAGGTTCAACGTGGGAGCAAGAGTCTGGCTAGGCGAGCTCATGGAGCGAGACAATCTTGACCTCACCGCAGCCCTGTTCTCAGAGAGCCAGGCAAGGGTCATAGTTTCTGTTGGTCGCGAGGACGATGTGAAGTTCCAGGCGCTCTGCGAAGCCAGAGGTGTCCCAGTTCTAAGAATTGGCGTCACCGACAAGGAAAACAGCCAGGTAGATATCCAAAATGTTGCAAGCCTCAAGCTTGATGACATCAGGGATGCTTGGGCTGGGACTTTGCCGGCGCTTTACTAGAATCTGGCTACTTCCGAGAGTATGCGACTCTAGTGACCCGGACCCCATCAAGGTAAATTTCCAAAACGTTCTTGCCAAGACTCAAGGGAACTGTCCGGACTAGGTAATTAGCACCGCTCATTGGGCCTTGCGTTATGACCCTCAGCTTTGGATCTGTGGCGTCAACCGCTCTTACCCAAGCAATTTCTCGGCCGTTGAGGAAAAATTGAACCTTACCCACGCCTACGATGTTTTTCGCATACATCTTGGCCTCGGTATTACCGTCTAGACGCTTGGTCCAAGTCTTCATAATCTGATCACCAGCCACCAAGGTTTCTAGAACGACAGTCAACTCTTCACCGTCAGTGTCGAATCCGCTGAACTGCAACAAGTAACTGCCTGCGGGGGCAGCTAGAACAAGGTTTGCAGAAAGCTCCCCCTCCGCATCGATTGTCGCGATACCTAAGTCAATGGTGCTCGCGGTGAAAAAACTTGAACTACTCGTCAGGAGTGCAGTTGGCACCAAAAACAGGGATACTTCGCTATCCGGCTGATAGCCGGAAGCAGCCATTACCAAACCAGACCCGGATGAGACAGTAAGGACTCCCTCATCCGAGAAGGAGGCCCCCGTACCCGCTTGAAGCGTTGCGGCGACAGTGCCAACGTTGAGCCCGAGCTGGAGTCCATTTGAAGACCTGGTTAGAGCGACCTCAATGACGGAACCATCGCTTCGAACGGCGGCCGTGACCCTCCCGCTGGGAAGAGGATTCGAGGAAATCACGCCTGGACGAATAGTTTCGATTACTGGCGCACCGCCACCTCCGCCTCCAGCTACGGGTGGAGACAGGACGACTGGCGCTGCAGCGATTTCTTGTGTTCCTGTCGAGGTAGTTGTTTGGCCAAACCAACCAACCTTGCGACCCGAAACCTTGACCGAAATGATTGCTCCCAAGTCCGCCGAGCTCAGCGTGTAGGTCTTGCTGGTGGCGCCTGAAATTGGTGTTGCTCCGCGGAACCATTGATAGCTAAAGCTGACTCCTGAGTCCCAAGTGCCCTCGCTGGCAGTTAGTGTCTGGCCGACTTGAGCGGTGCCGGAGATGGTTGGGGCAGAGGTTTGAGAGAGTGAGAGACCGTAGCCAATTATCTCTTGTGGTGATGTGACCGCAGTTCCTGGGGAGTTGGTTCCCGATTCTCCATAGGTGTTAGTTCCTTGGCCAAATACTGCTCGCCCCTCGGTGAGGACAACAATTGAGCTGCTGCCGTAGGAATCGATGTCGTAGGCATTGGTGAATTCGGTTGCCGAATATAATCCCAGGTCAGTTGGGGCCCAACATTGAACGCCGCCGGAAGCCGTGATGGCGCATTGGCCGTATGACATTTTGCGCGCATTGGCAACTGTTGCCCCTGGGCTGCGAACATCGTTATAGGTGTTTAGTGAAGTCTGCGACTCCCAGCAAAGAATCGTTCCTGAGACTGTCTTGGCGCAGGCTGCGGCGCCAACGGAAATATCAACTGCCTGTCCAAAATCAGAAATTAGCGTTGGGGTTGTCAGATAGGTTGTTGTCTCGCTGATTCCCCAGTAGTTCATTCCCCAACAGACAACGCTCAGATCAAGTCGGAGCGCGCATTGGCGATATGGTGAAATGTCCATTTGGCGTATGTCGGCAAGTTGGGAGACAACCACTGGAGTTGAAGAGTCAACCTGGGTTCCATTGGCAAATAGATACTTTTCGTTATCCCCCCAACATTTGACGCTGCGGTCAACCAGTATTGCGCAACTGGAATCGCCTCCGACTGAAATATCAACTGCATCATTGATTCCCGAAACAGCGACTGGAGTGGATGCAGAATTTGTCGTTCCATCACCTAGCTGACCAGCTCCATTGGCTCCCCAGCACTTAATGGTTCCGTCTTCCAGCAGTGCGCAGGTGTGGGACATTCCCGCGTCAACCTTGACTGCAGAGGTGATTCCCAGGACAGCAACTGGATCGGAGCTGTTGGACTCTGCCCCGTTTCCCAGTCGACCGCCTTCTCCGCGGCCAACGCATTGGATGGTTTGATCGGTTTGCAGTGCGCAGTTGAAATCACGGCCGGAAGCGATATCAACTCCAAAACTGAGACCGGTGGTGCCGATATCGTCATAGCTGCCAGTGATAAATGGTGAGGTTTCTGCCGAGTAGTGCGAGACAGTTGCGTAACCAACCTTGCTGCCTGATATCTCAACATTGACAGCGCTGAAGATGTCCGCCGAGCTCAGCGTGTAGGTCTTGCTGGTGGCGCCTGAAATTGGTGTTGCTCCGCGGAACCATTGATAGCTAA
>JALQVB010000094.1 GCA_023260495.1 Aquiluna sp.
TGTAGCAGCCCGTCCAACACCTGAGCACCAGCCGTCTCGGCGAGCGCCGCGAGTTCGCGCAATGAATTTTCTGCGCCAGTTAGGGTCCCGGAACTCCAGACGCCAATCAAAATCACTTTTTCGAGTCGAAGCTGGCGATACTCAACGTCGGTGATGTCTTCGAGTTCGGTTGAAAGGCCGGCAACGCGCCGCAGCGACTCTCGCTCTTGCAGGTCAAGTTGATCGCCGTCAAACTCGTTTACGGGGGCTGCGGCTCCCCTTCGAAGTATGCGCTCCAGGGCGCTTTCTGTTTCCATCCGAGATTAACACTAGGCCTGTATTAGTTTTGACGCATGAGTCACGAGCACTATTTCAGCGCCGACCCCTCAGCACCAGCCAAGCTAACCGAGGTAGAAATTGAGGTCGGCGGCCAGGTGCTGAAGCTCAGTGCTAGCTCCGGGACGTTTAGCAGCGAGCGACTAGATCCTGGCACTCGAGTGCTGCTTGGCTTGTGGGAACTGTTTCCCACCGATGGGATTGTGTTAGACCTCGGCTGTGGCTGGGGACCGATTGGACTTAGCATCGCCAAGTTGCAGCCAGCTACCGAAGTAATCGGAGTTGATGTGAACCAGCGAAGCGTTGAGCTAGCAAACGCGAATGCAAAACGAAATGGACTGGCCAACTTTTCCGCCTGCTTGGATAAAGATTTAGACGCGAACCTGGAGATTGACCACATTTGGTCAAATCCGCCAATTCGGATTGGCAAGGAAAACCTGCACGACCTGCTGAGAAACTACCTGTCCAGACTCAAGCCAACCGGAGATGCCTATCTCGTTGTGCAGAAGCAGCTTGGGGCGGAATCGCTTCAGCGCTGGATCGCTCAGCAGTGGCCGGAGCGAGAAGTTACCAAGGTGGAGAACTCGAAAGGCTTCCGGGTAATCAGGATTCGGTAGTCCAGCTGCCTGTGAAGCTCAGCTCCGCCGGACCCGAGATAGCAACATGTTCGCCATCCTCGGTTGGGAACATGCGCACCGCCACCTCGCCGCCGGGTACCCGGACTTTCCAGTAGTTTTGCTCTCCCCCAGCCCAGTGCCGAATCGCCAGCGCCGCGGCGGCTATACCTGTGCCACAGCTTTGGGTCTCACCAACGCCACGCTCGTGCACCCTCATGGTCAGGCCTGCTACCCCGTCTTTGATTAGCGGCTCATCCAGAACCACAAATTCCACATTTGCGCCATCGGCAGGCGCTGGGTCCAATTCGGGCTGGCGGACCAAAATCAGGCCTGAAAGCTCCTCCTGATCGGCAAGCGCAACGACAACGTGTGGGTTTCCGACATTCACATTCAGCCCGGGCCTGGCAACCCTGAGGCCGGCTGCCTTCACCAAGACCTCATCCTCGTTGATGCGGAATGCGCCGAGATCGACTGCAAAACCATTGACCGTGGCGGTCACGTCCTTGATTCCGGCGCGAGTGGCGATAGGTAAGGTGCTGCCAACTGTGAGCTCGGCAAGCCCATTTTGCAGCAGGAACCTTGCAAATACGCGCACCCCGTTGCCGCACATTTCAGCCAGCGAGCCGTCACCGTTTCGGTAATCCATGAACCAGCGCGCCTCGGGCTCTTCGTTCAGTAGCGAGGCGACCTCGCTGCCCTCTGTCGGGCGAACAATAATCAAGCCGTCCGCACCAATGCCAAAATGCCTGTCGCACATCCGCGCAACTTCGGTCTCTGACAGCGACAGCTGACCCACCTCATCCAAAATCAAAATGAAGTCGTTGCCGGTGCCCTGGCCTTTGGTGAACTGCAATGTCATTACCCCAGCCTAATTAGCTCGAGGGCAGCCTTGGGCAGATCGTCCGAGAAATCCAGCCACTTGATTCGAGAATCTCTTCTCAGCCAGGTCATCTGCTTCTTGGCGTAACGAGTTGTCAGCTGAATGGTCTGAGCTATTGCCTCGTCTTCGCTTAGCTCCCCCGCTAACTGCTGAGCAGCTTGCTGGTAGCCGATTGCGACCTTGGCAGTCCGAGACAGTTTGGGAAAATCACGAAGCAGCCCTGCCACCTCTTCAACCAGGCCACCCCTCCACATTGCCTGAACGCGTCTTTCGATCCGCTCAATTAGCACTTCCCTGGGAACTGCAATTCCGATCTGTAAGGTGCTGCGGCGATAAACCGGCTCCGGCAGTGATGCGTTATAGGCCTGCCCGGTGAGGGCGATGACCTCAAGTGCTCTAATGACCCGACGAGCATTGCTAGCTGGAATCTTGTTCGCCGCATCGGGGTCTACTGACCTGAGTCGCTCCCACAATTTCAGGGAGCCCTGCTCCTGCAACTCCACCTCAAGCTGGCCCCTAAGCTCCAGGTCGGTCGGTGCAAAATTCATTTCATCCAGCGCTGCCGAGAGGTAGAGCGTGGAGCCGCCAACGGTCACTACGCGGTGGCCACGGCTTTGAATGCTGCTTACGGCTTCGTCAAAAAGCTCGCGGTATTCGACCACCGAGAGTTCGGAGTCGGGATTGAGGCGGGAGATTAGGTGGTGTGGCACACCTCGCATCTCGCTTTCGCTGAGCTTTGCCGTTCCAATATCCATGCCTCGATATAGCTGCATCGAATCGGTGTTGATGATTTCGCAGCCGCCAAGCTCCAAGGCCAGGGAAATAGCTAGGTCGGATTTACCTGAGGCCGTGGGCCCTACGACCGAAACTATTTCAAAGCTCACGCTTTGCCCTGATTGGCAGCCCCAGGGTCACTTTTGAATCTCCCGGTGCAGAAACGCCACAACTTTCTAGCTCAAAGCGATCGGAGGCATCGCCGCCGCGGGTGCGGATCAGCTCAAAGCTGGAGTCTGCGCTCAAGTCGGCCACCAAGAAATAGGGTGCGGCTCGGCTCACTTTCACTTTCACCAAATCACCGGGGCGAGGCAGCTGCCCCTCGGGAACCTCAAAGTGCACCAGTCGGTTATCCCGGCTGCGGCCGGACATGCGGTTGTTGGCAGAGTCTTTCCGACCCTCGCCGTTGGCTACCAGAACCTCTACCACCTGGCCGACAAGCTTCTTGTTTTCCTGCCAGGCAATGTCGTTCACCAGCTCCAAGAGTCGCTCATATCGCTCCTGCACCACCTCCTTGGGCAGCTGATCTGCCATTTCGGCAGCTGGGGTGCCTGGGCGCTTTGAGTACTGGAAGGTGTAGGCCGCTGAGAACCGCGACTTTCGCACAACCTCCATGGTTTGCTCGAAATCTTCCTCAGTTTCGCCTGGGAAACCGACAATGATGTCGGTTGTGATGGCGGCATCCGGCATCCGCTCGCGCACCCTGTCCAAAATACCCAGGTACTTCTCGGCTCGGTAGCTGCGACGCATCGCCTTGAGCACTCGATCC
>JALQVB010000095.1 GCA_023260495.1 Aquiluna sp.
CCCCAGTCTGGGGTTTCAGGGGTGCCTTCATAGATGAACTGAGATGCACCGTTGGCCAACGGCCCGTATGCCACATAGCTGTGGCCGGTGATCCAGCCAATGTCGGCGGTGCACCAGTAAACATCCCTGGTCTCGTGTAGGTCGAAGACATTTCTGTGGGTGTAGGCAGCCTGGGTTAGGTAGCCACCGGTGGTGTGCAAAATACCCTTTGGCTTTCCCGTGGTGCCAGAGGTGTAGAGAATAAACAGCGGGTGCTCGGCGCCAAACCCTTCGGCGACGTGCTCGGTGTCCGCAAGGGCCAGCTGCTCATGCCACCAAAGGTCTCGCGAGTCGTCCCACGCAACATCGTTGCCGCAGCGCTGCACAACCAGAACCTTTTCCACGGTTGGGCACTGCTCATTGGCGAGTGCCTCGTCGACTGCTGGCTTTAGTGCGGAGGCCCTACCCTTGCGATAGCCGCCATCGGCTGTGATAACAACCTTGGCACCGGCATCCTGAATTCGCGAGGCGAGCGAGTCTGCTGAAAAGCCTCCGAAGATTACGGAGTGCACCGCTCCGATGCGCACCACGGCCTGCATGGCAATGATCGCTTCAGGAATCAGCGGCAAATAAATAGCCACCCGGTCTCCAGCTCTCACCCCCAGCTTCAGCAGGGTGTTGGCAGCCTTCTTGACCTCAGTCAGCAAATCGAGGTAGGTGTAGGTCTTAGTGTCACCTGGCTCACCCTCAAAAAACAGTGCCACCCGCTTGCCCCAGCCCGCCTCCACGTGCCGGTCTAGGCAGTTGTAGCTGACATTTAGTTCGCCATCTTCAAACCACTTTGCAAATGGCGCGTTTGACCAATCCAAGGTCTTAGTGAAGGGCTTGTGCCAGAAAAGGTTGTTGGCCTGCTCGGCCCAAAACTGGATCCGGTCGTGGTTAGCCTGCTCATAGAGTTCCGGCTTTGCGATGGCATCCGCCACGAAGTCTGCGCTCGGCGCAAACCGGCGATTTTCGTGAAGTAGGTTTTCAATTCCGTGTTCAGCAGACATCATTGTCCTCCAGTAGTTGCTCCCCTCATCCTGCCAGATTTTCCATCGTTAGGAATTTGGCTCGGGATTTTTGGGAATTTGCTGAAAGTCCCCCTAATGGGGAACATATTTGCCAGTTTTTGGTTATCCTTTCATAGCTGACTTGTTCAGCTTTGTATCGGGGGCCGTTCCCCCCAGATGCTCCCGATACTGGCGGCAGCTTTCCCCCAAAGCTGCCGCCCCTTTCTTTTCCACAGACTTTTTCTTTTTTCCCAGGGCCAGCTGTCGGCTGGCTCAAGCTGTGCTTTATGACACCCTTTCCCGCTTGGCTGCAGCAACTAATCGAGATTCCTGATGTGACGGACGTGCTGGTGGGCTCTGATTCCTGCCAGATTGACAGAGGTCGCGGGCTGGAGGACATAGATGCCGCGCTGCCTAGCGGGCAGGATCTGCTGCTGGAGCTTCGACGCCTGGCACTGGAGCTTGGTGCCCGGCTCGATATCGCCCAGCCGATAGCGGATGCCACCTGGGGCAAGACTCGCCTTCACTTCGTGATGCCTCACGGAATATCTGACTCCGCGCAATTGAGTGTGCGGATCCATCCCGAGCGAGCACTCGGGCTTGCTGAGCTGACGGCGTCAGAAATGCTGAGCGCGAATCAGGCGCAGTTTTTGAAATCAGCCTTTGCCAGGCAGCAAACGGTTGTCATCTCCGGGCCGACAGGTAGCGGTAAAACCACGCTGCTGCGGGCCCTGTTGGCCGAATCCCCGGGCCGAGCGGTGATTATCGAGCAAACCCCCGAACTGCACCTGCCTTGGCCTGCGGTCAGCCTCAGAAGTCGAGATGCCAACATCGATGGGGCCGGGAAGATATCGCTAAGTGACCTTGTGGTGGCTGCTCTCAGGATGCGACCCGATCGGATTGTGATTGGCGAGGCGCGGCGGGATGAGTTTGGCGCATTCTTGCAGGCTGTGAACAACGGGCACCGAGGTTCAGCCACCACAATTCACGCCACCTCACTAGAGGGAGTTCCAAGGAGGCTCATCACCCTGGGTCTGCTCGCCGGCCTGAGCGCCGAGTTGACCGGTCAGCTAGTGCTAGGGGCGGTAGACCTGGTGGTCCAGCTGGACAGAACCCACCGCCGCCAAATCACGGGCATTGGCAGGCCGGTAGCAACGCAATCCGGGTTTGAAATTGAACAGGTACAGCTGTGAGTGCGGTGGAGGTGGCCAGCCTGCTCTCTGCAGGCGTGCCCGCCGGGCGGGCCCTGAGAGATGCGCCGAGCCCGCTGGTTGAAAAGCTGCAGTTTGCGCTCGCTGCTGGTGCCCCTCTTGTGCCGCTACTAAAACAGCTGGATCGAATTGAGCAAAATAACCGCCTGGCTGCTTTCGAATTGGAGCAGGCGTTAGCCGTGCCAAAGGCAACCAGGAGACTTCTTATATGGCTCCCGGCGGGCTCGCTGGTTTTCGCGCAGGCGCTCGGCCTGAGCTCTCTTGAATCATTGGGGAATCCTCTGGCGCTAACTTGCGCCTTGCTGGCGGCGCTGCTGCTGTTTCTGGGGGCAAGAATCTCCAGCCGGCAGATTTCCCAGCTGGCCCAGCGGCTGGATGTCGAGCCGCTACAGCAGTTCATGATCGCGCTCAGCGCTGGAATGGGGTTGGCTCAAATCAGGGGTGAATTTCCAGGGCTTCTCGCTAGTCCGCAAATTCAGCACCTGATGAGCATCGGGTTGGAGACGGGAGCCCGTTTGCTGCCGCTAGCCCAGGCGGAAATAGATCAGGCAATTGCTGTCTCGCTTGCAGGGCAAATTCAAGCTGCCAAACGCCTATCGGTGCGGATTCTGATTCCGCTCGGCACGACCAGTTTGCCCGCTTTCATGTTGCTAACCGTCCCGCCCATCCTGGTCGGGTCACTGAGATAAAAGGAGAAGAAATGAAAACAATCGCAAAGGACGACGGTGCCATCACCGCCGAATACGCGATCGCAACTCTTGCCGGAGTGGCTTTCGCAGGACTGATGCTGCTGGTGATGCGCAGTGAAGAGGTGCGCAGCCTGCTATTCGGCCTTGTTGCCAGGGCGCTTGGTGTTAGCTAGCGATCGCGGCGTGGTCACCGCCGAGTTCATGCTGCTGATGCCAGCGCTGATCTCGGTGGTGGCGCTTTGCGGGCTACTGCTGAGTCTTGGGCTTGGCGCTATCGGGTTGGAGCTGCAGGCGGCCCAGGCGGCCAGGCAGCT
>JALQVB010000096.1 GCA_023260495.1 Aquiluna sp.
AAAGTCCCTCGATGAAGTCAACATCCGGCCTGTCGACTTGGCCCAGGAACTGCCTGGCATACGCGCTGAGTGATTCGACGTAGCGGCGCTGCCCCTCGGCGAAGATGGTGTCAAAGGCTAGCGAAGATTTCCCAGACCCGCTGAGGCCGGTAAAAACAATCATGGAATCTCTAGGGAGTTCCAGATTCAGGTTCTTCAGGTTATGGACCCGCGCGCCCTTGATGGACAGCTTTGTTCCCTTTGGGGTCTCGATAATCACCGTAGAAGTCTACGCATGGCCAGCGCTCTCCAAGTTCCTGACCTCGCGCTTGAGTTCGGCAATCTCGTCACGAATTCTTGCGGCCAGTTCAAAGTTAAGCTGTCCGGCTGCAGAACGCATCTGGGCGTCTAGGTCCACGATTGTGGCTAGCAACTGATCCTTGCCAGCCTTGGCGACGTCCTTGCGACCCCGCATGGGCGTTGAGGAGACCTTTCGAGCCGGCTGCTTGCTTAGCTGCTCCATCAGGGCCTCGGTGTCCATCTCCTCGCGCACCAGGGCGTCAGTGATGTCGGCTATCTTCTTCCGCAGCGGCTGCGGGTCAATGCTATTTACCTTGTTGTATTCAAGCTGCTTCGCTCGCCTGCGCTCGGTCTCGTCTATTGCCCGACGCATTGAGTTAGTGACGGTGTCGGCATACATGTGCACCTCACCAGAGACGTTCCTGGCGGCGCGGCCGATGGTCTGAATCAGGGAGGTGGTGGAGCGCAGGAAGCCTTCCTTGTCGGCATCCAGAATTGCAACCAGAGATACTTCAGGGAGGTCGAGACCCTCTCGCAACAGGTTGATGCCAACGAGAACGTCGAATATGCCCTGGCGCAGCTCGCGCAGCAGCTCAACCCGGCGCAGGGTGTCAACATCCGAGTGCAGGTAGCGCACCCGAATTCCCATCTCGGTGAAGTATTCGGTGACCTCTTCGGCCAAGCGCTTGGTCAGGGTGGTAACCAGAACCCTTTCGTTGCGCTCGGTGCGAAGTCTGATCTCCTCGAGCAGGTCGTCAATCTGGCCCTTGGCGGGCTTGACCACAATCTTCGGGTCTACCAAGCCGGTAGGTCTGATGATCTGTTCGACAACCCCGTCGGCCAGGGCCAATTCGTAGTCTGCCGGAGTTGCAGAAAGGTAGACGGTCTGCCCGGTGCGCTCGCGGAACTCATCAAACTTCAGGGGCCTATTGTCCAGTGCCGATGGCAATCTGAAGCCATATTCGACTAGCGTTCGTTTGCGCGATGAGTCACCGTTGTACATCGCCCGAACCTGCGGAACAGTGACATGGGACTCATCTATCACTGTCAGGAAGTCCTCTGGGAAGTAATCAAGCAAGCAAGCTGGCGGTTCACCCTGCTCGCGTCCATCGATGTGCCTGGAGTAGTTTTCGATGCCGGAACAGAAGCCAAGCTCCTTGATCATCTCTAGATCAAAAGTGGTGCGCATTTTGATGCGTTGCGCTTCGAGCAGCTTGCCTTGTCGCTCGAGCTCACGGTAGCGAACCTCTAGCTCCTCCTCGATAGCCTCAATGGCCTGTGCCATGCGCTCGGCTGGAGCCACGTAATAGGAGGCAGGATAGATGGCGACGGAGTCGCGCTCCATCAGAATCTCTCCGGTAAGCGGGTGAATCCGGTAGATCTTTTCGATCTCGTCCCCGAAAAACTCGATTCGGGTGGCCTCCTCGTCGTAGACCGCTATTACCTCAACCGTGTCCCCCTTGACCCGGAAATTTCCCCGGACAAATTCCACATCGTTTCTCTGGTACTGGATGTTCACCAAGCCACGAATCAATTCGTCGCGGTCGATGCGCTGGCCAACCCTGAGCGGAAGCGACTGAGCCAAGTACTCCTTAGGGGCTCCCAGACCGTATATGCAGGAGACGGTTGCCACCACAATCACATCGCGGCGCGAGAGCAGCGACATAGTTGCCGAATAGCGCAGCCGCTCCACCTCTTCATTGATGGTGGAGTCCTTCTCGATGAAAGTGTCAGTCTGCGGCACATATGCCTCGGGCTGGTAGTAATCGTAATAGCTAACGAAGTACTCGACCGCGTTATTGGGAAAGAGTTCGCGCAATTCACTGGCAAGCTGAGCAGCCAGAGTTTTGTTATGCGCTATCACCAATGTGGGTCGCTGCACCCGCTCAATTAGCCATGCGGTCGTCGCTGACTTACCGGTACCGGTCGCTCCCAGCAGAACAACGTCGCGCTCACCGTTTCTAAGCCGGGCTTCAAGCTGGTCAATGGCTTTTGGCTGATCTCCCGACGGCTTGTATTCACTGATTACTTCGAAGCGTTCGGTCACGAACCAACCTCAAATTGTGAATAGATCCGGTCAGCCTCAGCCAGTAGTTCATCAAGCGGACAATCCGAATTGATAACGAAGTCGGCTAGGGCCTCCCTGGCCGAGTCGTCAAGCTGTGCGGCCACCCGGGCAGCCGCCTCCTCTTTAGTCATTCCCCTGGTGGCTACAAGGCGGTCAATCCTCACCGTCGCCGGGCAGCTGACCGCAACCACGTGGTCAAACTGCAGCGGTGAGCTCACCTCAGCCAGCAGAGGAATGGTGTAGACAACTATCTCGGTCTGCGCTGCAGCGGTGCGCTCCTTGGCAGCCTTCTGTACCAGCGGGTGAATGATGCCCTCAAGTATCTTTCGCTGTTGCTGATCGTTGAATACCAGGCCGGCCAGCTTGGCCCGATCAAGTGAGCCATCTGCATCCAGCACCGACTCGGAAAAATGCTCCACAATCGATCTCAGGCCGGCTGTGCCTTTGGCGACGACCTCTCGGGCAAGCACATCGGCATCGATTTCTGTGGCACCAAGTTCGACCCAACGCGCCGCAACGGTTGATTTTCCCGAGCCGATTCCACCGGTTAGTGCGACGAGCATCTACCTAGGATAAAGCGAAACCGGAGGGATTTCTCCCTCCGGCCTCGCCTTGTTTAGGTTTTTACTTGTCTTCTGCGAGCTTGTCGCGCAGTGCAGCCAAAGACTCGTCGTCAGCAAGGCTGCCACCAACGGCCGCGTTTCCTGCGGAGACTGCAGCCTCCTGAGGAGCTGGGCTGTCAGGCAGCGCTGCGAGCTGGTCGCGCATTGCCTTGACCTGAACCTTGTGAAGCTCCCAACGAGCGTGTGCCTCGGCGTAGTCCGCCTCCCACTTGGCGCGGGCCTCTTCGAAGCCTGCCTTCCACTCGTTGGTCTCTGGGTCGAAGCCCTCAGGG
>JALQVB010000097.1 GCA_023260495.1 Aquiluna sp.
GTAGTCAAATGTTTATCTGACCAAGAAGAGCTGCATGCTGGTCTCAACCATCCGCAGGTTTGCACCCGCGGCAAATACCAGCGGCTTTCTCGGGGACAGTTCCAAGGCGGAGTCCCAAAGTAGCTCAAAGCTTGTGACACCCTCGGGTTTGGGTAGTCGAACGTTCTTGACGGCCTCGGTGCCGTTGATGGTGAGCAGCAATCCTTGCAATGTGCCATCGTTCATCAGGTGATAGCTGAGCCGCTGCAGCGTGCGGCGCTCGCTGTAGTGCCAGTCTTCGATGGTCATCTCATCGCCGCGCACCGAAAACCAGAGCATTTGGTCATGTTGCGGGGTCGCCGGTTCGGCCTTGGTGAAATCCCTTGGCCGAAGTGCGGGATACTGCCGGCGAAGTTTGTTGAGGTGAGCCACGGTGCTGAAGAAGTCATCGCGGTGACTTTCGGCATCCCAGTTCTGCCAGGTGATGATGTTGTCCTGGCAGTAAGCATTGTTATTACCGCCCTGGGTCTTCAGGCGCTCGTCCCCGGCTGTGATCATGGGCACCCCGGCGGAGAGCAGAAGGCTTCCCATGAGGTTTCTGGCGGCCTTGCGGCGCTGGTAATTGATAGATGGGTTGGAAGTCTCGCCCTCGTGGCCGTGATTGAAACTCAGGTTGTTGTTGCTGCCATCGCGACCCGATTCGCCATTGGCGGAGTTGTGCTTGACGTTGTAGGAAACCAGATCCCAAAGTGTGAAGCCATCGTGCGCCGTGATGAAGTTGACGCTCCCAAGCGGCGAACCTTCGCTAACTATGTCCTGGGAGCCAGAAATGCGGCCAGCTAACTCCTGCACACCGTTGTGGTGGTTTCCGCTGCTGCGGTAGGTAGCCACATCCTCCAGCCAAAACTTCCGCACCGAATCGCGGAAGCGGTCGTTCCACTCTGGAAATCCAGGAGGGAAGTTACCGGTTTGCCAGCCCCCCATTCCCACATCCCAGGGCTCTACTATCAACTTGGCGCTGGAGATAATCGGATCTTCCTGCATGCCAACCAAGCTCGGATGTTTCGGAGTGAAGTGGTTTGACTCGTCACGGGCGATTGTGGCGGCAAGGTCAAAGCGGAAGCCGTCAATCTGAAATTCATCTACCCAGTAGCGCAGTGAGTCCAGCATCAGCCGCTGCACCATGGGCCTGCCGAAATCTAGGCTGTTGCCGCAGCCGGTGGTGTCGTGGTAGTTGCCGGCATCATCCTGGCGGTAGTAGTTGGAATTATCCAGGCCGCGGTAGGAGTAGGTAAGTCCCTTCTGGCCCCCTTCTGCCGTGTGGTTATAAACCACATCCATGATCACTTCAATGCCGGCTCGGTGCAGCTCGCGGATTGCACTCTTGAGCTCAATAAGCATGGCCTCGGGGCCTTTGGCCCGATTGCCCTCAGAGGCATATCGCATGTGCGGGGTGAAGAAATTTATGGTGTTGTAGCCCCAGTAGTTGATGAGCCCGAGGTTTACCAGCCGCGGCTCCGAAATGAAGCTCTGAATCGGCAGTAGCTCAACCGCGGTTATGCCCAGCCGGGTGAGGTAGTCAATGGTTGCGGGGTGGCCGAGCGCGGCATAGGAGCCGCGAATCTCCTCGGGGATGTTTGGGTTGATTCTGGTGAGGCCACGCAGGTGGGCCTCGTAAATAATGCTCTCCGATAGCGCTGTGCCGGGCTTTTCGACGCCCTCCCAGTCGAAGTCTCGACTTACTGCCACGCAGTGGTAGTCCCGGGGGCTCTCTCGGACCAAACCTTTGGCATAGGGATCGAGCAGGTTTCGCTCTGGCTGGAACGCATGTCTTGGACCCTGCGGGCCCTGGGCCCTCAGGGTGTATTTGATACCGCGCTGCAGCCTGTCATCGGAGGCGGTCCAAATATCTCCATCGCCGCGCTCCAGTGGTATCTCATGCAGTGACTCGTTGGTGTCCTCTGGGTTCAGAATGTGCAACGAGATGGTGCTGGCATGCTCAGACCAAACTCCAAAAACGCCACCGCCGTCCATCAGGTGCATACCTAGTGGACCGGTTTTTGTCGCGTTTTCTGTTTGCATGAGCTTTATCAACTAAAGGCTAGCGATGTTTCATTTCCGCACTGTTTCATTAGGCTAGTTTCCGTGGCTATTTTTCTGGACCATGCCGCCACCTCACCGCTGCGTGAGGGAGCGCGAGAAGCCTTGTTGCACTCGTTGGCCGAGGTGGGGAATCCCTCGTCTGTCCACTCTCACGGACAGCACACCAGGGAAATCCTGGAGCAGGCAAGAGACGTAATCGCAAAGGTTGTGAACTGCAATCGCTCCGAGGTGATTTTCACCTCCGGCGGCACCGAAGCGAACAATGCAGCCATCAAGGGGCTTTTTTGGGAACGCAGCGGCGAGGACACCGGGAGAAAAGTTATTATCTCGGCCGCAACCGAGCACCATGCAGTGATCGACCCCATTGAATGGTTGGTAAAGAATGCGGACGCTGAACTGGTGGAAGTGCCGGTTAGCCAGACAGGGGAGTTTGACCTTAGCTTCCTGGCGCAGGCCATCGAAGCCCGGCACGATGAAATCGCCTTGATCAGCCTGATGTGGGTGAATAACGAAACCGGCGTGATAGCGGACATGCAGCGAATTGGCGAGCTGGCTGGTCGCTACCAGATTCCCGTGCACACCGATGCCGTTGCAGCCCTGGGTCACATCGAGCTGGACTTTGCAGCCGCCGGACTGACTGCGATGAGCCTCTCGGCCCACAAGGTGGGCGCTCCGATTGGAATCGGAGCGTTAATTGTTTCCCGAAGTTCCAAGCCTGTGAGTCTGCTGCACGGCGGTGGACAGGAGCGCGGGCTGCGCTCAGGGACTATGAATTACCCGCTTGCCAGCAGCTTTGCCGCAGCGGCGCTGGAGAGCCATGCCGATATGGCTCGCAGGCAAGAGCGCTTGAGCCGGTGGCGTGATCGGATCGAGGCGGAAATCACAGATGCGTTCCCAGAGGTAAGCATCACCGCGGCTGGTGCCGACCGCGTCGAGCACAACGCTCACTTGATTTTCCCTGGCGCCAATAGCGACAACCTGTTGTTCCTGCTAGATCAGCACGGTGTGAGCGTGTCTGCCGGTAGCGCATGCCAGGCGGGGGTCTTGGGTCCCTCGCATGTACTTGTGGGGATGGGATACCCGCCTCAGCTGGCATCCTGCTGCTTGCGGATAACCCTTGGTCACAACACCCTGGAATCTGACGTTGATGCA
>JALQVB010000098.1 GCA_023260495.1 Aquiluna sp.
AAAACTGGTTCGGCCAGAGCGTGAGGGGCAAGACCCGGCTTCTGTGGCGTATCAGACTGTGGAGCAGGCCATCGCACAGGATGCCGACATCGCAATCATCGACACTGCGGGTCGACTGCAAAACAAAAAAGACCTGATGGACGAGCTCGGCAAGATCAGGCGAGCGGTTGAGAAGCAAGCTCAGATCAATGAGGTCTTGTTGGTAATAGATGCAACCACAGGACAGAACGCCATCAATCAGGCGAAGGCTTTCACGGAAGTTGCAAACGTGACCGGCATAGTGATGACAAAACTGGATGGCACTGCCAAGGGTGGAATTCTCTACACGATTCAGTCAATGTTGGATTTGCCCGTTAAGCTCGTTGGGGTCGGCGAAGGCGTAAATGACTTTGCGTTTTTCGACCCGGAAGAGTTTGCCAAGGGCTTAGTCGCATACAAGTAGGAGCGGGATTGTTCAATAACCTGTCGGACCGCCTCTCAGATACATTCAAGAATCTGCGTGGCCGCGGAAAGCTCAGTGCTGCCGATATCGACGAGACTCTGCGCGACATCAGGCGCGCCCTCCTGGAAGCTGATGTGGCGCTGGATGTGGTGAAGGAATTCATTTCAAACATCCGTGAGCGAGCCCTTGGCGACGAGGTTTCTAAAGCGTTAAATCCTGCCCAGCAGGTAGTCCAGATTGTGAATGACGAGCTGGTTGCCATTCTTGGTGGTGAAGCTAGAAAGCTGAGCTTTTCCAAGACTCCGCCCACCGTCATAATGCTTGCTGGACTCCAGGGATCTGGAAAGACCACGCTCGCTGGCAAGCTGGCTAAGTGGCTGAAGGAGCAAGGCCAGACACCGCTTTTGGTGGCCTGTGACCTACAGCGTCCAAATGCCGTAAATCAGCTTCAGGTATTGGGTGAACGCGTCTCGGTTCCCGTGTTCGCACCTGAGGCGGGCAATGGCGTTGGCGACCCGGTTGCGGTGGCCAGACAGGGGCTAGAGAAAGCCAAGAAGGACCAGCACTCCGTGCTTCTCATCGACACTGCAGGTAGAACCGGTGTAGATGAAGAGATGATGCAGCAGGCCAGAGACATTCGAGACGCGGTCTCACCAGATGAACTGGTTTTTGTCATTGACTCGATGTTGGGTCAGGATGCCGTGAACGTTGCCAAGGCTTTCCGAGATGGCGTCGGCGTTACCGGCGTTGTACTGACCAAGTTAGACGGTGATGCGCGTGGTGGTGCGGCACTTTCTGTTGCTACCGTGACAGGTGCACCGATTTTGTTTAGCTCCACTGGCGAAGGGCTCGAGGCTTTTGAGCCGTTCTATCCAGATCGAATGGCGTCGCGAATTCTGGACATGGGTGACATTCTCACCCTCATCGAGCAGGCTCAACGTGCTTTCGATGAGGAGGAGAGCCAGCGTCTAGCGGACAAGATTGCCTCCGAACAGTTCACGCTGCAGGACTTCTTGGAGCAGATGCAGCAGCTTCGCAAGCTGGGCAACATGAAGAGCATCATGTCCATGCTTCCCGGTGCCGGTCAGATGAAGCAGAACCTAGAGAACTTTGACGAAAAGCAGATTGACCGCACCGAAGCCATCATCCGCTCTATGACCCCGCTGGAGCGCGAACAGCCGCGAGTTCTGAACGGCTCTCGTCGTATGCGCATCGCCAAGGGCTCCGGCACAACCGTCACCGATGTCAACCAGCTGATTCAGCGATTCGAGCAGGCCGCAAAGATGATGAAGAGCATGTCCAAGGGTGGTGTTCCCAATTTGCCTGGAGTAAACCCGGCCATGATGGGCGCCTCAATCGGCAGCTCGAAAAAGAAGGACAAGAAGAAAAAGGGCTCCAAGAGCGGCAACCCCGCCAAGCGCGCTGCGGAGAATGCCGGCCTCAGTTACAACCCAGATAAGCCAAAAGGCAGCTCATTTGGGCTTTAGAACTAGCTAATTTGGGTTTTTTCTGGCAGAATCATCCCTTGTTCGAGTGCCTCGACCCTCTATCTGGGCACAAGAGAAAACCCTGAGAATCTTCCGAGTGTGCCCCCACGCTCACGGTGGAAACTCGTCAGAGAACTCACAGGAGAATTTGTGGCTGTAAAGATCCGCCTAAAGCGCATTGGTAAGACCCATGCACCTCACTACCGCATCGTGGTAGCTGATTCCAAGACCCACCGCGGTGGCCGTGTCATCGAGGAAATCGGTCGCTACGTACCGACCACCGACCCTTCGATCATCGAAGTTAACTCTGAGCGCGCTCAGTACTGGCTATCTGTTGGTGCACAGCCAACCGAGCCAGCCGCAGTGCTGCTCCGTTTGACCGGTGACCTTGCCAACGAGAAGGGTGAGAAGAAGAACACCGTTTTGCCTCAGAAGTCAAAGGAAGGCTTCGTAGCGGACACCGCTAAGAAGTCCGTCATCCTTCCTAAGGAAGAGAAGAAGGCTGCTCCAGCTGAGGAGGCACCTGCTACCGAAGCACCAGCCGAAGAGGCACCTGCCACTGAAGCTGAGGTAGTCGAGCCAGCCGCAGAGGAGACAGCAGTTGCAGAGGCACCAGCCGAGGCTGAAGCTGCCCCTGAAGAGGCACCAGTTGCCGAAGAAGCACCAGCTGAGGAGGCACCTGCTGCTGAGGCAGAAGCTCCAGCCGACGAGGCAGCCGAAGAGGCAAAGAGCGAGTAGTTAGATGTTGCAAGCGACCCTCCAGCACCTAGTTCGTGCCATCGTTGACAATCCAGAGGATGCAACGGTGGAGCTGAGAAACATCGGCAAGAACGAATTGCTGGAGGTGCGCGTGCATCCAGATGACCTAGGTAGAGTCATCGGCAAGGGCGGCAAGACCGCCACCGCGCTGCGTGCGGTAATGAACGCACTGGCTGGGGGAAAGCGCATCCGAGTCGACGTGGTGGATACCGATTACTAGCACCACCAAGCTTCGGGTAGGCCGCCTGCTCAAAGCACACGGCCTTAAAGGCGCAATCAAAATAGAGCTTTACACCGACTCGCCTGAACTCAGGTTCGCGCCAGGGTCGGTTCTCGAATTACAAGTACCCGAGGATTCTCCTTGGTTTGGCAAGACCCTCACCGTAAAAGAGCTGCGCTGGTACAACAACCTTCCTGTTGCCTTCTTTGAGGGAATCGACGATCGCACGCAAGCCGAACAATTGATTCGAGCGATTTTGCTGGTCGAGACCCCAAGTGAGGATCTGCCAGTCGAACCCGACGCCTGGTAT
>JALQVB010000099.1 GCA_023260495.1 Aquiluna sp.
ATGCGCTTTTGGCTCGCAATAACCCTGTTCGTCGGGGGCCTGGTAGCAGGCAGCGTGGGTTTGGTGAACCAGATTGAGAACACTCCGATTGACAAGATTTACGCGGCCAAACAACTTGAGCGCTCAACCACATACGTTTATGTTCCCAGTTCACTGCTCAGCTCCTACAGCGCGCCTGTGAGTGTCGAAGTGCGTGGGGAGAAAGTATTTATCGGAGTTGCCAGAGACGTCGACATCCTCGGCTGGATCGGCGACAGCAATTTCGTAGAGCTGCGCCTAACCGTTAGCGCTGCAAAGGAAACCGCCACCTTGGTTGAGATGAATCGTCCGGGTGCTGGAGAGCTATATGATCCACACGGCTCTGATACCTGGCGTGAAGAGTATTCAGATGTTGGCGTTGTGCGCCTAGATCCGGTTCAAGATGGTGAAACCGGACTACTGATTGCAGCCAACGGCATTGATTTGGCACCACGAAACGTAACCCTGGTCTGGGATCTTCCACCGGCCCCGAGTCCGGTGGCACCAGTCACCTTTGTTGGCATCGGGCTAATGGCACTGGGCGTGCTGTTTGGCCTGTGGGTGTCTTATGACAACTGGCGCCGTCAACGGGCGCGCAGGAGCGGGACGGGCAAGGGCAGGCCCAAGCGCAGACCGCCACGAAAGGTAGTTTCTCAGGCGGGGCCTGATACCCGCCGCGGACGTCGGGCTGCACTTTCCATGGTGGCCGCCGGATTGGTAACCGCATCGTTGACCGGATGTGTCGCCGAATATCAAAATCCAATACTGTCGCCAAGTTCACTGCCGGCACCTGAGCTGCTAACCGCAGCCGTTACGCGCGATCAGGGGGAGCGCATCCTGGCAGATGTTGTCAAGGTGTTGAAGCAGGCAGATCAGAACCTAGACCGTGAGTCGCTGGAGACCCGGGTAGCGGGACCTGCCCTAGAAATCCGAAGGTTTGCCTACAACCTCGCGCGCAGATTCGAGGAGGAAGACCGCACACCCGATCCAATCCTGGCTCAGCCGGTCCAGCTTTTCTTGCCGCCGGCCACAGACACCTGGCCGCGCACCATGGTCTTTGTGACCGGCGAAGAAACCCCGCAGCTACTTGTGCTGCGTCAAGGATCGGCTCGCGACAGTTTCAAGCTGTACCAGTACTTCCCACTGCTCCCTGGAATCGAATTTCCTCAGGTGGCCGCGGAGACAGTTGGCGCGAACCTGGTAAAGGCAGACAGCAAGTTCCTCAAGCTCGCTCCTGAGGTGCTCGCTGAGGCGGTGGGTGATCTTCTCAACAATGGAGCTGGAAGCGCCTGGACCGACGTTGTAGATCCCAACAACCCCTACATCAGAGAGGTTTCGGCATTCCAAATCGGACTGGCACAGTCTCTTACCAATGCAAACCTAGATTTTGGTCACGAAATCAGCACCTACCCACTCACCCTGATGTCAACAATTGATGGCGGAGCTCTGGTCGGGATCTACATGTATGACACATACTCGATCATCCCGCGCGAACCCGGCGATGCGGTAGCTATCTCGGGAGACGAGGCCGTGCTACTTGGCAGTGCTGGAAGCGCGACCGGGATTGAGACCAAGTATGGGGCTATGCTGCTGTTCCATGTTCCAGCGGCCGGTAGCGACCAGCTGATAACCCTGCTTGGGGCAACCCAGCAGCTGATGACCGCGGAATCGCTAGGAGTGCAATGACGAATTTTGGTGGCGCCTTTGATCTCTCGTCGCTCAATAAGGAGGCGAGCGGCAATCAGGTAACAGAGCTGCTGGTTAGAGCTGATCAGAATCTGCTGCGCCAGTACGTGGAGTTGAGCGACCGGGTTCCAGTTCTGCTGTTTATTTCCGATCCCAGTTCGGAAAGTGAGAGCCTGCGGCAGTTGTTGCTGCAGGTTTTGCAGGGTAGCGAGGGCCGTTTTGCAGCCGCAGAGTTGTCGCTAACCGATTCGCCCCAGCTGGCTCAGGCGGTTGGGGTAAGCATGGCTCCGGCGATGCTGGCACTGCTTGCCGGCAAGCCAGCCCCGCTGTTCCAAGGGGAGGTATCTCAGGAGCAGCTGCTACAGGTTCTGGGTCAGGTGCTGCAGCTGGCTGCTCAAAACAACATCACGGGACGCGTCAACACCGCTAGTCAGCCTGAGCCTGCTAAGCCGCTCAGTCCCGAACACGAGAGGGCCTTTGCCGCTATAGAGGCTGGCGACCTTGCCGGTGCCAAAGAGCAGTACCAAAGCATTCTGACCGAGTATCCAAATGACCTGGAGGCCGCTGCCGGTTTGGCTCAGGTGGAGCTTATGATTCGTCTTCGCTCCGAGCCCGCCAGCGAGCTGGACAAGTTGCTGGCTCCAGCTGATCAACTAATGGCTCAGGGTAACCCGGCAGGGGCTTTTGACTATCTACTCGATGCGTTCGCGCAGCAAATCGATCAGAGGGATCAAATCCGAATGCGCCTGTTGGAGCTGTTTTCGCTCCTGGGGGACTCTGATGCCGCGGTGCTCTCAGCTCGCCGCCGGTTGGCATCTTTGATGTTCTAGTCGCGCACCAAGAAGACTGCACCGAGCGGCGGAATGGTAATTTCCGCAGAGAATTCCAGTGAGTGGGAAGCGATGTTTTCGGCCACTATGGTGCCCGAGTTCAGCACTCCGCTGCCGCCGTAGCGCTCGTCGTCCGAGTTCAAAACCTCTCGCCATGCGCCTGATTGCGGCAGTCCGACCCTGAAGTTGTGATACGGGTGCCCAGAGAAATTGACGATTACTACCAGCTGCTCACCGGCTTGGTTTTGCCGGATGAAGCTGAGGATGTTTTGGTTGGCGTTTCCGGAGTCAATCCAGCGGAAGCCATGGTGCTCGTGATCCAGTTCCCAAAGTGCCGAGTTGGCCTGGTATAGCGAATTCAGATCGGCGACCAACTGCTGCATGCCGCGGTGCGGAGGATGCTCGGTAAGCCACCAGTCCAGTTCCCTAGATTCGCTCCATTCTGAAGGCTGGGCGAATTCCTGACCCATGAACAGCAGCTTCTTGCCGGGGTGGCCCCACATGAAACTGAGATAGGCGCGCATATTGGCGAGTTTTTGCCAGTGGTCACCTGGCATCTTGGCCAGCAGTGAACCTTTGCCGTGAACTACCTCGTCATGACTGATTGGCAGCACGAACTTTTCGTCGTAGGCATAGAGCATCGAGAAGGTGATCTCGCCGTGGTGGTGTTTTCGATACATC
>JALQVB010000009.1:0-5375 GCA_023260495.1 Aquiluna sp.
GAATCCCGTTGGGGTCACAATTAGGCGATGAGTTAGTACCACTCTGGCTCCGTAGCGCAGTTGGTTAGCGCGCCGCCCTGTCACGGCGGAGGTCGCGGGTTCAAGTCCCGTCGGAGTCGCTCAGTCCAGATTCTGGATCTGATGGAGAACTAAACCTCTCCAGGCTCTGTAGCTCAGTTGGTAGAGCGAACGACTGAAAATCGTTAGGTCACCGGATCGACGCCGGTCGGAGCCACCATGCAAGGAGGCGGTTAGTGACGATTCTTTTCGGCCTACTAACCGCCTTTTCCTATGGCTATGCGGATTTTGTCGGTGCGGTAGCGGCCAAAAAAGTTAGAGCACTCTCAGTCACCACCGTTGCTTTCATGTTCGGTCTGGTGCTAGCGCTAATCGCATCCCTGTTTGTTGGTGCGGAATACAACTTGAACGTTTTCCAGATTGGCGCCTTGGCTGGCATATGCTCGGCCGCGGCGATCACATTCCTCTACGCGGCACTTGCTCTGGGTCCGATTTCTATCACGAGCCCTTTCACAGCCGTGCTATCGGCAATCATTCCGGTCGTGTTTGACATAGCCACCGGGCAGCAGCTTTCTTCCCTGGCCGGCATCGCAATCGTGTTGATTCTGATTGCTGTGGTGCTGGTTGCCTTTGTGCCCGGCAGTGATGTTCGGTTGCCATCGCTCAAGGCGACCTTGTATTCGGTAGGAGCAGGTCTGGGATTCTCGGGAATCTTCCTGTTTTTGGATATGGCACCGGCCGACTCTGGACTAGGCGTGCTGGTTGTGATGCGCGTGGTCGGTGTTGTGCTGATGCTCGCTGGGCTAGCAGCACTGATGCTTACCGGTCGCTCGAAGGTGCTAATCGAAAAAGAGCTGTTTGCCGCAGGCACAATTTGGCTGGTTCTGCTTGCTGGCCTAGGTGATGTCTCGGGCAATGTATTTTTCTTAATTGCGACCAACTCGGGTGCACTTGCCGTAGCCGCTGTGCTCAGCACGCTGTATCCAGTGGGAACGATTCTGCTGGCCAGGGTGTTTCTAAAAGAGCGCATCGCGCTGAGCCAGAACATTGGAATTCTGCTTGCGATTGCAGCCTGTGCCATGCTGGCGCTGGGCTAGAAAGAAGGAAAAATGTCCAAGACCAGAAACCGTTGGATTGGTCTGGTATTCATCTCGATGGCCATCTCCCTGGTCATCATCGACGGAACCATCGTCAACACAATCTTCCCCTCGGTCATTGCCGACCTGAGGCTCAGCTCGACCGAGGTGCAGTGGGTGCAGGAAAGCTACGTGCTCGTCTTTGCCTCGACTCTCTTGGTTTGGGGATCACTTGCCGACAAGATCGGCCGCAGGCTGCTGCTTCTTATTGGTATCGCAATTTTTGTCGCGGCCTCCGTCTGGGCTGGTAATGCCGACTCAGCGTCGACCATGATTCTGGCCCGAGTGGTGCAGGGATTCGGCGGCGCGATGGTGCTGCCAACCACGCTGTCGCTGGTGAACGCCAACTTCCAAGGCAAGGAGCGCGGCATCGCATTTGCCGTTTGGGGTGCAACCATTGGTGGCATGGTGGCCGTCGGGCCGGTGCTTGGCGGTTGGCTCGCAACCGACTTCACCTGGCGCTGGGCCTTTTTGGTGAACCTACCTTTCGGCGTGATCATCCTGGCCGGACTTATCTGGTTCATTGGCGAATCCAAGGCGGAGTTCCAAACAAAGGGCATCGACTGGGTTGGGGCCGGGCTTTCGGTAGTGATGTTCGCAACCCTGGTCTTTGGGCTAATCGAAGGACGCGTCTACGGCTGGATTACTCCAGAGCCAAAAAACCAGTTCCAGATCGGCGACTTTGTCTGGGAGAGCGAACAGGTTTCAATCATCCCGATCTCCCTAGCAATATCTTTGGTGTTCACCGTGCTGTTCGTGCTGTGGGAAAGGGCTCGAGCTAAGGCGGGCAAGAGCGTGCTACTTGATTTGAAGCTTTTCTCAATCGCGTCTTTCCGCAACGGCTCGATTGCCGCCATGATCATTTCGCTTGGCGAGTTCGGTCTGCTCTTTGCCATCCCGCTTTGGCTACAGAACGTGTTGGGGCTCTCTCCAATTAGCTCAGGTTTGGTGCTGCTTTGGCTGGCGCTGGGTGCCTTCATGGCATCGGGCATCGGTGGTGCACTCTCCGGCAAGCTGCCTGCTGCCAGAGCGGTGCAGATTGGTGTTGGGCTCGAGCTCTTGGGTGTTGCCGGAGTTGGTTTCTTGGCCAACACCGAGCTCGGTTGGGGCGCAATCGCACCTTTCTTGTTCCTCTACGGAATCGGAATTGGTCTTGCTACAGCCCAGCTCACCGGGGTGATTATGGTGGACGTTCCGATGCAGCAGATTGGTCAGGCTTCGGGATCTCAGTCGACTGTCCGCCAGGTGGGATCGGCGCTTGGAATTGCCGTGCTGGGCACGATGCTCTTCACCGGAACCGCCAGTGCCTTTGATTCTAAGTTGGAGACCTACGACCTACCAGCCCAGCAACAGAGTGTGATTGTGGACGCGGTGGTGGACTCAGCCGGAGGTGCAATCCCAGGACTGAGCCAGGGGCTGCAGGCGCAGCAGGTTCCGGCAAACATCGCTGATGAGATTCAGGTACTGGCCGGTGAGGCCTTTACCGACGGCACCAAGCAGGCTGCCGTAGCGGCAGGAATCTTCCTGCTACTGGGCTTTGCCTCGACTTTCCGACTGGGCTCTAGGGCAAAGCAAACTAGCTAGAGATTCTCGTTGGCCCAGACGGCCATGGCATCGCGCATGAAGTGCGCAAGCCCTGGAGCGTACTTGTTGTAGTTGGCGGCAAATCTGGGGTCTGCGACGTACATCTCACCTAGGCCAATGTAGGCAGCGCGGTCTGGGGTCCAAAAGGCACTTACCCAGCCGTAGTGGCTTGCAATAGCCTGCTGCACCTCTTCGCTGTTGGCAGCTTGGCCTGAGGTAAATAGCCTGGCCAACAGTTGGTGATTCTCTTCGGTGCGGGCAAACAGTTCCCGCTTCTCTGTGTCAGTCAGTTTGCCCAGCCGGCGTTGGCTCTCGGCGTATTTGTCGGGCCAGCGCTCGCTCGCCTCTTCGGTGTATTCGTTTTCTACGAACGGGTCGTTCAAGCTTTTCACTTGACCAGCTTGGCACAAGGTTCGCTATGGTGATAGATGTGTTAGCCAACTGGAGAATGGCTGGCATGGTGTTTGTCGGTGGCGCGATTGGATCCATGCTGCGCTACCTCATTCACGAGACTGCCGTGAATGCCTACGAATACCCCTCATCGGAGCTCATCGCGCTCGCAATCGTGAACCTCTTTGGTTCCTACTTTCTTGGGCTGACCGCTCGCCATCCGCTGTTTGATTCGCAGATTCGAAAGGCCTTCTTCGGAACCGGCCTCGCTGGTGGCTTCACCACCATGAGCGCGCTCACCGTTTTCATTGACCTAGAGGGCCTATCTCCTGAGATTGCGGTGATGCTTTTCGCCGGTGTTGCCTGCTATGCATTTGGGTGGCATCAGGGCCGAAAGGCCTCCAAGAGACGCGAGGCAAAAAATGCCTGAGCTGATCTGGATGACACTTGCCATCGGTGTAGCAGGTGGCGTTGGTGCAACGCTGCGCTGGCAAATTGTTAGGTGGGAGGGGGCGCTGCCCTTTGGGCTTTTCGCCACCAACATCCTGGCCGGTGCGGTCGCGGGCTTCGCGCTTTCTGCCAACCTTCCAAGCTTCTGGATGCTGGCAGCAACCGTGGGTTTTGCAGGGGGCCTCTCGACTTTTTCAACTGTCAGCGGTGAGGCCTTCATGTTCTACCACCGCGGTCGCATCGTGCAGATGCTGCTGACCCTGGCCATCAACGTGCTGATGCCGGTGCTAGCCATGCTGCTGGTCATGCAGGTTATGTAGTTTTTGGTAGTATCTAGGCAGGTTTCCAACAGGTGGTTCCTCGGGGGCGAATACGTGCTCGAGAATGCAAGAGAAAAAGGGGGCTCGCCATGGGGCGTGGCCGTCAAAAAGCTAAGAACACTAAGGTTGCTCGCGAGCTCAAGTACTACAGCCCGGCAACCGACTACTCAGCGCTGGAAGCGGAGCTGAGCAGCAAGGGTGAAGACGAACTATACGTGGACCGCTGGGCGGATGACTACGAAGATGACGAGCCTGAACTGGATGACGACCGCGAGGTCGAGCAGGACGAAGACTAGTTACCAGGCGCTTGCGCCAACAACCAACCCAACCAAAATCTCTAGATTTACTCGGTCATCGCGGTAGTCCTCGGTGAGGGCAAAGTATTCGCCGTCCTCCGATGCGATCCGCACGGTGCGGCCCTCCGCCTCCAGGTAGTCGATAGCGGCCTGCTTGGTCATTCCCATTACTTCACAAGCCAGAACCTTGGTGGCCACATGCTGCTCAGAAAACTGATCATCGGCGGTGTCGGGATAGCAGTTAGCGCTTGGGGTGTCGCGCACTATGCTCACCGTGGCGTTATCTGCTCCAGAAATCAATCCCAGCAGGAATGCAACTACCGCGAGAAATACTCCGACGACTCCGGTGGCGACCGCAGCCTTATTGCGCATAGTTGCCAACCAGCCTGACCGCACCGCCGCGCACACCCTTGGCCTCTGAGACATAGCCGGGCAGCTCAGCATCGCAAGGAGTGGACTCGATGATTCCCAGCTGCCAGGTCGGGATGCCCAGTTCGGTTATGCGAGTTCCAATAGCCTCGGCGCTTGCCTTTCGCACCACAACCGCAAAGCCAAGCCCTAGGTTCCAGGTGCTCTCCAAATCCTTCAGGTCGTAGCCGCCAAGACCTGCCAGAACTCGGAAGACAGCGGATGGCGACCAGCTGGCGCGATCGACGTCCAAAGAGACGGTTTGCGGCAGGACACGAGAGAGGTTCGCGGCGATGCCGCCACCGGTGATGTGGCTCATGGTGGAAAACTCACCATCAAACTCTTCCAAGACCTTGTTCAGCACGCCCGAATACAACCTGGTTGGCTCCAGCAGCTCTTCACCGAGCGGACGCGAGAAATCCGAAATCTGGTCGGTGTATTTCAGCCCCTTGTCGGCGACTATTTTTCTGACCAGCGAGTAGCCATTTGAGTGCAGCCCCGAGGCCTGAAGGCCCAACACAACATCGCCGACCTGGACCCTCTCAGCTCCCAAGATCTTGCTCTTCTCCACAACGCCGGTGGCAGCTCCCGCCACGTCGTATTCGTCTTCGCGGAGTAGCCCAGGGTGCTCAGCTGTCTCGCCGCCAACCAGCGCCACATCAACTTCCTTGCAGGCATTTGCAATGCCGCGCACGATATCCGCAATGCGGTTTGGTTCCAATTTTCCACAGGCGATGTAATCGGTCATAAAAAGGCTCTTGGCGCCAGAAACC
>JALQVB010000009.1:5385-23625 GCA_023260495.1 Aquiluna sp.
GGCCTGAGCAATCGCCACCTTGGTGCCAACGCCATCAGTTGAGGTGGCAAGAATAGGGTGATCGTAGTCCTTCAAGAAACCGGCATCGATCATGCCCGCGAAGCCGCCGACACCACCAAGGACCATCGAGTTGTGGGTGGCGGAGACGGCCTGCTTCATTAGCTCGACTGCCTTGTCGCCAGCCTCGGTGTCGACTCCTGATGCGGCGTATGGATTAGTCATCGATGTGGACGTGCTTCTCTTCTTTGATGGTTGCTACTCCGCGCTCGAGCAGGTTCTTGCCCAGGCTCTCGGCGGCGGGAAGTTCGATTGGGTACTGCCCAGTGAAACATGCGGTGCAGAGCGAGGATGGCTCCTGCTGGGTGGCATTCATCATGCCTTCCTTGGAGAGATAGCCGAGCGAGTCTGCACCAATCGATTGGCGCACCTCATCAACACCGAGGCCGGTGGCAATCAGCTCCGCCCGGGAGGCAAAGTCGATGCCGTAGAAACAGGGCCAAGTAATCGGCGGGCTGGAAATTCGAACATGCACCTCGGCTGCCCCGGCCTCCTTGAGCATCTTCACCAGGGCCCGCTGGGTGTTGCCGCGCACGATGGAGTCGTCAACCACAACAAGTCGCTTGCCGGCAATTACCTCGCGTAGCGGGTTGAGCTTCAGTCTGATACCGAGCTGACGGATGGTCTGAGAAGGCTGGATGAAGGTGCGGCCAACGTATGAGTTCTTGACCAGGCCGTGGCCAAATGGGATACCGCTCTGCTCGCTAAATCCAATTGCGGCCGGGGTGCCTGACTCTGGGGTCGGCATAACCAAGTCAGCTTCGACCGGATACTCCTTTGCGAGCGCTCGGCCCATCTCAACCCTTGCCTCGTAAACGACGCGGCCATTAATTGACGTATCGGGACGAGCGAGATAGACGTATTCAAAGACGCAGCCAGCGCGCTTAGTTTCGGCAAAGCGAGAGGAACGCAGCCCGTTCTCATCAATAGCGATTAGCTCACCCGGCTCAACCTCGCGCACAAATGAAGCTCCGACAATATCAAGTGCTGCCGACTCTGAGGCAACAACCCAGCCACGCTCCAGCCGTCCGAGCACCAGCGGCCTCACGCCCTGCGGATCGCGCGCGGCATAGAGAGTGTGCTCGTCCATAAAGACCAGGCAAAAAGCGCCCTTGACCTGAGGTAAAAGTTCGAGTGCAGTTGCCTCGAGTGAGCTGTCTGGGTTTCCGTTCAGCAGCGCAGTCAGCACTGCGGTGTCGGTGGTGTTGCCGCCGCGCAGTTCTCCCTCGTGATTCGGGTAGCGCTCCTCAAGCATCTGCATGAGCTCAGCGGTATTGGTGAGGTTTCCGTTGTGGCCAAGCGCCACGGTGCCGAAGGCGGTGCGGCCCAGTGTTGGCTGAGCGTTGCGCCAGTGCGAGGCACCCGTCGTTGAATAGCGGGTGTGGCCAACGGCGATGTGACCCTGCAGCGATTCGAGGGCTGATTCATCAAAAACCTGCGAGACCAGGCCCATGTCCTTGAACACCAGAATTTTCTCGCCATCTGCGGTTGCGATTCCCGCGGACTCTTGGCCACGGTGTTGCAGCGCGTAGAGACCAAAGAAGGCCAGCTTGGCAACCTCTTCGCCTTCGGCCCAAACGCCAAACACGCCACAGGCATCCTGCGGGCCTTTTTCGCCCGGCATCAGGTCGTGATTTAGGTTTCCGTCGCCGCGTCTCACTCTGTAACCCTATTGGCAATCGCCCGGCGCGCGCGACGGGAAGAAATCAGGTCGTAAACAATCGCGAACAGCGCGCCAAGCCCGAGGCCAAGGGCTGCAAAGGAAATCAGAAGTAGACCAACGAAATTGGCAGGAAGCGTCTCGTCCTGGGGTGCGAAGATTCCCATCACCAGGGCAATCACTATGCCCAGCAATCCTCCAGTGAGCATCCACGGAAACATCTTGGGAGCTCGGCGGATTTCCACCTCTTCATCTTTGGCCATGCGCCAATTAAACCAGCTATTGGGCCGCTAAATCTCCAGCGGGAAGATTCGCTGCAGCTCGTCGCTCAAAGTTCCGGATGCAATGAGCTTTCCGGAGTCAATCGCGTCCTGCCATAGGAGCTCGCCTCGACAGAGCGCAAGGAAGTCGGCCGGCTTCATCTCAACCACGTTTGGCGGAGTGCCCCGCCGATGGTTGAGCCCTGCAATGCACTGGATAGCGCCATAGGGCGGAATCCGAAGTTCGACCGAGTGGCCGGGATTGGAGGTCTCTATCCGCTGCAGCAAGTAGCGCACCGCCATCGGTGTCTGGTGTTCCAGATCAGCAAGCGCACCTTGGCCAACCTCATCAGGAATCTGCTTCTTGCCCATCAGGCAATTATCCCCAATCTCTGAAACCACACAGCCATCAACAACCATTGCTGGATGCCAAATTCAGCTCAGGTCGTAGGGAAATACTGTTGCCACATCACCTTTGTTTTAGGTATTTTTAGGGGTATAAAAATACTTAGGAAAGGAGGTGAAATTGAAAAGGGAGCAACTGGAAAATATGGTTTCTGTCACCGACCTAGCTAACAAAGCATCTGCCATTGTTCAGAAGGCGCAGTCTGGCAGTCCCCAAATTGTGCTGAAGCACAACAAGCCTGCGGCGGTGCTAATGGATATTGAGCTTTACCTAGCTATTGCCGAACTCTCGGATGTTTGGCATAAAGACCTTGATGACGGCGAGTGGACCGACATTATCGACTACGCACAGACCGTGCTTGCGGTGAAGCGAGCTGAAGCTGACACAAGCGGCAAGCGATACACATTCGATGAACTGCTCGACAGCGTTGGTCTCACTAGGGATGATCTCAAATGAGGTTGGCGGCCCGGCCAGAATTTGCAGCCATGTATCAGTCCCTAGATGGCTCTGATCAAATAATCGTGTCGAGGAGCTTGGATTCACTCGAGGGATCAACTGAGCCAATCGGAAAACCCCTGAGGGGTGGGCTAGCCCGATGTCGCTCAATTCGAACCGGGCACAATTCAAGATTGCGGCTTGTTTATCAGCCCATGGGAGATGTTGCTGATCTGATTGCGATTGGCAAGCGCGAGGGAAACGTTGTTTACCTGATAGCCCTGGAAATCCTCGAGAGCTAGAACGGTAAACTCACCAAGATGAGAATCCTTATTGTTGGCTCCGGCGCTCGCGAGCATGCAATTGTCAAGGCGCTTATTCGCACTGGCACCGCGAAAGAAAACATCGTTTGCGCCCCGGGCAACGAAGGAATCGCCCGCGAGGTGGAGATCCGTCCAGGCATCGACGCCACCGACCGTCTTGAGGTCGTGAAGATTGCCCTTGAAGAGCGCGTCGACCTCGCTGTTATCGGGCCCGAGGCGCCACTTGTTGCCGGCGTCGCCGATGCGCTTCGCGAGCAGGGGATTGCAGTCTTTGGGCCAAACCAGGATGCCGCGCAGCTGGAGGGTTCCAAGAATTTTGCCAAGGAAATAATGGCGAGCGCCGAGGTGCCAACCGGCATGGCGCACCAGTGCACCACCATGGGAGAGGTTGAAGCGGCAATTGACCAGTTCGGTGCTCCGTATGTTGTGAAGGCCGATGGCCTAGCAGCTGGCAAAGGCGTCATTGTCACCGAGGACCGCGCTGCTGCAATTGCTCACGCCGAGAACTACATCTCGGGCGGAGTGCTAGTCGAAGAATTTCTATCCGGCCAAGAGGTCAGCCTGTTCTTCCTGGCCGATGGCAAGACCGTAATACCACTGAGCCCAGCACAGGACTTCAAGCGAGCATTCGATGGCGACCAGGGACCAAACACCGGAGGCATGGGCGCCTACTCCCCAATCCCTTGGCTGCCTGAAGGCTTTGTCGAGGAAGTCACCGAGCGCATTGCCCAGCCAGTGATCAACGAACTCGCCCGAAGAGGAGCCGACTTTGTTGGCCTGCTCTACTGCGGCCTGATCGTGACCGAGCGCGGCGTGAAGGTAATCGAATTCAATGCCCGCTTTGGAGACCCCGAGACGCAGGTCGTGCTGCGCAGGCTCACCTCCAATCTCGCCGACCTTCTGATGCGAGCCGCGACCGGCAAGCTAGATGTTGGGCCCGCTGCCGAGTTTTCTGCCCGTAAGGCAGTGACAGTTGTGCTGGCTTCGGAGGGCTATCCGGTTAGCGCAGCTCCAGTCCGGGAAGTAACAGGAATCGACTCCGCCGAGAGTATTGACGATGTGGAGGTCTGCAAGGCCAGCCCGATTGGTCGAGTGCTTTCTGTGGTGGGCTGCGGCGACAGCTTCCAGGAGGCAAGGACACTTGCCTACGAGGGCATGAGCCGAATCCACCTCGAGGGTGGTCACTACCGCAGCGACATCGCAGCCAAGGTGAGCTAATTGGAAATCGCGGGTTTTAGACATCTCTACTCCGGCAAGGTTCGAGAGCTATTTGAACCAATCGATCCAGATCTCTCCCACCTGGTCCTGATAGTTGCCAGCAATCGCATCAGCGCGTTTGACCATGTGCTGGAGCCGGAGATTCCGGGCAAGGGTGCGAACCTAACCCGAATGACCAACTGGTGGTTTGATCACATTGACTTCCCCAGTCACCGCTCGGAAGAGCTGGCGGCACCTGCCGAGATTGCCGACCGGGCAGTAGTCGTGAAAAGGCTGGAGATGTATCCGGTGGAGTGTGTGGTGCGCGGCTACATCTCAGGCTCGGGCTGGAAGGAATATCAGCAGAGCGGCACCATCTGCGGCATTGAGCTGCCGGCAGGACTTCAGTTTGGCGACAGGCTCCCTGAGCCAATCTTCACGCCCGCCTATAAAGCCCCGCAGGGCGAGAAGGACGAGAACATCACCTTTGAGCAGACCATCGAACTCGTCGGCGAAAAGATTGCAGCCGCCCTGCGGGATGCATCGCTAGAAATCTTCCGGGCGGCAAGCGCAATTGCCGAGCAGGCGGGTTTGATTCTGGCCGACACCAAGTTCGAGTTCGGGGCCGACCCGAAGAACGGCGAGCTAACCCTCGGCGACGAGGTGCTAACACCTGACTCCTCCAGGTACTGGGACCGGGAGCAATGGGCTGCTGGAGTGCGGGACCAGAGCTTTGACAAGCAGATGGTCCGCAACTGGCTCAGCGAGAACTGGGACGGCAGCGGCGAGCCACCAAGACTGAGCGATGAGATTGTCAGCATTAGTGCCGAGCGCTATTCGCTGCTTGCGGAAAAACTCACGGGTGTAAGGCAATAGAGTGGTCAGGTGCTGAGAACACCACTTCACGCTGAGCACCAAAAACTTGGGGCCAGCTTCACTGACTTTGGTGGCTGGGACATGCCCGTGCGCTATGGCTCAGACCTCGATGAGCACCACGCTGTTAGAAACTCAGCCGGGCTGTTCGATATCAGTCACATGTCCGAGTTCGCAGTCTCAGGACCACCGGCAGCCGACTACCTAGATTTCTGTGTCGTGAGCCAGGTCTCCAAACTTGCCGTTGGCCGTGCCAAGTACACAATGCTGTGTAACGAACAGGGCGGTGTGATCGACGACTTGATTGTTTATCGGCTTGCCGAGCAAGAGTTCTTGATCATTGCAAATGCCTCGGGCAGACAGGCGGTTTGGCAGGCGCTTCAGGAGCGAAGTGCAGGCTTTGAACTGGAGACCCTCAAGGACCGCTCAGATGAGCTGGCTTTGGTTGCCATCCAAGGACCCAAGGCCACAGAGATTCTGCAGCGCATTTGCAGTATTGATCTAGCCCCGCTGAAGTACTACTCGATAGCAACCGGAGAAGTTGCTGGCATCGAAGCGCACCTTGCCCGTACGGGCTACACCGGTGAAGACGGCTTTGAGGTTTTGGTTGCCGCCGAGCACGCCGAAAAGCTCTGGCAGGAGCTGCTTGCTGCTGGCGGTGATGAGCTCACCTCCTGCGGTCTTGCCTGCCGCGATACTCTGCGGCTGGAGGCAGGCATGCCGCTCTATGGACATGAGCTCAGTGTTGACGCAAACCCATAGCTCTATGGACTTAGAGGCGAGGGCAGGCGAGCTGCGAGAGCCGACTACGAGGTCTTCTTGCCCGGTGGCGACAGCGCCATCGGAAGCATTACCAGCGGTGCACTGTCGCCAACGCTTGGCTACCCAATCGCAATGGCGTATCTGAGCGGGAACCTTTCAGCGGGAGACAAGGTTGAGGCTGATGTGCGGGGAACCAGGATTGAATTCGAAGTTGTCGACTTGCCGTTTTATAGGAGGGCCAAGTGAGTAATCCAACCGATCTGAAGTACACCAAGGAGCACGAGTGGGTGCGCATCGAAGGAGATGTAGCAACCATCGGCATCACCGAGTATGCCGCCGAGGCACTGGGGGAGATTGTGTATGTGGACCTGCCGAAGGTTGGCAGCCAGACCACCAACATGAAGATCTGCGGTGAGATCGAGAGCACCAAGAGCGTGGGTGAGCTTTACGCCCCGATGGACGGCGAGGTGGTTGAGGTGAACAGCTCGCTCGACGCAGCTCCCGACACCATCAACTCAGACCCGTTTGGCGATGGCTGGTTGATTAAGATTCGTTTTACTGCTCTTCCAGAGCTTCTTTCTGCGGAAGAGTACGAAGCCGTTATTGGAGGGTAATTGCTAGCCGAGCAACATCAGTTCAAGTTCCGGCACATCGGGCCGGATGCCACCGAGCAGCAAAAAATGCTCGACTTCCTTGGCATCAAAAACCTAAGCGAACTGATGGAGAAGGCACTGCCCGATGCCATCAAGTATCGAGGTGGCTCGACTCTGCCAGACCCGGTCAGCGAGGAAGATGCCCTCGAGCGGCTGCGCGAGATCGGCGGCAAAAACCGGATAACTCAAAGCTTTATCGGCCTTGGCTACTACGGCACCAGAACCCCGGGAGTCATCAAGCGCAACGTGCTGGAGAACCCAAGTTGGTATACCGCCTACACCCCCTACCAGCCAGAGATCTCTCAGGGCCGGCTCGAGGCACTAATCAACTTCCAGACGGTGGTCACCGAGCTCACCGGCATGAAGACCGCTAATGCCTCGATGTTGGATGAGTCGACCGCAGTGGTTGAGGCGATGATGATTGCCCGACGCAGCGCAGGCACCGAGAGCAATGTCTTCTTTGTCGACAGCGACCTGTTTCCGCAGACCAAGCAGCTGCTCGAGCACCGAGCCGAGCCGATGGGCATCGTCATCAAGTACTTCGATGCCGCCGACCCGAACCAGCTAGACGAAGAGTGCTTCGGAGCTGTGGTGCAGTACCCGGGCGCATCGGGACGCATCGTTGATTTCGATGGCATCTTTGCCAAGGTGCACGAATTTGGTGGACTGGCCATTGCCACAGCCGACCTGATGGCGCTAACCCTGATTACCCCTCCGGGAGAGAAGGGTGCGGACGTTGTCTGCGGCACCACCCAGCGATTTGGGGTGCCAATGGGCTTTGGTGGTCCACACGCCGGGTACCTAGCGGTGCGCGAAAAGCTCGAGCGGACCATGCCCGGACGCCTGGTTGGCGTCTCGGTAGATGCCGAAGGTTCTCCTGCCTACCGCCTCACCCTGCAGACTCGCGAGCAGCACATCAGGCGCGAAAAGGCGACTTCAAATATCTGCACCGCCCAGGTTCTGCTTGCGGTGATGGCGGGTATGTACGCGGTCTATCACGGACCAGAAGACCTCAAGGCGATAGCCAGCGAGATTCACTCCAAAGCATCGGCTCTTGCCAAAGTCCTTCAAGAAATCGGCTTCGAGCTGCAGCACGAGAGTTTCTTTGACACCATCCGGGTTCTGAACATAGATGCCCAAAAGCACTTCCAGGCAGCTCGCGAAAAAGACCTAACCATGCTGGTAGTGGACGAGAGCACCCTGGGCATATCCGTTGATGAGAGCACCACCTGGAAGCACCTGGCCGAGTTGGCGACCGCCTTTGGCGCTCGAGCACCAAGGCCTGAGGATGCCACCGACCGGCTTCGCAACCACAGGACCAGCGCATTCCTGGAGCACCCGGTGTTCAACACGCACCACTCTGAGACCGCAATGATGCGCTACCTCAAGAAGCTTGCCGACCATGACTACGCGCTCGACCGCGGCATGATTCCGCTTGGTTCCTGCACCATGAAGCTCAACTCGGTAACCGAAATGGAAGCTGTCACCTGGCCAGAATTTGCCAGCCTGCACCCATTCGCACCTGCCGAAGACACCCAGGGCTACATCGAGCTGATCACCGAGCTGAGCAATTGGCTTAGCGACATCACCGGCTACGAGGCGGTATCGCTGCAGCCAAACGCCGGAAGCCAGGGAGAGCTAGCTGGACTGCTGGCAATTCGCGGCTACCACCGCTCCCGCGGGGACTTCCAGCGCAACATCTGTCTGATTCCATCCAGCGCCCACGGCACGAACGCAGCGAGCGCCGTGCTGGCTGGCATGGAAGTTGTTGTGGTTGCCTGCGATGAGAACGGCAACGTTGATGTTGCTGACCTGAAGACCAAGATCGCCGAGCACAGCGATGCGCTAGCCGCGCTGATGATCACTTACCCCTCCACACACGGTGTGTATGAGGAGGCAGTGGTCGAGATTTGCGACCTGGTTCACGCAGCCGGTGGTCAGGTTTACATCGATGGTGCAAACACCAATGCGGTAGTTGGATTTGCCAAGTTTGGCGAGTTCGGGGGCGATGTTTCGCACCTGAATCTGCACAAGACCTTCTGCATCCCGCACGGTGGTGGTGGTCCGGGCGTAGGACCGGTGGTTGCCAAGGAGCACCTCCGCCAGTTCCTGCCTGGGCACTCGATGGCTCAGGTTGAGCTCACCGGCTACGGCCCAGTTTCTGCAGCCCCGTTCGGTTCGCCAAGCATTCTTCCAATCTCATGGGCCTACATCCACCTAATGGGATCCGAGGGTCTAATTGGCGCAACCTCGGTTGCCGTGCTGAGTGCAAACTATGTTGCAAAGCGACTGGCCGACGCCTACCCGCTTCTATACACAGGCAAGAATGGACTTGTTGCGCACGAGGCAATCATCGATATTCGCCCATTGCAAAAAGAAGCTGGCATCTCAAATGACGATGTTGCGAAGCGCCTTGTTGACTATGGCTTCCACGCCCCAACCATGAGCTTCCCGGTTGCCGGAACCCTCATGATTGAGCCCACCGAGTCGGAGCCAATGGAAGAGCTGGAGCGCTTCATCCATGCCATGCTGGCAATCAGGGCCGAGGCACAGAGGGTTCAGGACGGCGAATGGCCAACTGATGACAACCCACTGGTAAATGCCCCGCACACAGCCAGCCACCTGACCGGTGAGTGGAACCACCCTTACACCAGGGCGGAGGCAGTCTTCCCGGTGGCAAACCAGGAGCGCAGCAAGTATTGGCCACCGGTAAGAAGGATTGACGGCGCCTTTGGAGATCGCAATCTCACTTGCACCTGCCCTCCGATTGAGAGTTTTGCTCGCTAGTCAAGCGGAACGAGGTGCAACCTAATCATTTCGGCTGCTTGCTCCACCGTGATTTGATCAGTAGCAATTCCAAGAACGAATTCCATACCCTCGTCGGTCGTGAAATTGTGCTTGTAGCCATTCAAAAAAAGAAATACGACCATAAGCGCCCAAGTGGTGCGTTTGTTACCGTCGACTAGAGCGTGGTTCTTGGCCAACGAATGGCTTAGCGCTGCTGCTTTCATTTCAAGACTTGAGTACGCATCTTCACCGAAGACAGTGGTTTGAGGTCTCGCCAGGGCAGAATCCAGCAATCCGACTTCCTTTACATGAAAGCCGAGACTGGATATGACATCAAGGGCGTGATCCAGCTCCACATACTCGGTCATGCGTCTGCCAGACGGTCCATAAGCTCTTTGTCATGCGTGAGCACGAATTGCAGCGCCTCACTGACTCGACGCTTTTTCCGCGACTCACGCTCCACCATACGCATCGCTTCAAGCAGGGCTTTTTGCTTGGAGGTTCCGAGCTGCTCTGCAAGTCTGGAAAGGATAGCTTCATCTTCTGCGGTAAGTCTGAGTGTCATAGCCATGAGAGTAACGGTATCAAAGTGATACCAATTGTCAAGCTCAAGAATCTGTTGAAAAGACTGAGCTAGTGAGACCTGGGGACAAGTAGCCGATATGCGGCCTCTAGCTCCTCGCCTAAATCTCTGTCCGGGCCCAAGCCCGGCACCTTCTCACGAAGGATTGCAATTAGCTCTCCGGTCACTGGTGATGGTCTCAGCGGAGCTCTCATTTCAACTGCCCTGGCAGCCGTGACTAGCTCGATAGCGATAATTCGCCGCAGGTTATCAAGCGACTTGCGAAGCTTTCTCGCCGCATGCCAGCCCATGGAAACGTGGTCCTCCTGCATCGCACTCGATGGAATCGAGTCCACGCTTGCCGGGTTGGCCAGTCGCTTGTTCTCAGACACCAATCCGGCCTGCGTGTATTGGGCGATCATCAAACCCGAGTCAACTCCAGGATCGTTAGCCAAGAAGGCTGGCAATCCGCGGTTGCGCGAGACGTCTAGGAACCGGTCAGTCCTGCGCTCGGAGATAGACCCAACATCAGCGGCGGCAATGGCCAGAAAATCTAAGACCATCGCGACTGGAGCACCATGGAAGTTTCCGTTTGAGGTGACCTCACCGCTCTCCAGCACCACAGGGTTGTCGATCACCGAGGCGAGCTCGCGCTCTGCAACCAATTTGGCATGAGTCAGGGTGTCTCGAGCGGCGCCTGCCACCTGAGGCGCGCAGCGCAGGGAATAGGCATCCTGCACAACGCCATCGCCATGGCGATGCGACTGCACTATCTCGCTTCCTTGAAGTGCTGCAAACATATTTGCCGCGCTAGTTGCTTGGCCAGGGTGTGGTCTAAGTCCCTCGTGAAGCTCTGGTCGGTAAACCCGGTCGGTGCCCATCTGCCCCTCGACGCTCATGGCGGCAACCACATCACCTTGATCGAGCAGCGTCTCGAAATCAGCGATGGCCATGATCAACATCCCGAGCATGCCATCGGTGCCATTGATAAGCGCCAGCCCTTCTTTTTCGGCAAGCTCTACTGGTTCAATGCCGGCTGCAGCCAGTAGCGAGGCAACGGGTGCCTCGGTGCCATCCGGCCCAAAGGCTCTGCCCTCACCCATCAGCACCATGGCGCAGTGTGCGAGTGGTGCGAGATCGCCAGAGCACCCCAAAGACCCGAATTCGACAACGCGAGGCGTAATCCGAGCGTTCAAGATCGCCGCATAGGTTTGTGCCACAACAGGCCGCACACCGGTGCGACCGGAACACATGGTGCGCAGTCGCAGCAGCATCATTGCCCGGACGACTTCGGTCTCAACCGGGTCCCCCATGCCAGCGGCATGCGAACGAATTAGTGACTTCTGCAACTGCACCCGATCGGCCATTGGGATGTGACGCTGAGCGAGTGCTCCGAAGCCGGTCGAGATCCCATAAACCGGCTCATCTCCGGCGGCCAACTTCTCGATGTGTGCACGGGTCTCGGCCATGGCAGAAAGCGAAGCTTCACTAATGCTCACCTCGGCACCATGCCTTGCCACTGCGATGACGTCGGCAAAGCTAAGCCCGCTGGTGCCTAAAACAATCTCTTGCATTTGATTACCTTTCAAACACCAGCTCGCCAGCCACGTAGGTCTGGCTCACAAGCTGCACTCCCGGCCGGTAGGCCAGGTGGATGTGATTTGGTGCGTCCAGCACCACAAAGTCGGCGTTCGAACCGACCTCAAGGGTGCCCCTGTCGTTGCGCAAAGCCCTAGCGCCACCTCGAGTGGCGGCCCAAAGGGCCTGGTCTGGAGTAAGCCCCATCTCCCGAACGGCAAGGGCGATACAGAACGGCATTGAAGTTGTAAAAGAAGATCCAGGGTTGCAATCGGTGGCGAGCGCGACGGTGACGCCAGCTGCAACGAGTCTTCTGGCATCTGGATAGGGACTCTTGGTTGAGAACTCAGCCCCCGGCACCAAAGTGGCAACCGTGTTGGAGCCAGACAGCGAAGCGATATCTTCGGCACTCAGCTGAGTGCAGTGGTCAACCGAAGCACAATCCAGCTCTACAGCCAGCTGGATTCCACCTTGGTTTTCAAGTTGGTTCGAATGCATCCTGGGTTTTAGTCCAGATGCAATTCCAGCCTCAAGAATCTCTCTGGACTCTTCGGTGCTGAAGGCACCTCGATCGCAGAACACGTCAATCCACTTCGCATACTGCTTTGCCCCTTCCAGCATCTCTCCTGTGAGTGAGGCTAGGTATTCCTTGCGTTCAACACCCTCCGGCACGACGTGGGCGCCAAGGAACGTGACGTCCTCGGTGAATTCGCGAGCAATCTTGAGCGAGCGCAACTCGGTTTCAACATCTAGGCCGTAGCCGCTTTTTATCTCGAAATGCGTGATGCCGCTCGAGTAAAACTCGGCTATCAGGCGCCTGGCATTTTCGCGCAGCTCTTCATCACTCGCCTCGCGCGTGGCCCGCACGGTAGTGCGAATCCCGCCAGAAGAGTACGGAGTCCCAGCCATGCGGTGCGCAAATTCTTCGCTGCGCTCTCCGCCAAAAATCAGGTGCGAATGAGAATCAACAAAACCGGGAATGACGCACTTGCCCGCCAGGGAAACCACATTGTCTGCATCTGGTGCACCATGCTGCGCTCCAGCAAAAACCACCTTGCCGTCTTCAACAACCAGCGCTGCATTTTCGATGATCTGCAGTTGCCCAAATGCCTCGCCGGTGAGAACCAGCGAGGCTATTTCTTGGTACTTCGTTTTCACTCGATGTCCAGCATCGGGACGTGAACATGCTTTTCGTGCGCCACGGCTTGCGCCTCTGGATAGCCGGCATCACAGTGTCGAATTACACCCATGCCTGGATCGTTGGTCAGCACCCGTCGCAGCTTCTCCCCAGCTAGCTCGGTGCCATCGGCAACCGAGACCTGTCCTGCGTGAATCGACCTTCCCATGCCGACACCGCCCCCGTGGTGCAGCGATACCCAGCTCGCACCAGAAGCGATGTTGACCATTGCGTTCAGCAGCGGCCAGTCGGCAATGGCGTCGGAACCATCCAGCATGGCCTCCGACTCGCGATACGGCGATGCCACGCTGCCGCAGTCCAAGTGGTCGCGGCCGATAACAATCGGAGCCGAAACCTCACCCTTGGCAACCAACTGGTTGAAGGCTTCACCCGCCTTATCGCGCTCGCCATAACCGAGCCAGCAGATACGTGCTGGCAGACCCTGGAACTCAACTCGATCCTGCGCCATGGTGATCCAGCGGCGCAGGTGAGTGTTGTCGGGGAACAGATCCAGCACGGCCTGGTCGGTGCGGTAGATGTCTTTCTTATCGCCAGATAGCGCCACCCACCTAAACGGCCCCTTGCCCTCACAGAACAGTGGGCGAATATAGGCCGGTATGAAGCCGGGGAACTTAAAGGCGTCTTGGAACCCGCCCTTGCGGGCCTCATCTCTGATTGAGTTTCCATAGTCGAAAACCTCGGCACCCTTTTGCATGAAACCGACCATGGCGGCAACTTGCTTGGCCATCGCGGCCTCAGCTCGCTCGGTGAATTCCTTTGGGTCACGCTCTGCGTATTCACGAGCATCGGAAAACTCGACACCCTCTGGGATGTAATAGAGCGGGTCGTGAGCACTGGTCTGGTCGGTCACGATGTCGATCTCCACATCGCGCTTGAGAAGCTCTTCAAAGATGGTCGCCGCGTTGCCCACCACACCAACTGACAGTGCCTTCTTCTCGGCCTTATAGCGAGTCACCCTGGCGATGGCATCGTCAAGGTCGTTTGCAATCTCGTCCAGATACCTGGTTTCGACTCGCTTTTGCAGCCGAGTGGGGTCGATGTCAACAATCAGGCAGGTGCCCTCATTCATGGTCACGGCCAATGGCTGAGCTCCGCCCATGCCGCCGCAGCCACCAGTCAGAGTCAACGTGCCGGCAAGGGTGCCGCCAAACTTCTTGGCTGCAACCGCAGCAAAGGTCTCGTAGGTGCCCTGCAAGATGCCTTGGGTTCCGATGTAGATCCATGAGCCAGCGGTCATCTGCCCATACATCGTCAGGCCCAACTTCTCTAGCCTGCGGAACTCTGGCCAGGTAGCCCAATCGCCGACCAGGTTGGAGTTGGCTAGCAGCACCCTGGGTGCCCACTCATGAGTCTGGAAGACACCAACAGGCTTGCCAGATTGCACTAGCATCGTCTCGTCGTTCTTGAGGTTGGTGAGGGTCTTCACCATCGCATCGAAACTGTCCCAGTTTCTAGCGGCTTTGCCGCTGCCGCCATAGACAATTAGCTCTTCGGGATGCTCGGCGACCGAGGGGTCGAGGTTGTTGTGCAGCATGCGAAGTGCTGCCTCTTGCTGCCAGCCCTGGGCAGTCAATGTGCTGCCGGTGGCAGCTCTAAGTGTGCGCGTCGTTGCGTTCATGAGCCAATTTCACAACCCCCGAGACCTTCAAACAACGGGAAATTTGTGGCATCTGTCTGAAATTTCAGACAAACTAGAGCCATGTCAAAGGTGCCGGCTGCAACCAGAACGCTTGCGCTGCTAAATGCGATGGCCGAGCTTGGCCAACCGGCAACCGCAGCTTCCTTGGCAAAGCGCCTGGGCATCCCCCGCTCCTCCTGTTATCAACTTCTGGAAGTGCTGGAGGAAACTGGCTTTGCAATCCACTACCCGGAGGACCAGCGCTGGGGATTGGGCCTGGCGGCCTGGGAGCTTGGCAGCGCATACATGCGTCACGAGCCCCTTGAGCGGCTTGCCCGGCCGGTGCTAAGAAAACTCGTTGCGGACCTAGAGAGACAGGCATCAGTGGTTGGTCACCTCGGTGTTCTTGATGGCTCCGATGTGCTTTACCTTCTCGAGGAGCGACCAGCAAGATCTCTAAAGCTTGTAACCGACATCGGTGTCAGACTCCCCGCTCACCTCACTGCCTCGGGCAGATCCATGCTCGCGGTTTTGGACCAGAAACAACTTTCGGCCTCTTTCAAGGGCATCAACCTAGCCAGCAGAACTGGGCTTGGACCTAAGGATCTGGGTGAGCTCACAAAGACCTTGGCCGCCGAGCGCGAGCAAGGCTTCGCGCTCGAGGTGGACGAGGTGAGCCTTGGCTATGCCTCCGTTGGGGTTTCAATCAAGGACAACCTAGGGCACCCACTTGCCGGCATAGCAGTGACCTTGCAATCCAGAACACTGGAGAAGCTACAGTTGAGCCAGCTGGCGCTTGCAATGCAGCAGGCAGCCAAGGAGCTTTCCAGAAAGTTTGGACACCATGAGTGAAGATCCAAAGTGGCCCAGGGCAGCATCGCTCATCAGCGATGCTGAATCCCCAATTGGAATCATCGACATCCCTGCCAGCAAGACGTCAATCAGCCCAACCAACGCTCACCTCACCCCAGCCGCCATCAGATCAGCAATGAGTAGATTCAGCACCTACTCCTACACAACAGCTCGTGACCTAAGCGAACTTTCGCTGCAAGACCTAGGTGCCATCCCAGACCCCGACAGTAACGAGCAGGCAACGATTGCGGCCATAGCGGCTGCCGACAAGGAGCTAACAATCGCTCTTGGCGGCGATAACTCCATTACCTACGCAGCCATGGTGGGAGCCTTCAATCAGGATCTCACTCAGGCCTCGCTCATAACCCTCGATGCTCATCACGATTTGCGCGATGGGATATCAAACGGGTCGCCGGTGCGAAGGCTCATTGAGGCCGGACTGAACCCGAAGAACATCGTCCAGATTGGCATCAATGACTTTTCCAACTCTGCCCAATATGCTCGCCTAGCCCACGACCTAGGTATAACGGTTATCTCAAGAACCAAACTTGCAGAGATTGGCATTGAGCGCGCTTGCCAGCAAGCACTCGAGCAGCTGCCTGGAAAGATCTTTGTCGATATCGATGTCGACGTTTGCGACCGCAGTATTGTGCCGGCCTGCCCTGCCGCCGCACCGGGAGGCATCAGCGCCTTCGAACTTCGCCAAGCAGCTCGGCTGCTGGCAGCCAGCAGCCAGGTCACAGGCATGGACATCACAGAGATTGACGCCGACAAGGACAGCGAGGACCAGCGAACGATTCGCCTTGGAGCATTACTTGTCCTAGAGATGGTGGCAGGGTTCCAAACAAGAAACTAGCGGGTGGCGTCCTTGATGAAAGGTTGGCCTAACGATAGCAGCCGCATATCGGCGGTGTAGAAGTCGAAACCGGCGCTCTTGGCTTGCGCCACCAGCATCCAATCAAACGGGTCGGTGCCGAGTAGCTGTTGAAACTGCATCCCTTCGGCAGCTGCTGCATGGTCGTAAGGAAGCTCGAGAATGCCCAGCTGCTGAGCCATCTGGTCGAGGTTTGCCGGTGGCGTCGCCAAGCGCCCCTTGAGAAACAGAAGGTTTGACTCAAAGACGCTGAGGGGAGAGTAGAAGGTCGCTCTCTCGCTTTCAATCTTCTGAACAAGCCTCTTTCCCAGCTTCTTTGGAGCACCGAAAGCCCAGAGAAGAGCGTGGGTATCAAGCAGGATCATCGACATCTCCGTATAGACTTTTGCGCCACTCGGGAAACTCATCAAGCCAGTTGATCGAAACTATGTCGGCATCCTCGAGCCCTGGAAACTGATCCTTGAATGCGCCAAGCGGCAGGCGCTCTGCGACATACGGCACTACCCGGGCAATTGGCTTGCCGTTTCGAGTCACAACTAGGTCTTCACCCTTCTCGACCGACTCCAAGTGCTCGGAAAGCTTCGACTTGAAGTCGTAAACGCTGACAGTTCTATTCATGATGTCAGCGTATAAATTCTGACTAGTTTGGTCAAGTATTGAACTCATACTCCAAGGTTAGCCAAATAGCCGGGCTCGTCGAAGCCTAAGTCGGCCACTTGTGAATAAGTCGGTCCAGGCTGAGAGGCGGAGGGAGGGGTGATTACTCGCTGGAATCCTTCACAAAATCTAGGTCCAACCCCAAGAGCTTGCTGTCGGCTGTGTAGAGGTAGAGTCCCGCCTCTGCCGCCTGGGCAAGGATCAGATAGTCGAGCGGATCTGAGCCGCGCAACGAGCCGAAGCGCCGAGCTTCGAGTGCCGCCTGCGCGGTAAGTGGCAACTCTTCAATTCCGAATTTGATGGTTGCCTCGGCCAGCATCTTTGTGCTGGTCCCTAGGTAATCGTCCTTTTGCAACCATTCAAAAAAGGTCAGGGGTGAAAAATACAACGCCCTAGCATCACGCAGGCTTCGCTGAGTTGCCTTCCCAAGCCGAGTTGGCTTGTGATGCAGGTTGGTCAGGACGTTTGTATCCAGCAGAGCTCTCATAGTTCCATCGCATCCAATTTGCGTCGCCACTGTGCCCAAGCCTCATCCATGTGACTGTTGTCATCGAAATCAATCTCTTCCCATTCCTTGGGCAACTTCCCGACCAGAGAACCGAAAACGAGTTCTGGCTTTTGATACTTGATGATCTTGGCAACCGGCCTACCGTGCTTGGTGATGATGACCTCGTCTCCCCGAATTGCGTCTTCGACAAGAGCGGAGAACTGTGCCTTGGCCTCTGTAATAGTCACTATTTTTCCCATCTCTTCAGTGTAAATTGATTCGGTCAAATTGACCAGAATTTGAATTCTCATTCAAGGCTAGGCGCGAAGAGCTCACTCCTTCAGTCTGCACGCCAATCTGTGGATAAGCAGGCTCTGGGCAAGTCTGTGAGAACCTCCGGTGTAGCCCGCTAAACTAAAGCTATTCCGCGCAGTGTGGCCGGCAAAATACGTCCATCCCGAAACTGGAAATCCAGCAAACCGAAGGGGAAAAGTGCCAAAGATCATCGTTGAAATCATGCCCAAGCAGGATCTACTAGATCCACAGGGCAAGGCAGTTGCCAATGCACTGCACCGCTCCGGCCACGATGAGATTGCAGCCGTGCGAATCGGAAAGCGTATCGAGCTGCACTTTGACCGCGAGGTGACCGAGAAAGACATCGAGAACGCCAAGAGCCAAGCTGCCAACTTCCTATCCAACGACGTCATTGAAGACGTCGTTGCGGTAACGGTAGAGAACTAATGCGCATCGGAGTCATCACCTACCCCGGTAGCCTCGATGACCGCGACGCGCAGCGCGCGGTCCGGCTAGCCGGCGGCACCCCAGTGCCACTTTGGCATGCAGACGAAGACCTCAAGAAGGTCGACGCAGTAGTGCTTCCCGGCGGCTTCTCCTATGGCGACTACCTGCGCTGCGGGGCGATCGCCAGCCGCAGCCCGGTGATGCGCAGCGTGATCGCCGCGGCGGACCGCGGGGTGCCGGTGCTGGGGGTGTGCAACGGC